>DALYIW010000533.1:0-2075 GCA_031970155.1 Coleofasciculaceae cyanobacterium CTOTU46601 | reverse complement strand
TAGACCCAACTTGCCCAAGCAGGATTGCTCCAACTAGAGTAGAGGTCGAGTCTCCCGAAGCGTTCGGATCTAAGATCCAAGTTCCCACATGCCCTGTGGTACTCAAGGCTAATTTCAGGATATTGATAGCGGCATTCCAATCTTTCTGTTAAAGGGGCGTAACATCGTGAAAGCGTGTGAAATCGATCAAACGCCGTCCATCTGGCTTCCTTGTGAAAATATCAACAAACCGCATGTTCCATATAATTTCCTCTGTAATGTAGTAATGACGAGCGTGAACGGTTTGTGAAACTGTTTCGTCAATACCAGTTATCGTGACTACAATATCCGTTTCCGCTTGGGCCATTGACTCTGGCGTCACCCCATACAAAGGACTGTTCTCATCAATCTCATGAATCACCATCCAGCTGAGGGCAAAGCTGCGTGTTTGGCTGCGAAGCAGTTTAAGGTCATAGATTCTACGCATAAAATGACCTTCCGCTGTAGTTTCATCGCGCAGCAAACTTACCCCTATTTGGGCTTCAAGAATCTGGTTCCGGCGCTCGTTGGCAACACGTAACATTAGCGTAGGCACACCGTTATGAGGAGCGATGACGGCCACACGACTGAAGAGAACTCTTGCTGTAGGGCGGGAGAAGCGAGCAAACATCAGTCCTGTCCCCATTGCTACTCCCAACAAACCTACTAGGGCTTCAATTGATACTAGGAAATTTGCATAGTCAGTGCTGGGATACATTGAACCGTAACCGATAGTAGCCATTGTCTGAACGCTGAAGAAAAAGGCATCTAAAAAAGAGCCAGGGCGCGCGTTTTTAATGCAATCTCCTCCAGCTAGGTACAAAAGAGCAAACAAAGTGTTAGTGGCTACATAGGCAGCCACGGTTAGCGCGAAGAACTTTGACCAGTGAAGGGTAAGCACTAAATGGTAAGGATCGCGCCATTGGGAGTGCGTTATACCTTTTCTTACAAAGTCAGAGCGTCTATTACTCACAATGTCGAACCCTTTGTTCCGGTTCACCATGCGTTTCGGTGAGAACCTACGAAGCATTTTGTTCATCGACTGTGGTGATTGGTTGATCAGTAATTAAGACAGGATAGACCCATATATAGAGTATTTAATATTTAGGTCTCAGATGGGGAGAGAGCGATCGCAATTGTGGGAGAGCCAAAAGTAACAATGGGTAATCGATTAAAAATACTATCAATTACCAATTCTTTTGTCTTGCATTACCGATACAACCAGACATGATATCAACCGCGAAGCTTAAACGGCTTCAAGCATTCTCGTCAATACTCGATAGTCCTGTCAAGTATGCTGTACGTAAATGAACAGCAGCTTACCATGGAGATTCGAGCCGAACAACCGGAAGATTTTGCAGCGATTCGTGAAGTAAATATTGCGGCGTTTGAACGTGTCAATGAAGCTGATTTAGTAGACAGACTCAGACAAGCTAGCATGACGCTTTCATTCGTGGCAGTGGAAGCGGGGCGAGTTGTTGGACATGTTTTGTTTAGTCCTGTTTCAATTGAGGGGGAGTGCACTTCACATCCTTTAGTCTTGGGTTTAGCTCCGTTAGCAGTTTTACCTGATAGCCAAAAGCAGGGAATTGGTTCTTTACTGGTAAGACACAGCCTCAAACAAGTTGGAAATTTAGGCTTTAGTGCAATTGTCGTGCTGGGAAATCCGGCCTACTATTCTCGGTTTGGTTTCAAGAGTGCCAAAGAGAAAAATCTAGCGTGTGAGTATGATGTACCGGATGAGGCATTTATGGTCATCGAGTTGCAAGATGGCGCATTGCAAGATTGTCATGGAACGGTTAAGTATCGACTAGAATTTGCGGATTTGTGAGTGCGATCGCCAAATAACCAGAAGTTCTCGCTTGAACCATAATTGGGGGAAAGGTGGGAGAAAGTGCGATCGCTCCAGTAACTGTGAGTTTCTTAGTAGATACCGTATTGAACCGCCTCCTCTTCCGTTCAAGAAAGGCAGATTAGACGCCATGAGCCCAAACTCACGAACGTTGGAATGAAAATCCCTCTTCCCGACTCCCGACTCCCGACTCCCGACTCCCGAC
>DALYIW010000532.1:0-2203 GCA_031970155.1 Coleofasciculaceae cyanobacterium CTOTU46601 | reverse complement strand
AACCGACTTGATCCCAAGGCAGGGAGTAGCCAGTAACGCCGAAAGAAACGGTAATTACGGCTAAAACCACACCTGTCACCCAGGTTAGTTCGCGAGGCTTTTTGAAACCGCCCGTGAGGTACACACGGAAGATGTGCAAAATCATCATCAGTACCATCATGCTGGCAGACCAGCGGTGGACTGAGCGGATCAGCCAGCCGAAGTTCACCTCAGTCATCAAATACTGCACAGAGGAAAATGCCTCAGCGACCGTTGGTCTGTAGTAAAAGGTCATAGCAAATCCAGTGGCAAACTGGATTAAAAAGCAAACGAGGGTAATCCCACCCAGGCAGTAAAAAATATTAACGTGAGGAGGTACATATTTTGTGGTAACGTCATCGGCTAGTGCCTGAATCTCTAGACGCTCCTCAAACCAGTTGAAGACTTTTGAGTCGGTTATCTGCTTAGAAAACATGAAGCCAGAATTACTAAAAGGATATTGCTGTTTTTGATTGGCTTAACTCCTGGCAGACACTGTGCCAAAGAGGTAAGCCTCGTGAGGTTTGGGGGGAGGGGGAAGTATCCACCACTGTTATAGAACTTACACAAACCCGATCAGAATCACTGACGTGTTTGATGTTCGCTATACAAGAAATGTAACATAGCCTGCAAGGGGTAATCTTGATAGACAGAAACTCTTGCAACTCTTTTTTGTGCGAACACAAGAGGCTCAAGAGAAATGTATATTTCAAGCCCTCTCGTTCTCCCAAGGTATTCCACACTGGGACAGTTGGGAATCAAAGCCTGAAGTGAAAATATTGGTCATGCACAAACGAGCTTTCTGGGTCGGAATTTTACTGATCTTTCAAATCTTCCTCTTGTCAACTTGGTGGACACCGCCAGCGTCGGCTTTTACTGACGAGCAAAAGCTCTTCTCGCAAGCGTGGCGAATTGTTAGTCAATCGTATGTAGATGATTCTTTTAATCATCAAAACTGGTGGGCACTGCGCGAAAAGTGGTTAAAACAGCGGCTGGACAATCGCGAGGCAACTTATACAGCCATTCAGAAAATGTTAGCAAGTCTTGACGACCCTTTTACAAGACTTTTGAAACCAGACCAGTATCATAGTTTGCAGGTCAATACTTCTGGGGAACTCTCAGGTGTAGGGTTGCAAATTGCTCTGGATGCTGAAACAGGGGAGTTGGAAGTGGTGGCACCGATTGCGGGTTCACCAGCAGACAAAGCGGGTATTAAGCCGCGCGATCGCATCTTGGAAATTGACGGCGCACTCACCTCAAAACTCACTCTCGACGAAGCAGCAACTCGGATGCGGGGGGCAGTTGGTACGACTGTTACCTTGAGAATTCAAGGGAAGGAAGGAGAACCAAAGTTTCTGGAGTTAGTGCGCGATCGCATTGCTCTCAATCCAGTCTATGCCACGTTGGATTCTCAGCCTAATGGTGTTCCGGTGGGTTACATTCGCCTGACACAGTTTAGTGCTAATGCCCCAGAAGAAGTATCAAATGCGATCGCCACATTAGAGAAACAGGGCGCAGATGCTTATATTCTGGATTTGCGAAATAATCCTGGTGGTTTGTTGCAAGCGGGTATCGAAATTGCCCGCTACTGGTTGGATAAAGGCACAGTCGTCTACACCGTTAATCGGCAAGGAATGCTAGGTAGCTTTGAAGCCAATGGCCCAGCCCTTACAGAAGATCCTTTAGTGGTTTTGGTAAACCAGGGCACTGCTAGTGCTAGTGAAATTCTGGCAGGAGCATTGCAAGATAACGGTAGAGCCAAAATAGTCGGTGAAACAACCTTCGGTAAAGGTTTAATCCAATCCTTGTTTGACTTATCCGATGGTTCAGGATTAGCTGTAACCGTCGCTAAGTACGAGACACCCAACCACCGAGATATTCATAAATTGGGCATCAAACCCGATTTAGAAGTAAGTTTGGAACCGACAATGACTGTTGACCAAGTAGGTACAGTGACAGACCAACAATATCAAGCCGCCATCAATGTATTGAAAGATAATTCAGTGCTAGCTGGCACCATCAGCAACTAATTGAGCTGTTGTGTATTGAGTTGGCTTGATTTCCACCAGGCTTGCTTGCCTTAGGATGCACCTAAGGATAACTGACTCAGGACTTACGCATGGGTACCACATATAGTAGGGGTGAACGGCCGTTCACCCCTACAAATGGCGGTTTGTCATGAGAA
>DALYIW010000531.1:0-2290 GCA_031970155.1 Coleofasciculaceae cyanobacterium CTOTU46601 | reverse complement strand
TACAAGCAGGATGCCACTGGTTCAAATCCAGTACTGCCCATTTGTAGGAAGCTGATTGGTAGAAGCTTCTAGTTGTTTGGCTGAAAGGGATGTACTCTACCAGTCTCCTATCTTGACTGAAGATTGACAAGGACTTTGGCTGAATCTTGGCTGCTAGATATAGTGCTATTGAGGCAAACTACACTATATCTGGTGCTTTAGCCGTTAATAACCCTGCCATCACGCGATTGTTAAAAGATTGCATATGTAGTGTTAATGTTGTATAAGGCTGATTTAAGCCAATCTGTACTATGATGTGAAACAGCAGGATAGAGCAGTCTGGTAGCTCGTCAGGCTCATAATCTGAATGTCAGTGGTTCAATTCCACCTCCTGCTTTTTAGCTTTTAGGCAGACAAGTAAACTGACTTGTGCTAATATGCAAGACACCCCCAGGTATTTCCCTGAAGGCGTATGGAGTCGCTGAATTAAATTAATTTAATTATTTACTTGACACAGAGGGAGTAGCTACCGGGATGGTGACTTGGTACAACTTACGCCCCCTGTATCCTTTGTTATCCACAGACTTTATCCAGCGACCGTCTTCTAGCTCCTTAAAAACTTTTGAGACGTAACTGCTGCACAGTTCTAGCTCTCTGGCAATTTGAGCAGGATAAAATAACTCCTTTTTAGCTGAGACGTGATTAACGACTTTCCGCTTTACTGGCGACAACCCGTACCTGCTCAAGTCAGAAGCGATCGCATTAAATTTTTCCAGTTCCTTCAGCGAGTGCCTGTATTCTCGTTGAGCTTCCACGACTCGGCTTACTAAATCGTGGATTGCCGTCCAATCTAAGTGCCATTCTTCCATGATTTTCAGTCCTGTTCTAGATTTACGTGGTGCAGTTGTTCCGTGTTGCGGACGCAAGCGGGGGTGATGGCGGCAACGTGACGCTTGGAGGACTGCGCGCTGATTGCATTAAGATTATCTACCTACCTTTTTGGGCTATTTATTTCGCAAGAGTCGGTTTTAGCGCTGCCGTCGCCGTCTAGCAACGTTTCAGCTGCAACAGGAAAGAGTAAGCGAGTCCGCTCCTGAGTTAGTTGGCTTATTTGTCTGGCCTGGACGTCTCCCATCAACTCAAGTGCCCTGACTTGTTCGAGAAGCTTCTGAATTTCCATCTGGGCTTCTCGCAACCGCCGCTCCAATTCTTTGTTTTTTTCCTTAAGAGTCCCACATTCAGATGTGAGTCGCTTAACTCGAATAGCATCGACTGCCCCTGGCTCATAAAGATGAGGGTACTGTTCCGGGGGAAACAGTTTAGGGTTAGGCGCATCCAGCTTTTTTGGTCGTCGATCGGCTTTCTTTGGACGATTGTTCCATTCTTCGCGGGAAACCAGAAGCAAGTTCGCGATCGCTAGTTGGTCGTCCTCACTAGGCAGACAAGTCCCTACGTATTTGGTTCTGCGCTGTGAGTGGGCATACGTCGAAGCGTAGATATAGGTTCTCCCGGTGACGGTTAAATAGCTCCAAAAGCCTACCGTGCGATCGCCTATTTTTAACTCGGCTATCTTTATACCTTTGCGCGAATCAGCGGAATCCGTCATGACCGATCGTCCTTATCGCTAGATTGAATTGCTGCCGCAATGAAGTGAACGGTGTAGTAGATGAATGCGTATGCTAGATCCTGAAATTCCTCTGGCAATACCAAGCCAGAAAGCCGCTCACGTAGTATCTCAAGCTCTTCAAACGCCAGAGTCAACAGATAGTCATTGCACAATTTGTCAACCTTAACAGGGGTCACGCAGAGTCCCTGCCCTAATTTTCAATGGCGTAAAGGAACAGAAATCGTGACGTACTATAAACCTTCAGATGGTTTTGAGCTAAAGCTTTATGTTGCTAACAAGGCAGAAGGCATCAGGGTAGTTCAAAGGGTAGTAGCACTTGCAGATAAAGTCTTTGACCCAGAATGCATCAATCGCAGCGAGAGCGATCGCCGCTTTCCTGTTAATCCAGGTACGGAAATGGTACTAGGTGAAAGGCAACGCAAGAGACGACGACGCCCGGTCGGTGAGGTGACCTTTGAGTATGCCCAATTTAGCTGGCATAAGCTCACCAAGCCGATCGTACTTGTGAACAGTGGGTATCGATTCAGAAGAGCCGTTGAGTATGCCAACCTTTAATTCCTGTTATCTCTTGCACTGAATGCACATATCGACTCACAGGAGTTTCTAAAAGGGAAGACTGATACCACCTCTGAGTCTTTAAGAGAGATTCAGAATAGCTTAACCACAATTATTGGAAGGCTTCCA
>DALYIW010000530.1:0-2342 GCA_031970155.1 Coleofasciculaceae cyanobacterium CTOTU46601 | reverse complement strand
AGCTCCCCCTGCTCCCCCTGCTCCCCCTGCCTCAAGAAGCTCCCCCTGCTCTTCTGTTGACCGACAATTTAAATCAACCCCTCTAGCTTGCCCATCCAAATCTTTGATTTGAGGGAAAGATTTTATAAAAACGGTAGCTTTTCTAGTGTCATTTCCTTGATTCAAATGGTACATTAGCTCCAACAGGAATTTGATGAGCGATTGACGCTGCGATCGCTCTCTGTGATTGGGAGTACCATTTTATCGGAGCCGTAAGCCATCGTGATCCAGACTGAAACCCCAACTCTGCACACGGTTCAAGCTGAAGTTTCTCGTCTGCGAGAAGATTTGCAACTGAGAGACCAGCTGGTGCAGCAGCTATCTCAGGAATTGTTCCGCCTTGTCAAAGGCAACACCAACTTCATGCCTCAGCCGGAGGTTTCAGAGCGTCACCAGACTCAGATGCGAGTCTTGCGCGAACAGCTGCAAGATGTTGAGCAGCAGGTGACGTTCTACCAAGATCAAATCTCAACTCGTGATGAGGAAATTTATCAATTGCGACAGTCGGTTCAGGAATTAACTGACCGTTCTCGAATGCTGGAACAGGTGGTACAGGAGCTACCACAGATTTATCGCCAAAAGTTTGCTGAGCGGATGGCACCCGTTAGAGAAAAAGTGGCGATGTTACAACGGGAAAATCGACAACTCCATGCTGAACTGCAAAGTGTTAGCTACCGTTTAGCAGTAAGAAGCCGCAATATCACGCGCATTGATTTGCCCAGCTTCTCTCGCCCACGCGGTGGACCCATTCCCACCTTTGGCAATATTTAGGACTCTAGACTTGGCACGGTTAGAACCCGTGCTTTTTTACGCCCGAAAACCCCAGTAATTGAATTCCCAAACTGGCAGCGATCGCATGTAATTTTTTCCGGATGCCTCTCTCTTTAGTGGTATATTGGGAATAGATATACAGAACTTCTTATTTTAAGCCCCGCAAGCGCATCGCGAGCGGGGATTATTTATGATTGATAGGGAAACTGATATTGAATAAGACTTACGCAGAACTTCTACAGGTCGGGTAGGCATTGTACACTACTACTACCCGGTAGTGTCTAAACATGTAAAGTTACCTGAATCTTATTGATATCGGCAACGTCTTAGCCGCGATACCGAACCTCCTAGAGCCATTGGAGATGTAGCAAATGACCCATTGTCTCTAGTGCCAAAATATATAGGGTGACACTTTATAGTGTGGAAGGCCAGGTAAAAGCAATGCTAGGACAGACAAACTATATTCAAATAACAGCTAATTCTTTGTTCGTATGAGCTACTGCCTAAATCATGATTGCCAGAAGCCTCATAATCCCAGTGATGCTAAATTTTGCCTGAAGTGTGGGACAAAGTTACTAATAGGCGATCGCTACCGTTCTCTCAAGTTAATCGGTACAGGTCGCTTTGGTCGAACGTTATTGGCTATGGATGAATGCAAACCATCCAAACCCCACTGCGTAATTAAACAGTTTTTCCCGCAGGCGCTAGGTATCAACAACCCAGAGGAAGCCACACAGTTATTTCAGCAAAAAGCTCTGCGCCTAGAAGAATTAGGTATCCATCCCCAGATTCCTGATTTACTTGCACATTTTAGTCAGAATCAGTACCAATATTTCGTACATGAGTTTATCAACGGGCAAAATTTAGCCGAAGAACTGGAAACTAATGGGGCTTTCAATGAAAACCAGATTCGGCAACTGTTAAAGGACGTAGTGCCATTACTACAGTTTGTCCATGAAAAAAACGTCATTCACCGAGATATCAAGCCAAAGAATATTATTCGACGCATCATCTCAACTACTCGCCTCTCTGCTGAAGGCATCCCTCTCTCTCAAGAAAAGGAAGGCAGAATAAAAAGAGGTCAGTTAGTACTCGTCGATTTTGGCACAGCTAAGTTCGCCTCCGGTTCTGGTTTGCCATTAGCAGGAACAATAGTTGGTACATCTGGATATGTTGCCCCAGAACAAGCTCTCGGTAGAGGAACTTATGCCAGTGACCTCTACAGTCTAGGTATAACCTGCATCCATCTGCTCACTCGACGCGAACCGTTTGAGTTGTACTCAGTTATGGATGCAATTTGGGCTTGGCGAGAACACCTAAGCGAACCGGTGAGTGATGAGTTAGGGCAAATCCTCGACAAGATGTTAGAAGATGCCATGAGGCGTCGTTATCAGAGTGCAGCAGAAATTATCGATGACTTGAATCTTTTAGAGACAGTATCTAAAGCACCTACAATACCTGTAACAGCGGCAATATCACCAGCGCCAGAAGTACTAGAAACTTCTCCCACATCACCACCACTAGAAGTACTA
>DALYIW010000529.1:0-2368 GCA_031970155.1 Coleofasciculaceae cyanobacterium CTOTU46601 | reverse complement strand
GGCGGTTCAAGGGTCAAGAAAGCGTAAGTCCTACCACTGACTACTAACCACTTTTGGATTCTGTCCGGATAGTCAAAATTCTGGTCTGAATAAAGCAGTAGAAACTCTGACATGGAGATCTACTGTTATGTGCAACTGCATGACCGGGTTTTCACTCCAATTTCCTTCAGGGGATTGGAGTAAAAAGTGTGTCCTTTTCTCCAGACTTGACGAGAACTCTCTCGCTGATCAGTTCCTGGATGAAGATGACAATCGCGGTAGTGGACGCTTGATTTAGGATGACTGTGAGCGGTTGAAAGCCGCTGTATCTGAAGGGGATCAATTAATTGAGTTTTGAAATGGGAGCGCAACCTGGCTATAAACGCCGGGTTTTTGTTTTTGTACCAAGGCAGGACTTACGCATAGATACCACATATAGTAGGGGTGAACGGCCGTTCACCTCTACATATAGCCCTTCAACAGGAAATTTGCGTAAGTCCCACAAGGGTTGCGTTTGATGAAAAAATAAATAACATGTGCATAAATGTGCTGAATGCATCATGTCTGATACAATATTTTACAAAAGTTTAATTTAATTAATCTCTTATGAACCCTGAAACCGTTGTAAATCCGCCCGTGTATACCTTGATTATGGTGAGCAATTTTTTTGCGATCGCCTTTGGGTTCATTTTCAAAGACATGTTGGAATATCAGGTTGCTCGCTGGAATACCAACCGTCAATCGCAAGCAGTAATCCACTATCAAACTCCTAACATAACCTTTGCCTATTCTGGATTATCTATTTGTTTAACTTTATTTATGGGAGCTAGCCTCTCGGTATTTGGGCTTTTTCCATCATTGGCCTACATTGTTGCAGCAATTATCGTATTGCCAACTGCCTTGCTTGTCTGGGTACAACTAGGGTCAATGCTTAGTTTACTCGTCACAGGCGGCTCTGAGGCTGTAGATATTGACTCTTACGGGGCAGGCCAGCCTTTTGATGTGCAGGCTCCAAAACTAACTAAATAATAAGAGACAAGGAGGACAAGGGAGATAAGGGAGATAAGGGAGTAGTGGTAGGTTGGGTTAAGCGTAGCGCAACCCAACAAAGCAACGATAAATTTTGGGTTTGGTTCCCAGAGCCCAACCTACAAACTAAGCTATTGTGGGGGCTAACTCCCTACTCCCCACTCCCTACTCCCCACTCCCTACTCCCTCTCAAAACTAAT
The DNA here is from genome assembly GCA_031970155.1 of Coleofasciculaceae cyanobacterium CTOTU46601. Classification (GTDB taxonomy): domain Bacteria; phylum Cyanobacteriota; class Cyanobacteriia; order Cyanobacteriales; family Coleofasciculaceae; genus DALYIW01. Next base: position 1,160 of record DALYIW010000529.1, on the reverse strand, counting down.
TAACTATCAGTGAGTGAAGAAGCGCGAGCAGAGAATCCAGCAGAATTAAGGCCAGCAACTGCTGCTTCGTAATTTTGTACCCAATATTTAGGGTCAAAGCGAATAAACTGACGCTGGTGTGGTGTAGTAACCGTTGCTAGTACTGGAACTTTCGCCAAATTTCTTTCCCCTGAATGTTCTTTCAAAATAGTTCTTAAGTGGTTGAGTTCGTCTTTTGTGACTCGCTGAGGTGTCAACTCTATAACCACCATTGGTGCAGACTCAATCAACTCGGCATCTTCTATGATCATCTGAGTTTGCTCCTCTCGTTGTTCTACTTTACCCCAAACAATTAGACGGGCATCAGTTTGGATGAGTTCACCGATGCGCTCATAAGTTTGAGAGAAAACAACGCCTTCCGCTGAACCGGTTAAGTCTTCCATATGGACAAATGCCATGCGCTTGCCGTCTTTTTTAGTGAAGTGAGGTTTCACCTCGGTTAGCATCACAACGGCGCTAATAGTTGCCTTCTTACTTTGCTCAGCTAATTCATTTAGACTTATTGGAGACAAGATTTTAGAAATTTTGTTAGTTGATTTTAGAGGGTGGTCAGATACATAGAAACCTAGAAGTTCTTTTTCTAATCGCAGCTTTTCCTGGGGTGAAAAATCAGGAATATTAGGAGGCGTGGGGGCAGACTCCCAGGCTGTGTTATTGGTGTTTTGACTGGCACTTGTGGCTCCTAAGATATCAAATATGTTGATCTGACCACTGTCTCGATCTTTGGCTCGATCTTGTGCCCAGCTGATTACTGTGTCTAAATAGGCGATTAATTGCTTCCGATTGGGGGCGATGCAATCAAAGGCACCTGAGTAAATCAAAGCTTCTAGGGCACGGCGGTTAACGGTACGTAAATCGACGCGATCGCAAAAATCTGCCATTGACTTAAACGCTCCATCAGTCGCACGAGCATTTAAGATACATTCAATTGCCCCTTGTCCCAAATTCCGGACAGCCGAAAACCCAAACACAATTGTGCGGTTTACAGGTGTGAAATCAATATCAGAGCGATTAATATTCGGTTGCTCTACCTTAATTCCCATACTGGAACAGGTAGCAATATATTTCTGTACCTTTTCCTGGGTTCCACTACTGGCAGTTAACAGCGCTGCCATATATTC
>DALYIW010000528.1:0-2414 GCA_031970155.1 Coleofasciculaceae cyanobacterium CTOTU46601 | reverse complement strand
TCATCCCTCATCCCTCATCCCTCATCCTTTATTGGTCAAGCTGCTGTATCTGAATTTAAGCATTAAAAGAGAGAGTTAATGAGTCATCGCCTCAACGAAAAAGAACTCAAAGGAGTCTTTCCGGAGATTGCGCGGATTTTGCGGAAATTATCACCTTACATCCGCAAGCGGAGAGTCTTGATAGCTGGCTCATTTTTAGCTCTATTAGTCGAGACTGGATTGCGGTTACTGGAACCTTGGCCTCTGAAATACGTATTTGACCACATCCTCTTACCTGCCCACAGTAATTCTTCAAGCGTGGCAACGCTCTATGGTTTAGAGCCAATGGTGCTACTCACTTTCTTAACTGTGGCAATTGTAGTGATTTCTGGGGTGGGTAGCGTGGCTTCTTACCTGAGTACCTATGGTATGTCCTTAGCGGTTGTTCAGGTGTTGTCAGAGGTACGGGGTAATCTTTTCAGTCACTTGCAGCGTCTTTCTCTGTCGTTTCACCAGCAGTTCAAGACTGGCGATTTGATTTCTCGCGTGACAGCTGATATCGAAAAGATGCGGATTGTCACTATCAAAACTGCCCTACCTTTGCTGACAAATATTGTTTCTTTGGTAGGGATGTTAGCGGTGATGTTCTGGCTCAATTGGGAGCTAGCATTGCTGGCGATCGCAATTTTTCCTCTATTTGGCTTATTAACCTCTGGTCTAATTAAGCGCATTCGCAGCTTTGCCCGCAAGCATCGCTATTCCGAAGGGGCTTTAGCTTCGACAACAGGTGAGACAATTGGGGCTATCAAAGTCGTGCAGGCGCTTTCTCTCCATGACCTGCTAGAGAGCATTTTTGTCAAGCAAAACAACAAGAGTTTGGATGAAGTAGCTCAATCTCTGAGACTTTCAGCAGCGCTGGAACGAACAGTACAAGTGTTGATGGCAATTATCATCGCTATAGTCTTGTGGCGGGGTTCACAAGTAGTCCTTCACAAGACACTAACCCCAGGAGAATTATTGGTGTTTATCACCTACCTGAAAAACGCCTTTGAACCGATGCGTAAACTCTCCAATCAAGTCGGGCAGATTGCCAAAGCAACAGCTTCCGGTGAGCGGGTGATCGAGCTTTTGGACTATGAACCTAACGTGCGAGATTTGCCTGAGGCGAAAAAAGCACATCCCTTTTTTGGTGCCGTGCGCTTTGAGCAAGTGACGTTTGGTTACGAATCTGGTAGAGATATCTTGAAAGACATCAATTTTGTGGCGCAACCGGGTAAACAGGTAGCACTGGTGGGTTCTTCTGGCAGTGGCAAGTCAACCCTCGTTAGCCTCATCCTCCGCCTTTACGATCCTGTAGAAGGTCGGATTTTAATCGACGGACAAGATATCCGCGAGTACACTCTGGACTCTCTGCGGCAGCAAATTAGTGTGGTTTTACAAGAAAGTATTCTGTTTGCCGTTAGCGTTCGAGAAAACATTGCTTACGGTAAATTAGGGGCAACCGACCAAGAGGTAGAAAAAGCAGCTCACCTCGCGAATGCCCATGACTTCATCATGGAATTACCCGAAGGCTATGACACTATTCTGAGTGAGCGAGGGGCGACTTTATCTGGTGGTCAACGGCAGAGAATTGCGATCGCACGCGCTGCCATCCGTCAAGCTCCCATTGTCATTCTCGACGAACCCACCACAGGTTTAGACAACGCTAGCGAACGCGCTGTCAGTACGGCACTAGAGCGACTCACTCAGGGACGAACGACATTTCTCATTTCTCACAACCTCAGGACAGTCGAACACGCCGACTTAATTCTCTACCTTGAGCAGGGAAGCATTCTAGAGCGAGGCACCCACAAGGAACTCATGCGTCTAGGTGGTCGATACGCCACACTCTATCAGCTACAGAACACAGTTAACCGTGGTTATTTCCCAGAAGGAGATGCATATGCCCTTGAAGCTTGATGGTAAGCAAAGCAATCAGCGCCTAGGTACTCGCGTCATTCTTGTCCGCCACGGTCAAAGTACATACAATCTTCTGGGCTTATATCAGGGCAGTAGTGATGAATCGGTCTTAACACAACAAGGTCGCCATGCAGCACGCCTAACTGGAGCCTTCCTGAGCGGATTATCTTTCGATGCCATCTACATCAGTTCGCTCCAGCGAGCTCAGGAGACAGCTAGCGAAATGCTAGCAGTGATAGCTCCTGCTGTTGACGAAACAAAGATACATATTGTCAAAGCGCTGCGAGAAACCGACCTACCCGCCTGGGAAGGTCTACCCTTCCAATTCGTGCAGGAACAATTCGCCGCAGACTATCGCTGTTGGAAGCAACGCCCTCACGAGTTTCAGATGGAAATTCTTCAACGAAGGGGACAAGGGGGACAAGGGGGACAAGGGGGACAAGGGAGCGGATTTACCAATATCTTGCAATCAACTT
>DALYIW010000527.1:0-2550 GCA_031970155.1 Coleofasciculaceae cyanobacterium CTOTU46601 | reverse complement strand
AAATTGCTGATTTAAACGCTACTGCTAGTAGTAGGGTGGGCACTGCCCACCCTACTATATGTGGTATCCATGCGTGAGTCCTGAAATATCTTATTTAGGTAGTACGTTTACGTTACGGGCTAAAGTCCAGTCTGACGCTAGCGCAAACACCTTGCTTGCTTGTAGGTGTACGTGAGCAAGATTCTCACAGTAATACTTGACGATCAATCAATTATATAGTAGCAAATAACATTCGCTTGACATAGCGAATGAGATGTTTCGGAGTAGCCTGTCAAGTAAACCTTAGAGACAACAAGCACTCAGGCTGATCAGGCGTTCTTAACTAATACCCCTAGTTCTTTCTGAATCGGTAGGACATCCAAAATATCAGTTTGGGAACAATATTTCAAATCTTCGTAACAGTGTAGGCGCAGTAGACGTTGACCGTGGGTAGCATGGTGGAACAGTTCTAATAAATTGTCTTTCCATTGAGAGTAGAGTGCGATCGCCCCCATGACTTCATCATTTCCTGCTAGTTCGTCTAATGGACAGTTGAGTTTTTCCAGGAGGCTGTGAGCGATCGCACCTGCACTAGCTGTATCCTCTAATGAGAAACGACCTTCCCAACCTGACCCCACTAACCATACTGTCTCTGGCTGTTGTGCCAGAACATACTGCACTGCTGCCAGACGATTTACAAGTGCAGCTGCCAGAACGACTGGAGCATTCTGGATGCACTGTAGGGCACGAGTGCCATTGGTTGTACTGATGAAAAGTCGGCGTCCCTGTACTCGTTCGGGGGTGCAATCAAGGGGAGAGTTACCCAAGTCGCATCCAGTCACCATCGCACCGCCTCGTTCCCCAGCGCGTAGACGCTTTTGAGCTGGCCAGTGTTCGCTGACTTGCATCAGCTTTTCCATATCGCTGAAAACTTGAACAGCCTCAGCACCTGCATTTAAGGCTGTAGCCATTGTGGTTGTCGCTCGCAGGACATCAATGGCGATCGCACAATCTGGTACTTGATCAGTTGGAGTCAGTTCGGGAGTGTGGTATATGTATAGCTTCACTGGCTGGTTGCACTTATTTGGTAGAGGGCATAAATACCTACCTATTTTAGGCGTCAGTGTTACTCAATCAACAGGTAGTTGATGATTTTAGATCTAAGGATCGGGAGTAGGGAGTAGGGAGTAGGGAGTAGGGAGTAGGGGAAAACGGCGGTAGAGATGCTCTAATTTAAGATTGCTGGTTAAGTTCTTTTGTTACTAGTTGTGCCAGCTTTTGGGCAGCCCCTGGTTTACCTCGAACCTGACGAAGTTGCGATCGCATTTGCTCCAATTTTTCTGGATGCTCTAAGTAGTCCAGGACAAGTTTTGCAACCTCTTGCGGCTGGAGTTTCCCTACTAATTCCGGCACAATCTCTTTTTGTGCCCAAATATTTGGCCATGCAAATAGCCGTCCCTGCCGTGTCACTATCGAGTTAATTACCTTGGCAAAGTTCGACCCAACACCTGGCAAGCGAGCCAAAATACCCGGTAATCCATCCCAAGAGCGCATAGAGTCTAGCTGTTGCGTGGGCATCAAGACAATCATCGGCACAGCTAAAGCACCCAACTCAGCGGTATTCGCTCCTACAGTAGTCAAACACAGACCACATTGAGATAACAAGTCGTGAGCCGGAAAATCTGTCCACAGTTCTACACATAAGCCGCTTGCTGTCTTAAGAAATGGTCGCTCACTCGTGTCAGCCGATGGAATGACCAGTTGAGCCTGATCCCATCCTAATTGCTCAATCAACGGATTTTGCTTAGGGTCAGCAAAACGTGCTAGTGCTGACAAATCTAACGTTGGAGCAACGGGAATTACAAAGCGGGTTTGGGGTCGAACTTGGTGGATGTGTTGTGCGATCGCTAATCCTAATGGTACTCCCTGAGCTAACTTTGCTGGTTTTGACCCTGGCAGCATTCCAATGAGAGGGTGAGAGGCACAAAAAGATATTTCCCTTTCTGCTTTGCCTTCTTCCGACACATCCGCCATTAAGTCTCCAACTACTGTAAATTTGTGGCTATATTTTTTGGGTGCTTTGGCAATAATTTCGGGTTTCATAACACCAAACTGGTTAATCCAGCGATGCCAACGGGCGTCCCACTCGGCATAAACAACAGTGCGATAACCCAAGCGCTTGCTAATGATTACAGGAAAAAATTGATCGCCACCTAAGAAGAGTACAACTCCCTTGTCGCGCCAGTCCCAATTCTCTGCTGTTTTGCCCCACAGCAAAAATGGAAAGAAATGCTTGGCATCCTGAACTCGGTCTACTTCAGGGTAAGATTGTGCGATCGCAGCTTCTTTACCCGTCGCATTTGGACAAGGTGAGAGTACCACCGAGATACGTACCAATGAGCGATCGCATTGCCAATTCTCCCCTAACTGTTGTCGCAATGCCTTGACTACTGGACGCACCCAAGTTGTAACCTCTCCAGGACCATTAGAAAGAATTAAAATATCAGCCGATTGCATTTTCTGATAGTTCTCTGTTATTTAGCTAGATAGGGTAGGGGTGTATAGCTATAC
>DALYIW010000526.1:0-2570 GCA_031970155.1 Coleofasciculaceae cyanobacterium CTOTU46601 | reverse complement strand
AAAATTGGTGAGGTTTTGGATATTCCCTTCTATCGTCCGCGCGATCGCGAGAAAATCATGGAAGATCAAACCTACTACGACCTCCGCAACTATGCTTTAGACTTCCTCTATCGGCGCTATGCTCATGATGATGTCGATTAGTTTGTAGGGAAGTTTTAACTAATGAGTAAAGTTGCCCCCCTCTGGGGGCAACTTTTTTTCGCGAACCTGTAGGTGTTTTTTTCACACGTAAATTAACGGAGCTTGGTAGCCCCGATCTTTTAAGTCGGGGTGGAAAAGCGACATAGCGGCTTTAGCCGCCGTACTCCTAGTGTCGCTCATGGTGTGGATCGTTGATATATGCCATGACATGAGAGGTGCTAACCTTCCCTGAAGTGTCGTAGAAATAGCTCCTAGTCCATAATGAGGGGAGCTTTTTGAGGTGTGGAAACTCATCTCTCAATAGTTTGGAACTGCGTCCTTTGAACGCCCTAACCACTTCACAGATAGGTGTTTGTTCATCGTACTCAACAAGCAAGTGAACATGATCTGACGCTATCTCTTTAGCCTTGATGATCCATTTTCTGTCATTGGCTACCGAATCCAGAATTTCAGACAGACGGATTTTCACGTCACCTACTAAAACGGGTTTTCTGCGCTTAGGAATCCAAACAAGGTGAACCGTAGCCAAACCTACAGAATGATTGTTGTGGCGATATCCGATAGAATCTTTTCTCATTTTGCTTGGTTGATATATTGAGGTTTATCTACCAATAAGCTAACATTAGATTTGTAGACAGTAAATTATTTATCAACCGAAAGAGGTGATTCAATTGTTTGGATGTCAGCAGGTTCTAATCAAGTCAGACAAAGAAACTCAGGCGATTCTTGAGTATCTTTGCTCCGAATCAAACGACCTGTACAACTGCGCGGTCTATTATGCTCGTCAAATGTGGTTTAAGACGGGCACAATTGTCAGCGGCTTCGATCTCACTGCTGAAATGAAAACAAATCGCCATTTCAATGCTGGTTACGCAAGCTCAATGCAGCAAACCTGCATCAACGTGGGTGAGGCGTTCAAGTCGTTTAAGCAGTTGTTAGCCAAATCTAAGAAGGGAGAGCTAGACCAAAAGCCAAAAGCACCAAAGTATCGGAAGTCTGGGGGGCTGTTCACTGTCACCTATCCGAAACGATGGTTGAAGTTGGTAGACGGTCAGATCAGATTCCCGCTAGGCAATCAGGTTAAAGCATGGTTTGGAATCAGCGAATTCTTTCTGCCGATGCCGTCTAATCTCGACTGGAAGCTGATCAGAGAGATTCGCATTCTCCCAAGAAACGGTGTATTTTATGCTGAGTTTGTCTATCCAGTGCAGGCAGAAACCTGCCAACTAGACCCGTCAAAAGCACTCGGATTAGATCCAGGACTGAATAACTGGCTAACCTGCGTGAGCAATATCGGAACTAGCTTTATCGTTGATGGCAAGGAGCTTAAAGCCTTGAATCAGTGGTACAACAAACAAGTTTCGACAATGAAAGACGGGAAACCTCAAGGTTTTTGGTCTAGAACGTTGGCGCAAATTACGGAGAAACGTAATCGCCAGATGCGTGATGCCGTTAATAAAGCTGCTCGAATTGTCGTTAACCACTGCCTAGAGAATGGTATCGGTACAATTGTCTTTGGCTGGAACAAGGGGCAGAAAGACAGCGCAAATATGGGCGCTAAAACGAATCAGAAATTCGTTTCTGTTCCGACTGCCAAGCTAAAAGACAGGATTGCTCAACTGTGCGAACAGTACGGTATTCAGTTCGTTGAAACCGAAGAATCCTATACGTCAAAAGCAAGCTTTCTCGATAACGATGAACTCCCCAAATATGGTGAAAAACCCCAGAGCTGGAAATCATCGGGTAAACGGGTAAAGCGTGGTCTGTTCCGTACCGCAACTTTTGGCTATATCAATGCTGACTGCAACGGAGCGGCGAATATTCTTCGCAAAGTAAAGGGAAAGCTCAACTTAGACTTGAGCGGACTTACTAGAGGCGTTTTGACAGCGCCTAATCGGTTAAGGCTTTGGTCTTAGTTGAGGCTAGAATCTGCGTCTCAAGAGAGCGCAGAGTGTCAACCTGAAGATTTACATTGACAAAGCTCTAAAGCTGAGGTTCAAATCCCTGTGTGCTTTACAGGACAAGGATATGAGCAAGGTTGCGTCAGAATTAATAGCAGTGTGGGTGAGGCAGAACGATCCGTCCTTCCAGGCATCCGATCAGCAGGATGATGAGGTGGATGGGACAAGCGGGTAAAGCACTCAGGGAAGTGTTAAAAGCATACGGCATCAGCCAAAACAAACTAGCAGTCGCAATGGGTATCGAAAGATCTGCGGTGTACAAATGGGTTCACGAGGAGAGAGATCCCACAGCCGAGACTGTGGTAGGAATAGTCAAAGCCTTACGAACTATGAACTCAGAAGCCGCAGAAACATTTATTAGGCTGTATTTAGGTGAGTCAACTCAAGATGAAGGCTCAGAGTAGTTATGCCCAAAAAGCCTGCTCCACGTCCAGAAGATCAAGAGTCGCATTTGAAGAAGCTTAGGGA
>DALYIW010000525.1:0-2570 GCA_031970155.1 Coleofasciculaceae cyanobacterium CTOTU46601 | reverse complement strand
GAGTCTCTAACCTGGCTGCAAGTTCTGGCATCTCTTGGATGGCGACAGTGGCGCTAGCACCTTTGAGTTGGTGAGCACGACGGGCAAGGGTAAGGTAATCTTCCGTAGAAAGGGCAACTTTAGCATCTTCCAGGTGAACTAGAGCATCTTCCAAAAAGACTTGCAAAAGTTCTCGCTGAAACTCAACATCTCCTCTAGAGATTTCGTCTAAGTACTCCATATTCCAGGGAACCTCATCGACATGCTCACAAGCAACAGGTGAAGGTTTTAGGGGAGTAGGGGCATCATCATCATCCTTGGGTGTATGGAGTTCTGAGGTTTGATTGTTGGCTGTGCTGAAGTCTGGGGGTTTGAGTTGTGAGTCCTCAGCTTCTAGGTTCACCAGCAACTCAGCTTCTATGCTTTTATTTTCCCAAACACAAGATAGCGCCCAGCGATCTAAGACTTCCTCTAATTTTTCCAGTGTTACTGGTTTACTGATGTAGTCATCCATCTGGGCTGCCAGACACTTTTCGCGATCGCCAGCCATGGCATTAGCCGTCATGGCAATCACCACAGTATGACGAGATTCACCTTCAAAGGCACGAAGATGCTGAGTTGCTTCGTAACCATCCATGACTGGCATCTGACAATCCATCAAGACAATGTTGTAGGGTGAGGGGGTGAGGGGGTGAGGGGGTGAATTACTCCCTTGTGCTGTCTCTTGTTGGATGTGTCTCTCTTGTGCTTGTTGTTTCTCCCTCTTGGGCGTAGCGACTGATGGCGAAGAAAAAGTAGAGTCAGAAGCAGTTAATTCGGCTCTTGATGAGCAATTAGTTAGTCGTTCAAGAGCTTCTTGTCCATTGGATACACAATCGACCTGATAACCGAGGACTTTGAGTTGATTGAGAACAACTTTTTGGTTAATTAGAGTGTCTTCCACCAACAGAATTTTTACCCTCGAACGGTGGTCAGTTTTTGGAGGTTGAGGGCGCAACAAAGTTGGCTGAGTGGATAGAACACTATCTTTCACCTCTGTTGATGTCAAAACCTGCCTTAGGCAACCCAGTAGCTTAGATGCTTTTAATGGCTTGGTGATATAGCCACTGAACCCTAGTTCCAAGAGGCGTTTAGCTTGCGATCGCTGCTCGACCGAGTTCATGAGTAACCATTTCGTCTCGATTTCACTTGGCTCTCTGGTGAAGAATAAAGTGAGGATTTCGGTGTCCTTCTCCAAGAGGTTCAAATCCAGAATTACCACATCAATGAACTGATTTTTGCTCTCAAGAGAACGCCAAGTCGTGACAGCCTCTGTACCACTAGAAGCTTCTTCTACCTCCATTCCCCAGAAGCTAGCCAGGGTATGCACCACTTTCCGAATAGTAGCGTTGCTACTCACAATTAGCAGTCTTCGTCCTGCCAAATCCAGAGTGGATGAACCTAAATTGGTGGTGGTGCCAGCAAGTTTTGCTAAGGGTACTGTGAACCAAAACGTTGACCCCTGCGTTTGTGAAAGCGAAGCAGGCCGAAGTCCAGTGGAATCAGCATAGTGAGGCGTTCGCGAAACAGGGTAAAACTCAGACCGAGAGTGAGAAGGAGTTAGCATTAGCGACACAGAAGCATCAGCGTTAACGCCGTCAGAAGTGTCAGCGTTCTCCACTTCCCTTTCCCCATAAGCATTTCCCACAGTTAAGGATTCTTCAAAGGTAGAAGTAGAAGTAGCGGACGGATGACCAGAGGTAAGAAAGGGCGAAGGTAAAGTTAATTCTCTTTCTCCCTCTCTCCCCCTCTCCCGCTCTCCCGCTCTTCTTTGGCGCGAAGTCACATTCACGGACCATCGACCGGGTACAAAGGCCGCGCCTCGGCTTTCGACGCCGATTTCACCTCCCATCAGTTCTACCAACTGCTTGCAAATTGCCAGCCCCAAGCCAGTACCGCCATATTTGCGCGTTGTTGAAGCATCCACTTGTGAAAAGGATTGGAACAGCTTTTTCTGGTCAGCTGGTGCGATTCCAATCCCTGTATCCGTCACAGCAAAACGAATAAAGGCATAGGAAGCCGTCTCAAATTCTAAGGAAGCCTGAATGACCACTTCTCCATGACTGGTAAATTTGATCGCATTCTCAACCAAATTGGTCAGAATCTGACGCAGACGACCAGTATCTCCCTGTAATTGCCGTGGCACGTCCGTGTCAATCAAAACAGCCAGTTCCACATTTTTGCCCTGGGCTGATGCCGCCAGTAAATCAGCTACGTCCTCCAAGCAACTGTTTATATCAAATTCCAGCGTTTCCAGACGCATTTCACCCGCTTCGAGCTTTGAGAAGTCAAGAATATCGTTGAGCAGCGTCAGCAGGTTCTGAGCACTAACTCGTAGCGTCTGTACATAGTCAAGTTGTTCGGGATTGAGATCGCTTTTCAACAGCAATTCAGTCATCCCCAGCACCCCATTCATCGGAGTACGGATTTCGTGACTCATGTTGGCGAGGAATTGAGACTTGAGCCGCAACATTTCCAGGGCGGCTTCTCTGGCTTCCACCAATTCGTTAATCCGGTCAGTGACAATTACCACACCACCTACTGACCCTTCC
>DALYIW010000524.1:0-2595 GCA_031970155.1 Coleofasciculaceae cyanobacterium CTOTU46601 | reverse complement strand
GCAGATGTCTAGGTGCCTTGAGTCTCCTAGGTTTGTGAGACGCAAGAACAACTAGATCGGATGTCCTTACATTTTTTTATCCCGCGCTTGACGACGGCGATCGCGCCATTCTATCGCCGTCAAATAAGCGACGCCCCCACTGACTAATACTAAGAGTCCAATGGCAGCGAAAAACAGAACAGTTAAAACGGTACTTTCCACAACGCCTCTAAAAACCGTTACGACCCCAAACCACCATTGCAATTGACCAAGTGAACAGAACTAGTACCGAAACCCAACCTAATGACAGAATATCCATACCGATATATAAAAGTACGAGATGACTACAAGCCTTATGATAGTTCAATCTGAGCCGTTTTTGACTGACAAAAGGGAGTTGGGAGTCGGGAGCCCTTGAGTCAGGAAAGAGAAAAATCCATTCCCTACTGAGGTACAAGCTTCTCACGTCAGGCGTGAATTTAATTACTCCCTTGCCACCGTAAGATTAGGTACCACTCTTCTTTCCCTACTCCCCACTCCCTACTCCCTACTCCCTACTTCCCCTCAATTGAAATGAAGATTGTGAATGAGTCTGTTGACCTGAGTGCTGAACGAATTGAATCCCTAAAAGCAGGCACACTGGCGGCTTTGTCTTTTACGCTGACTTACACTCTTACAGTCGTTGTCAACAGTTTAGTGCTGGCGGAGCAGTTTGAGAGTCTTGCCGCCTTGCAAGTTACCACACCTTTCAATTTGCTGGTAAAGGTAGCTAGTGCCTGGATAAGTGGCTTTCTGTTTGGCATCACCTACCGCTATGTAATTCGGGATGATGAGAATCCGCACCTCCAAGAAGGGGCAGTGCTCGCCTTTGGGTTGGTGCGAGGGTTGGCACCTGTGGAGGTAGAGCAGAATTTAAGTGGCGCTTTCTGGTTTTTGGGTGTTTTGGGAGTTGAGAGTGTTGTTTGTTTTGCGATCGCCCGTGTCACTCTCGACTGGGCGATTCAGCATCACTGGGTCAAACCCTTCAAGTCAAGCTAAGTTCCTCAAACGAGACTTGACTATACGTCATATTCCGGTCAACCGCTGAGAGAATTTTATTATTCGCGGCGTCAGAAAACAGACACTTGCAAACCAACTGAGCAACATCAGCACGATGAATTGTGCCAGCTATTTTGTAGTCTTCGGTTACAACACCATTACCTGTTGCTGGTTCCGACTTTAAGCCACCGGGCCGAATCACTGTGTAAGTCAGCCCACTTGCTATCAAGTAATTCTCTGCCTGCTCTTTTTCTATCAAGACTGGTTTGAGAGTTTCCAGCGCTTGTGGTGGTATAGCAACGACACTCTCGCCACTCCCAATCGAAGAAACCAGGATGAACTTTTGTACTCCCGCCTTGACAGCAGCGTCAATGAGATTCTTGTTACCAAGATAGTCAGCTCGCTGGCCATCTTTCGGTAAACCTCCAATCGTGCTGATAATTGCCTGAATCGGTTCATCTCCTTGCATTGCCTGCTCTACCGCAGCAGCATCTAGGGCGTCTCCCATTACCACCTTGATTCCCATCGCTTCTAATTCAGGGCAAGATGACTCTGAACGCACAAGGGCTTTTACTTTCTGGTTTTGTTGTGTCAGGCATTGAGTGATTTCTCGACCAACCCCTCGACTTGCCCCAGCGATAAAAATGTAGGATGCATCTGTCATGTTTTGTTCCTTGCAGTTATTCTTTTCTCTACTTTCAGGATAGGCAATTGTGCCATGTAGGGGCACGATATATCGTGCCCTTACCCCTTAGAAGCGGTTGGTTTGGGAGAGCGTATTTGCGGACTTGAAGACACTTACTTCAGTAGTAGACATCCTATGCACCATAAGTTGTCACTCACCACTGGCGAAATGAAAATATTTCTTCCCCAAATCCCGACTCCCGACTCCCGACTCCCTATTTTCAATACAGAAAACGGTAAAAAATCAATGGAGCAATAGTAATCCAGATGAGGACGACAATCCAGACTCGTCCCGCCAGGATGTTGTAGTCGCTAAGAAGCCTACTCCATGAATGCCCTGCGACGTAGTGACCGAAGGTAAACTCAAAGATAACAGTAAGTCCAAGCCAGATGAATCCAATAATGAGTGCCTGTTGTAGTGATTCAAAACTCCAAAGCCGTGTGAGTGCCCAGATATAAAAACCAAACAGTAAAACTCCAGTAATAGTCGAAACTTGATGGGCACGTAGCTCTGTAAGATATTTACCGTATGTAACTTCTCTAAGTATCCCATTGATAATACCTATAAATATCATGGGAATCCAGGCCAGAATGTAACGTACAATCATGGCTTATTCCTCAAATGTTACGTAATTCAATTTTAGAACTGGAGAAAATTGTAGATACAACTGAGCAACTTAAGTTTGCATCTATACTCAATTGGATATTTAGTACAGACAATAACTTATTCTCAAAATCGTTATCAGCTAATGTGCATAAAACATTGCATATTGTCGTGAAGACTGTTGAGTAAACTGTTAAAGAGAAACCCGTTGACACTCAGCCATCGAAAGTTAGCAGTCAACCGTCAACCGTCAACCGTCAACAAAAAACGAGTAACTCAAGTATGCTGTG
>DALYIW010000523.1:0-2693 GCA_031970155.1 Coleofasciculaceae cyanobacterium CTOTU46601 | reverse complement strand
AGAAACTCCTCCTGAATTCTGACTCCTGAATTCTGACTCCTTTTCATTGGTGAAGCGAACAAGCGTTAAAACGTTTGTTCCTTTCTCGACACAGCACAGCGAAAACCCGCTAAAATCTGACGAACTTCAGGATAGTACCAGTTACGGAAGCTTGAACGTATCACCCAAGGGCGAGTTGCCCAACTGCCCCCTTTAAGCACTCGATGCTGTCTGTCGAAATAAACTTCAGAATAGCCTCGGTAAGGATAGCTGACAAATCCCTCGTAGGCTTCAAACCAGCTTGATGTCCACTCCCAGACATTGCCCAGCATATCGTAGCAGCTATAAGCACTCTGCCCTGCTGGGTAGGCATTTACTGGCGTTGTTTGTCCAACGATATTGTCGTGATTACATCGGGGAGTATGGGTTAAAGCTTCTCCCCACGGATAGGTATAACCACGTCTCGCCGCAGCATCCCAACTGGCGGCTTTTTCCCATTGGGCTTCTGTTGGTAGTCGCTTGCCGACAAATCGCGCATAGGCATCGGCTTCAAACCAGCTAACTCCGCAGACTGGGTGGTTGTCCCAGCTTGGGTCATTTGACCAGTAGAGAGGCTGTTGTACTGGGTTTTCCTGAAGCCACTGCCATCCAGCAGTTGACCACCATTCGGAGTTTTGGTAACCACCTGCTTCGATAAACACTCGGTACTGTCCACAGGTTACTGGGTAGCGGTCAATCCAGTAGGTGTCTAAGGACATGCGGTGGCGCTTTCGCTCATTATCTAGGGTGTCGATTGAGTCGTTACCCATCTCAAACTCTCCGGCTGGGATTTCAATCATCTCTGCTGGAGGTTGGAGAGAGGATGGAGGATTTTCAGTATGATTTTTTAGCCAAATCTCTTGAGGACGCTCGCACAAATTCCAGCGTTGTAATTGCAAGATAAAGGCAACGATTTCGGTATGCTGGCTTTCATGCTGAATCAAAAAGCGCCATAGAGGTTCTTGTTTATCTAGTGGTGCTGTGTCCAGGTAGGTGAAGACTTGGGTTCTGACCGTATCGAGATAATCATAAACTTCGATGAGTGGCGGTAATTTTTGGCGATCGCATTTTGGCAACCCATCAGCCGCTAAAAGCTTACGATATTGTGGAAAAATCGGCGGTAACCCCGCGCAGCGCTCTAGTATCCATAAGGCTTCTGTAAATGCAATGTGACCGAGGTGCCAACCTACTGGGCTAAATTCTGGATGTGCCTGCTTGCAGAAGGTCGTTGTGTCAATTCCTTCAAATAGAGCTAGGGTTCCGGTGCGGCACTGATGCATAGCATCGCGGATTGCTTCTCTACAAGAATTGGTAGATGTTAACTTCAAGATTTTCTCCTACGCTGAGAATGCTACGATGCGGGCATTTGTTCCAGTTTCCGGGGAATATCGGTTCGGAGGCAATGATTACGGAATCTGGGTAACTTGGGTCATCCCTCAGCCAGTATAGTGTGGGAGCAACCGTGCCGTGGGCATAGCGACTGGCAACGAGATGATGTCCATCACTGACAATGGTGTTGGCACTAAAGCTGATTTGATGGACTTTTGCTAACTCAGTTAGGGTGGTTAGTGTGGTGTGTAACGCTTGTTCTAAGTTGAAAATAGGGAGTCGGGAGTCGGGAGTCGGGAGTTGGGGAGAAGAGAAATTTTCATCCCTTCTTTGTGAGCTTTCGCTCATGGTGTCTAGTTTGTTCTCAGGGAAGGCCTGTAACTCGTTGACTAGCAGAGCGAAGATGTGTTCAGAATCGGTGGTGCCGTGTATTGACTGGTAAACTCGATCGCTAAGTTTCTCTCGTAGCGACCTATACATTGTTTTGCGAAAATTGTCAATAAACCCGTTGTGGATAAATAAAATGCGATTATCCCGAAACGGTTGACAGTTGTTCAAATCCAGCGCTTGACCCGGTGTTGCACTGCGAACATAGGCCAGCACACACGGCGACTCGACATAACGGCTCAATTCAGGAAGGTTTGTTTCATTCCAAATCGGCAACGTGCTTTTGTACGTGAAGGGGTCAACATCCCGTTCGGTGTGATACCAGCCGATTCCTAACCCATCAGCATTGACGACACCAGAAGTCATTTCCTTTGGTTGGTAACTCTGGACAACTAGCGAATGTTCTGGTTTGTACAACAGTCCGTCAAGTTGAATGTTCGCGCCCAGATAGCCAAGTAATCGGCACATATTAAGGTTTGTAAGGTTGTCAAAAACCATATTTTAACGTTTTGACTTTTCAACCTTGTTGTGCATCCCATCGCACAGATGACGTGAAGCAGAACTGATATCTATACCCCAAACCCCACCTTGCTCAGCAGTGGTAACTGTGCGAAATGGTCAATTCAATCTAACATCAGGATGATTTCTAGTTCCTCAAAACCCGATATTTTTTCAATAAACGAGGTTGAAAGCTCCTGTGGTCAATGCCAGGAGAGAATTTAAAGAGTGTACGATCGCTTTAGTCGCTACAACCAAGAGCAGATAAGCTTAGGGGATTCTCTGATTACTGCACGCCAACACCAACTGAGGAAAAACAATGACGACGCTGCTAATTCAAACCATGAGCGTCCCACTGACGATCAATCTCCCTGCGATCAAATCGATGAGTGTTGAGCAATTCTACGAATTCTGTCTAGCCAATCGCGATTTGAGAATTGAGCGTACTGCCAGTGGGGAAG
>DALYIW010000522.1:0-2702 GCA_031970155.1 Coleofasciculaceae cyanobacterium CTOTU46601 | reverse complement strand
AGCCGCTTGAATACACCGTCATTCCCTCCTGGTACCAGCAACCCGGCTACCTACAAGCGATGGCGCAGTTAATTGCCCAGGAACTCGATCAGTTTCCCAACCCCGACCAAGTTCACATCTTTTTCAGTGCCCATGGCGTGCCTGTAAGTTATGTGACAGAAGCAGGTGACCCCTACCAACAAGAAATTGAGGATTGCACGGCTTTGATCATGCAAACTCTCAACCGTCCAAACCCGCACACTCTAGCTTATCAAAGTCGGGTAGGTCCTGTGGAGTGGCTTAAACCTTATACCGAGGATGCTCTTCAAGAACTAGGTGCCCAAGGCGTCAATGATTTGCTTGTGGTACCAATTAGCTTTGTCTCTGAACATATCGAAACTCTCCAAGAAATTGACATTGAGTATCGGGAACTAGCAGAAGAAGCAGGCATTCACAACTTTCAGCGCGTACCAGCACTTAATACCGATCCAATATTTATAGATTCTCTAGCGACTATGGTTGTTGAAGCTCTCAACGCCCCCAACCGCCAGCTTTCAGAGGTAGTACGTCCGAATAAAAAAGTCAAGATGTACCCCCAAGAGCGATGGGAATGGGGTATGACTACAGCAGCAGAAGTGTGGAATGGTCGTCTAGCGATGATTGGCTTTATTGCTTTACTGTTGGAGTTAATCAGTGGTCAAGGTCCACTGCACTTCGTCGGTATATTGTGACATTCTAGTAGCGTCGCCACTTGTGGAAAGATTCAGGAATCATCTATTGGCTTGCTTAGTACTTAAACTGAGCTTGATTAATTATGAGTGCTGAAAATACTCAGCTTCATTCCTAGGTTAGAACCGCAAATCTTCTACTATCTGTACCTTGGCAATGGAGAAGTAGAGAGTCATTTATGCAGATTCACACCCCAGATTGGGTTAAGCACGCTGTTTTCTATCAGATTTTTCCGGATCGCTTTGCTAGAAGCGAGAAACCTCGCAAGCGGCTTTTGAGGAATGCCTCTTGGGAAGCCTGGGACGAGATGCCCACACTTCAGGGTTACAAGGGTGGAGATCTGTGGGGTGTTATGGAACAGCTGGATTATTTGCAGGAGTTGGGGATTAACGCGATTTACTTTACCCCAATCTTTCAATCAGCCAGCAATCACCGTTATCATACTCACGATTATTACCAAGTTGACCCGATGCTGGGGGGAAATCCAGCGTTTAAGGAACTCTTAGATGCCTGTCACGGCAGAAACATCAAGGTTGTTTTGGATGGAGTGTTTAATCACTCCAGTCGCGGCTTTTTCTTTTTCCATGATGTTCTAGAAAATGGCCCTCATTCGCCTTGGGTGGATTGGTTCAAGATTGAGGGTTGGCCTGTCTCTCCCTACAATGGTGAGTTTCCTGCTAACTATGAGGGTTGGGCTGGGAACCGGGCGCTACCTGTGTTCAACCATGAGAATCCTGAAGTGCGAGAGTACATTATGGAAATTGCCGAATACTGGATTAAATTTGGCATCGATGGTTGGCGGTTAGATGTGCCGTTTGAGATTAAAGCACCTGGGTTTTGGCAGGAGTTTCGCGATCGCGTTAAAGCCATCAACCCAGAAGCCTATATTGTTGGGGAAGTCTGGGAAGATTCGCGGGAATGGCTGGATGGCACCCAGTTTGATGGGGTGATGAACTATCTATTTGCTGCACCGACGATCGCATTTACCGCAGGCGATCGCGTAGACATGGAACAAGTGCAAGATCGTTCCTACCAACCCTACCCACCTTTATTTGCTCCAGAGTATGCCGAAAAAATCCAGGCACTGCTGCAACTATACCCCTGGGAAATCCAACTAACCCAGCTGAACTTGCTAGCTAGCCACGATACAGCGCGGTTGCTTTCAATTGCAGGAGACGACAAACCCAGTGTTGAATTAGCAACGCTGCTACTTCTGACATTTCCTGGTGCCCCCAGCATTTACTATGGCGATGAGGTGGGGTTACCAGGGCGTCTCGATCCAGACTCTCGCCGAGGCTTTCCTCTAGAAGCTCGCTGGGAGCGTGATGTTATAGAATATCACCGCCAGCTGATTGCCCTGCGTCATACTTACCCAGCCCTCCGCACAGGTGATTACCAAGTTCTGTTTGCAGAGAGAACGGTTTACGTCTTTGCTCGAATTTTGGGGGCAGAGGAAATCATTGTTGCGGTTAACATTGGGACTGAACCTGCACAGGTAAGCTTTGAAGTTGGGGGATTGCAATCTAAACCTAGCCAGATGTTGTATGGCAGTGGCGAAGCGGCATGGAACACACAAGGAGAAGCTAGTTATTTAGACTTAAAACTGCCCTCTCGAAGTGGCTGCATTCTGGGTTAAGAGGTATAGAAAGTTGAAAGGCTGAAAGTTAATAACTTTCAACCTTCAACTGTCTAATTGTGGTGCCAACTGTTAGGTGTCGCATCCTCAAATTCCACAAAACAATAAGACTTCTTTAACGAGTCTCCAACTACTAAATCGGCCGTAAAGTCTCCAAATATGTCATATTCAAAAGCCACTCGATCAAATCGATTAATCTGCGGGTGATAAGACCCTACAAATGCAGATAAATGACGGCGTTCCCGAAAAAACGGTAAACTGAAAAACTCTCTTGTCTAGCCAGCACATCGTTGAGATGTCGAATAACGGGACTTAAACGAAAACTCAGAGCCAATAAAAGTATAATGCTGGAATAACA
>DALYIW010000521.1:0-2725 GCA_031970155.1 Coleofasciculaceae cyanobacterium CTOTU46601 | reverse complement strand
TCATTATTTAAACCACCATTATTTATTTATGAGGCTATCCATCCTTCATCCTTCATCCTTCCTGCATTCGGTCATTTATCCTTAAGAGTAACTAAAGGCGATCGCTTTTCTCTCCATGAAAAGTCGATAAAAAAATGCCCTCTTAGGTCTTCTTTGAGTCAGAGGGCATCAAAAAGTAGGGTTATCCAGTCACAGCCTACCGACTAAGTGTGAAAAATTTGTGAAACTCCGACAAAAAGCGGCAAAAAAGCTCGTTGCTTCTAAAGGAAGGAAAGAATCACCACCCTCCGTTTAGTTACTTATTATTAGTTGTTTGAAGAAAAAACCAACAACAAACAACCAACAACAAACAACCAACTCTAAAGATATCCATGCTCTGTCAAAAAGGCTGGTGAAATTTCATCTTGGTAATCCGATCCAGGGACTTGATGACCCAGTAATTTCTCGACGTACTTGCCTAAAATATCGCCTTCTAAATTTACCCAACTGCCAATCTCTAAATAACTAAGATTAGTCTGGGCATAAGTATGAGGAATCACCGCAACTTTGAACCAACTGCCTTGGGAATCACAATCAGCAATCGTTAGACTTACGCCATTGACAGCAACGCTGCCTTTTGGGACAAGATATCGAGCAATTTGGCGCTGCCATCGGTTGGTTAATGAGGTTGGTGCTGTAAAGCACATCTCCCAGGAGTTAGGCGTTTTCACTGATTCTTGTAAGCAGCCAATGCCGTCGATATGACCAGTGACAAAGTGCCCACCTAGTTTGCTACCAACACGCACTGAGGTTTCCAAGTTGACATAATCTGCTGCTTGTTCTCGTTGTCCAAGGGTTGTGCGATATAAAGTTTCATCAGAAGCTGTTGCCACAAATCCGCGAGGCAAAATCTCCTCTACGGTTAGACAGATGCCATCGACGGCAACACTGTCACCGATCGCTAAATCTCGGAGGATGACATCAGAGTCATTAGTAGAGCACGACACATCAAAGCGATCGCCTCCCAATGGTTGAATCCTTCCCAGGGCTTGAATTAATCCTGTAAACACGGTTATTATTTCAACTTTGCCACTATAGTACTCAGACAGTTAGCTGGTAGCTAAAAATCCAACAGCTGTGTGTATGTTTTTTTCGTGAAGTCCCAGAGCAAACGTCCTGAGACTAGGGCATACTTGGAGAATAGAACCTTGTTGATCCCCCATAAAATTAGGTTGGGAAGGGCTGTTTCTACGGTTGACCGGTGAAACGATTAGAGCAGATCTAGCGATCTGTTCCAATCTTGATCTGCCCAGTACTAGTTTACCGCTCCGCTTTGATGTTCCCGATGCCGACCGTATTCTAGAGGCTAAGCTGATGATTGAAATGAAAGTTGCTGGAATTGCTTTAGACGCCATCACCAAGAGTCCGATTGTGATGCTTAAGGATTCGTCAGATAGGCGTGCCTTGCCAATTTATATTGGGCAAGATCAGGCTAAGGCAATTATCAGCGCCTTGGAGCGACAAGCGCCTCCCCGCCCTCTGACTCATGACCTCTTTGTGAATTTGATGCAAGGGTGGAATATGAAGCTAGAGCGAATCATTATTCACTCGCTTCAAGATAATACTTTTTATGCCATCCTGTGTGTTCGTCAGGGTGAAGTGAAAAAAGAAATTGATGCTCGTCCCAGTGATGCGATCGCGATCGCCCTACGTACCAATAGCCCAATCTGGGTAATGGAAGAAGTGATTGCTGACGCCTCCATACCAGTTGATCGAGACGCCGACGAAGAAGAGCGCCGTGCCTTCCGGGAGTTTGTCTCCAACATCCGCCCTGAAGATTTTACTCAGCGTCGGGGATTTCAACCCAATGGTGAATCGTAGAGTTAGGTGAGCTAGTCAGTCGTTAACTTTGCAAGCTGAGGGTTTTTCGCCTCATGCTAATCCCAAAAAATGCACTACCGACGGTTTGGGAAAACTAACCTGCTGCTATCAGTGTTTTCCCTAGGAACCATGCGTTGTTTGGCTTCTGAGTTAGATGCTAAAAGCACCGTACAAAAAGCGATCGCCACAGGAATTAACCACCTGGAAACGGCCAGGGGTTACGGCAAGAGTGAGCAGTATCTGGGCAACATCCTGAAAACTGAGTTGCCGATGCCACGAGAGCAACTACACATCACCACTAAACTGCCGCCAACACCTGATGCCGACTTGATGCGTCAGTGGCTCGATGAGTCCTTAGAACGCTT
Source organism: Coleofasciculaceae cyanobacterium CTOTU46601 (assembly GCA_031970155.1). Taxonomy (GTDB): domain Bacteria; phylum Cyanobacteriota; class Cyanobacteriia; order Cyanobacteriales; family Coleofasciculaceae; genus DALYIW01. Next base: position 500 of record DALYIW010000521.1, on the reverse strand, counting down.
GCAGCTTGATTATGTAGATTGTTTGGCCATTCATGGCATTAATACTTGGGAGCATCTTTCCTGGATTGAGTCCTCCAGTGGCTGTATGCAGGTCGTGCAAGAAGCGGTAAACCAGGGGCGTGTACGACACGTTGGCTTCTCCACTCACGCGCAGCTAGATGTCATTTTGTCAGCAATCAACACCGATTTATTTGAATTCGTCAATCTTCATTACTATTACTTCTTTCAGCGCAACGCAGCAGCGGTTGAGTTAGCCCACAAAAAGGATATGGGGGTTTTTATCATCTCCCCAGCGGATAAGGGAGGACGCCTTTATACCCCTCCCCCAAAGCTTGAACAGCTGTGCTATCCCTTCTCGCCACTAGAGCTCAATTATCGATTTTTGTTAAGCGATCGCCGCATTACCACGCTCAGCATCGGTCCAGCTAATCCTGCTGAACTGATAGCACCTTTGAGTGTTGTTAACCTAGAGGGAGAGGGGGAGAGAGGGAGAGAGGGAG
>DALYIW010000520.1:0-2734 GCA_031970155.1 Coleofasciculaceae cyanobacterium CTOTU46601 | reverse complement strand
TTGACACTCAAGTCAGTATTTACTTATTAAGCGCATCTTTACAGAGAATTGGTATAAGCTAATCTCCTGGCTTATTACAATTAGGGTTTTTCTGGCTTTAGCTGCTGGTTTTAGCTTCATGACTGAGATGCTTTTAACGAGTGCGATAGCAAACCCGCGCTATTGTTCATTGTTTGACCTTCCTTCTCTACGCAAACACGACAACAAGAGTGCATCACGGTACGATGCGTGCAACTCCCTGTTCAAAAATTGTTTCAACAGATCTATTGGGGTTTCCAAAGGGGTTTCCCCTGTGGCAAGCAGAGTCGAGATAACGGCTGTTTCCTAAAAAAATATATATCTCGACTTTGCTTGCTCCCACCGCCGAGCCTCAACTCAAGCGCGATATCCTCAATCTACCGAGGTTTTTTCGGGATGGGGAGGGGGATGAAGTGAAATCTACCCAAAGAATGAAGTCAAAAAAATCGATTTTCTTATCTTCATATTTCTTCTATTCCTTTAGTTAGAGGAAGACCCTCATTTTTTGGTATTGTGGTGTTACCATTTTTCAGAAAGTTGACTACTCCTTTAGTTAGAGGACGAATAAAAAATCCCATAACCATGCGGGTTCCAGCCTTTGAGAAAATTCTTCCTCTAACTTTCGACTAATGGATCTTTGGGTGGATGAAATGCTACCAATTGTTTAGGTGAACGGACGGTCTTTTTTGTACCATTTTCGGTCTTGATTGTGTCACTTTTGGGCTGTTTTTTAGCCTCTTAAATCTTCGTCAAAATGCCATTAAGTAACTTATTAGGCTTTAATAAGCCCCGCTTTGCTGTGCTTTTGACCCAACTTTGACTCATCTGAGTCCGAGTATGACCCAATCTCGCCACAATGTCATTTAGCTCCGTCGTGAACCGATATAACCTTAATTAACTTGTTGCCGTGAAACGAGCGAAAAAAAAATTGTTTCCAGGTTTGCTAATCGTTCTCGACTTTGGTGGGTCACTAACAAAAGTGATTTACACGGGTCCCGATCAGCGACTCAGGTTTATGAGCATGGAACCTGAAATTCTTGCACTTCCCAAAGCCAGCATTGATAGTTATGAATCCTCAAAGATGGGGATGGATTCAGCCGATCCAGTTGATAAAGCTTGGGTTGGCATTTTAGACCAATTTTATGCAGTCGGGTATTTAGCGCGAGAACAGTTTAACGGCAATGCTGGCTTGTCCCAGTTGAAAGTTGATAGGGCAATTCCCAAGGCAATGGCAGCAGTATGGGCAGCAAGCGTCGAGTTGAAACTAGGCAATCAATTTGAAGCGGCTGTTGCGGTGCTTCTTCCGCCTGGAGAATTTGAGAACGCTCCTCGCCTTCGTTCCACGATTGAGGGCAGCTTGAAGAATTTTCAAACTCCCACTGGAACCCTCAACGTTACTCTCACCGACTGGGATTGCAAGCCTGAAGGTGGTGGGATTTACATGATGCATACGGTGGGAATGCAACAAGAAGATCTCAAGCAAAAGACTCTGGCTGTTGTCATGATTGGCTTTCGTAATGCTTCCACTTTGGTGGCAACTAGGGGTGCTGTTACCAAACGAATTACCTCCGATCTTGGCTTTATCAAACTGCTGGACAGGGTAATAAAAAAAACCAGTGGATTGGATATTAATCAATTAGCTGCTGCGATCGCAACGGCTGGTAATCCACCTGATTTTAAAGCTTTAATCCCTGTATTAAGGTCAACCACTGAAGCCGCACGTAAAGAGGAATTAATCAAGCTCAAGAGTGCGATTACTACGTCTCGTTCTGAATACTTTTTGTCTTTGGAAAGTTGGCTCAATGAAGTTCTACCCAAGGGTATTGACGAAGCGATACTTTGCGGTGGCACGGCTGATTATTTGCGATCGGAATTGTCTGATTATTTCAAATCTACATCCGTCGTTTGGCATGGCAAATTACCTCCTGAGTTCCAGAAGCATCCTTTGTCACACCGCATGTGCGATGCGTTCGGGGTCTATGAATTTCTGAAATCGCTAGTTTGGCAAAGAGTTTCCAGGGAAGCAAGGGAAGCCAAAGAGCGGGAGAGAGCTTTGAGTAACGTTACCAGTGAGGAGGTTTTAACAACTGGTGGACAAACTTGATAGTACCGATTCACCTTCTTATCCAAACATTCGTTTTCGATTTCATGTCCGTTCAGATTCACTTGATTGCGAGACTCTCAAATACTTGAAGTCATTCGGGCGAGAAACCAACAGCATGATGCTGGAGGCAATTCGTCCCTACTGGATGGCGATCGCCTCTAGGGATTTGGGTTTTCTCTCAGGGGATGCCTTGAAAAAAGTAGCATTTCAGGCTGTATCTGCACTGTGTTCCCGTGCTCGTTATCTGTGCGCCACGTTCGACCTAGATCCGGCTGCTTTTGGCTTGTCAACAACAGTTGGCTGTACTGCTATGACGTTTTCTCAGGTACAAGTGCCAGCTTCTGTGCCGATTTCTTCGGTCAATACAGCGTCGAATCAGCCGGGGACAGCTCCAGCAGCTCTTTTAAATAACTCCCCCGTCACAAGCGAACAGTTTGATGACGATACGGACTCGGACGATTTCAACGACCTGCAAGTAGAAGGTTATGACTTCTACGCGGCTTCTGCCAATCTTCAATTTAATACGGCTGGCTTGTAAAGCCGGATACACGAATTTTGACTTAACTTCATAGGAAATAATCATGTTGATTCATTTCGTTCACGGTGAAAAAG
>DALYIW010000519.1:0-2742 GCA_031970155.1 Coleofasciculaceae cyanobacterium CTOTU46601 | reverse complement strand
AGACCAGTGAGCGCCAACCTGCCGGTGCTAGTCCAGTTTGATAAAAAATTTCGCGCTCACTTCCGTGAAGATGAGCTAGAAACCCTCTAGTGAATCTCGACAGAAGTTTTTGACTACCTCTGGGAGACAAGGAGGACAAGGGGGACAAGGAAGACAAGGGGGACAAGGAAGACAAGGGGGACAAGGGAGAGATTTGAGCAGGTCAATTATTTAGGCCACGCTGCAATAGTTTCCAACCTCTCACCAAAATGAGGCAATGAGGGAAAAATTTACCCCCTAACCCTTGCTTGTTCTCTCTCCTTGATGCCCTAGTGAGTCTTGCGCCGAGAGAACCAACCAAACAGGTTGATATCACGTTGCATCTTCTGCAATTCTTGCCGATGGCGTTCTGCTGTTAGTCGATACCATTGGCAGTAGCGCTCGTGTTCCTGCCGATACTCAATTTCGTGGCGAAACTCATAAGCTAGCTGATGAGTAGCAAAAACATCAGCAGCTGGTGGGGGCGATGGAACAATTTGGGGGAATGGTTCTGGCATGATGACTCAAAGCTAAGGCGAGAAAGATTACAACTAAATCGTCAAATTGTTGACTAAATTTTACTAAATTTGCCTGTTGTTAGCATTTTTTTGTGATACATTAGAGTGTTATCGCTATTTTTAATTGTTCAACAAACAACAAACAACAAATAACCAGTAACTTTCTTCATAGTATTGAACTTGCAGAGATTTGAGAGGCTAGCTTCTCCCGCACGTTGATCGTGAACAGTTTTGGTAGGCTTGTGGTAAATAGAAAATAGAGTGGGTTCTGAATGACTTTTGAACAAATGACCAAAATTAATGGGATTCAAGCCCCGTCCTTCGCTTGACGGCTTTTGGTATAATGTTGTTGGTTGAAATACCCACCTCCAGAAAGCAGCGATATACCAGCCATAGGCTGTGAAACCGGGACTGAGACGCTAAGAGGAAAAGAACCCAAGGGCAACGGACGATCCGACCTGAAGGCACTAGAAAAACTAAATATTCTGTTCATCAACTTTAATCGCGGGCGGGCAGTCCGAGATTTAAAACGGACGTGGAGATTGTGTAAGACTTGCGTGCAAGCAACGATCTGTGAAGCGTCAACTCCATTCAGCGACCGTTTTCCTATTCGTAGGTTTCGGTGTGGTGAGGAATCACCGCACTTATAGGGCGGTGAGGATGTCAAAGAGACGCTTACTCAAATTGCTCTGCCGCCTCAGTTCCCTGACCATACCCAACTGCCAGAGTCTGATGGTACATTGGTGAAAAATTTCCAGGAGCATCCCCAAAGTCTGATTCTGACAGACTCAATAGGACTCACTTTGCAGCAGCTTCATCCAGACGGGCAGTATTGCATTGGGCAGGACTGTGGTATCTACTGGCGCGAAACAGACCCACCCGAAAAGGGGGCTGAAGCTCCTAACTAGTTCTATGTGCCCAGTGTGCCGCCCAAGTTAGAAGGGGAGATTCGTCGCTCTTATGTGCTGTGGCGGGAATTCATTACCCCAACGATCGCGCTAGAATTTGCCTCCGGTGACGGTAGTGAGGAGCGCGATAGCGAAGCGCTGCTGCGAAGCGCAGATCGCACGCCGTTGTCTCGCTCTCCTGAGGGGCAGTTAACTAAGCCTGGTAAGTTCTGGGTATATGAGCAAGTGATGCGGATTCCCTTCTACGGCATCTATGAGGTCAAAAATGGCAAGTTAGAGGCACAGCAGCAGCGACAACGGGCTGACCAAGCTGAGCAACGGGCTGACCAAGCTGAGCAACAGGCAGAGCAAGAACGACAGAAGCGGCAGCAGTTGACGGAGAAATTGCGATCGCTCACTCCCGACCAGCTCAATGCTCTCGGAATTACTCCAGCAGATTGGGAATAAAACCCACTAAATAAGGTTAAGCGCGATTGTTCGCTCATGAAGGGGAGCCACCTTGCACCTGTGGACAGACCTGTTCATCATCATCAAATAACACAGTTGCCAATACGGATTTTGGCTAATCCTCCTAAATACTTGAGTTGCCTTTTTTCCAGCTCCAGCAGAAACGTTGTGTTATTTCCATAGCCGATGTCAAAGGTGAGGAGGATGCGGTTTTCTGCTTGGGCACGACTGACTACTTCAGGGTCAGAGATACCGGGTGATTCTGTGCGAATCCAAGCTACGTCATGTCCTTGTTGACGCAATGCCTCATTATAGCCATCCTGGTCTATGGAGCGATCGCAGCGCCAAAAGGTGCTGTTGTACGCGGCTTGATTAACTGTCCCATTGCTACTGTATCTACATAGTGATTCTCATCAAACTTCATATCTCGTGAGTATTTTCCCTCAACGACAAAACCATGTTTCTCATAGAACTTTACAGCTCTTATGTTAGTCGAGAAAGTAAATAATCCAAGCTTCTCTAATACTGGATGTTGCTTTGCCCAATTAAGTAGAGTTGTTATCAACAAGTTGGCAATCCCTCGCCCCCTCCACTTAGCATTTACCCACATAGAATCAATGTCTGCAAAGTGGCGTGTACGGCGATATACGCCTGACTTAGCACGAATCATCCCTACAATTTCACCATTTACTTCAGCAACTAAACAAAGATTTCCTGGATGCTCTTGGTATTTACTAATTGTTTCTTGTTCATCTTCGACAGTCGTAGTTAGCTCTGCGGGTTCTTCCAAGGTATACAATCCCTCTTCGACAATCGAACGAAACAGGTGCAATGTACCAGTGGCATCTTTT
>DALYIW010000518.1:0-2792 GCA_031970155.1 Coleofasciculaceae cyanobacterium CTOTU46601 | reverse complement strand
TTTATGACAGCTCACAAAGCTGGGGTGCTATGCTAAAGTCCGTTCTTGCTGCAATGCAAAAGGAAAAAATCTCGCAACAGAAGCAAGAAATCAATATTTGATGGAATTCCATCAGATCGCCTCGCATTCTCTAATTGTGTTGACAATCTCCGCTCTTTTATTCCTAACCGATTTGCAACTTTTTCGCTCAGGGGGTACATCGATAAAACTTTTGTCATTCAAATAGGAGAAAAATGAAAATAGTATACCTGATACTGGCGCATAGATACCCAGAACAACTAGTCCGACTAGTGAATAGTCGCAATACCGAAAACACCTCGTTTTTCATTCACATCAACAAAATGATAGATGGTGAAACTTACAATAAATTTGTTAAAGGATTAAGCCATCTCAAGAATGTCCATTTTATCAAGCGTAACGTGATTTACGTGTTTGATTTTGGACATACGGAAGCCAGCATTCAGGGAATAAAAGAAATTATTGAAAGTCAAATTGATTTTGACTATCTTATTCTTTCTACAGGTCAAGATTACTCAATTAAATCTAATCATTATATTGAAAATTATTTCCAAGAAAACGCAGGAAAAATTTTCCTCGATTATATGGACAATGAAGTAATAACTGATGGACTTTGGCCTACTCGAAGTGCTGATAATATCAATTACTGGCATGTTCGGTTATGGAAATTGCGTTTTGTTTTTCCAGGTTCGCTCAACTTGAGTTCTCACAACCGATACTGTAATTCCGAAGAAACTTGGTATAAGATTTTGTCATTTCTATGGGATGGGGTGGTTCCTCTGTTTCCATTTAAGCGCAAGTTTCCCGAAGGTTTTACACCGTACAGGGGGTCTGCCTATTGGTGTTTCCCTAAAGACTGTGTTGACTATATCTATAACTTTCTTAACACCAATCAAGGGAAAGAATTTGCTAACTATTTCAAGTATGTAGATGGCCCGGATGAAATGTTTTTTCAAACCCTTATTTTAAATTCTCCCTTGAAGGACAGAGTCGTCAATGATAATTTGTTCTTTATAGATTTTGAGAATCCTAACCCAACTCGTCCGCGAGTTTTTGAGAAATGCGACTTTGAAAGACTTGCTAACTCTCCCAAATTGTTTGGGAGAAAGTTCGATGCCACAAGGGATGCAGAAATTTTAGACCTGCTCGACCATCATGTCTTGCAAAAGCAAGAGTATTCTTGCTAATCCTTTCAGAAACAGCAGCCTCCCAGTTGTGGCAAAAAAAATTGTGTAAGAATCCGGACAACTACCACTTCAGCTGGGAGCATAATAGGTTATGACAGCGCTATGCTCCTCCTTTCTCAGGACATTTAACTGGAGCGCCGGGAAGTCCCCAAGTTCCGCGTAGCAGAACTTGGGGATGAGAGGCGGGAAGCCGGAGGGACGAAGGCTTCCATTCCCTCTGGTAGCGGTAGTCTATCAATCCAATCCTCAATCAACTGAGTCATCGTTTTTTCTTTAGCCTCAGCGTACAACCTTAGCTTATTCAATCGCCGTTCAGATATCCGAACATGTAACCCTTTGTTCTTCATGATGTCTACATAATGTCTAGACATTATGCTACCCTAAAAAGGGTCGATGACCCGCCCGACTGTATGGAACAGACAGGTCAATCCGAAGTAGAGTTACGACTCTTACCGCAGCAACATCAGAGTTCGGGGAAAGAACATGACCACTGGTTCGCTCTTATTGTGTTCTGCGGTAAAAAATAAGCCAAGCCATGTTGTACGTAAAGATATACACCTGCGGAAGGCGGGTGTCTGCCTGGGTTCACCTCTATCAAGTGATAAAGGTCGCAAGACCAAAGACGCTGTGTAAGACCATCACCGAATTCAGTTTCGGACTCGCAAGAGTACCCAACGTGGCAACGGCGAATGAGACAGGAAGCCTCAGACGTAGCGAATGCGGAGTCTGTAGGTACTTCACGAACGGTTCTATCAATCTAGAACACGTCGCAAGCTCTGCGGTGTCTGCCTGAAGACCGGAGTGCTGCCGACAGTTCCGGTCTTCAGCAGAAAATAGACCTCAATATCGGCAGAAGTCCGGCTTTGTATCAGTTTTATGGAGCAGAATAATCTATGTCTGATTCGACTCAGCTAGATAGCCCAACCCGTTTACTCGTCGTAATCGTTAACTACCGAACAGCAGGTCTAACGATTGACTGCTTGCACTCTTTAGTGAGTGAAGTGCGATCGCTTCCAGGAACCCGCGTAGTTATTACGGACAACGCATCTGGCGATGGGTCTGTTGAAAAAATTCAAGACGCAATTGAAACTGAGGGCTGGGGAGACTGGGCGTCTCTTCAGCCCTTAGAGCGTAATGGTGGATTCGCCTATGGCAACAACGCGGCGATCCGCCCCGCACTCGAATCAACAAATCCACCCCCCTACATCCTGCTGCTCAACCCCGACACCATTGTTCGCCCCCGTGCTTTACAGGCACTAGTAGAGTTCATGGACTCTCACCCCGATGTCGGAATTGCGGGTAGCCGTTTGGAAGATCCGGATGGTACCCCGCAGCGATCGGCGTTTCGGTTTCATAGCATACTCAGCGAGCTAGAGTTTGGCGTACGGCTTGGTATTGTCTCCAAGTTATTGACCAACTGGATTGTTGCGCCTCCGGTTTCGGACGAAACTGGTCCTACAGACTGGGTGGCAGGAGCGAGCATGATCGTCCGCCGCCAAGTGTTTGAAGAAGCCGGCTTGATGGATGAAGATTACTTCATGTACTACGAAGAAATGGACTTTTGCCTGCAAGCGAAAAGAGCCGGAT
>DALYIW010000517.1:0-2800 GCA_031970155.1 Coleofasciculaceae cyanobacterium CTOTU46601 | reverse complement strand
CGCTATCCCTCCCCACTTTGCTTCGCTGAAAGTGGGGACTCTCGCGACACGTTGAAAATTTCTTTTCTTCTTCATAAACAGGACTTACACAGAACCTCTACATGTAGGGTGGGCAGTGCCCACCCTACTACTACTTACGCAGAACCTCTACATGTAAGGTGGGCAGTGCCCACCTTACTACTAAAGGTGCATTTACCTCATCCCGGCGTCACACCCCGCAACGCTGGTCATCCCAAACTGACGCCTTGCTACACTCTCATCCCTTATCCCTCATCCCTCATCCTTTTTTAATCAGTAGTCAGTAACCACTGACAGATAATATGAGAATTTGGTATCTTACTTTTAACATTAGGAGTGTTTTGTGTATAACTTCCCGCAACCACCATATTTTTTGTTAATCTTCGGTTTGTTTGCTGGGATTACCTCTGGTGCAGCTTTTGAAGCCACACTTAAACAAAAAGTACAGGAATGGTCAAAAAACCGCTCTACTCGTACCTTGGCTCAAATGAAAGGAGTTCAGTTATTAATGCCGTTCACGGGAATTGCAGCAGGAATTTGTGTATTCCTTGCTGCTGGCTTAGAGATTTTTGGCTTTCCCAGTTGGCTCTCATACTCCGTCTCACTACCTCTAACCTTATTTATTGCTGTACTGGTTTGGTCACAATTAGGTAAACTTCTGGCTCAGCTAGAGCGAGGTGGCTCAAAAGCTTTAGATTTAGACGCTATGGATTGAACAAATTGGATTGAGCAAAAAAGGATAAGGGATGAGGGACAGGAATAATAGCGCAGCAAGACGTTAGTCTGGGATGATAGCGAAGCAATAAAAACAGCTTTTCTTCCCCTACTCCCTACTCCCTACTCCCTACTCCCTACTCCCTACTCCCTACTCCCTACTTTCAAAGGATGTCTATTTACTAGCAGTAGAGAGAGCTTGCTTACCTTGAGATGAACCTACATAGCCCAGAAAATCTTGAACCTGAGCACTGGCAGGTTGCTTGTAAGCATAGTACAGCGTCCGTTGATAGGGATAAGTGGATGCTTCTGGGGTCAAGCCATCTACTGCAACTGTTCGCACCGTCTGTTGTTTGGCGACTTGAGCATACGTTGCATAACCTATGCCATTCGTGCTTAACTCCCGTAGTAGAGGTGTAGTGGCATCCTGTTTCAGCGTTGTGATGTTGGGGGTAGTACCGAAATTTCCTCCCTTAAGCACCATTTCTTGAAACGCCTGATGAGTTCCACTGCCAGGGGGGCGGTTAATCACCCGGATTGTTCCAGATGCCCCTCCTCCTATTTGTGACCAATCTGTAATCTTCCCTTGGAAAATCTGTTCGACTTGAGCACTAGTTAGTCCTTGACGGAAGGGATTTTTTTCTCCAACGGCGATCGCTATAGCATCTTGAGTTACAGGTATAGCTACCAAATCTTGGGCTTGTTCTTGAGAGTTGAGGGGGCGAGAGATAGCAGCGATATCTACCTGTCCTGCTTGAAGTGCTTGAATTCCCTGCTCTGTACCTTTGGCTTGAGTTTCAACAATTGTGCCAGGAAATTGCTTTTCAAAATCTACTTTGAATGCTTGATTAATCTGCACCATGCTGGTAGAGCCTTCAATCCTCACTTTGGTTCCACCAGGTACGTTGGTGGGCGGTGCAAAAGTAGAACCAGGAGCAACAAGAGGCGAGTTGGTTGGTGCTGATGGAGTAGGGGGACTAACTGGTGATGTTCCCGTTGTTGATGTTTTTTCACCAGCGTTGTCATTGCTGCCTTTGGACGAACCAGCGACATTACCCAAGCTATTTCTAAACCACCAAAAGCCGCCACCTAATAATGCCGCAGTGATTAGCAGAGCTAACACTAGAACCGTTGTTTCGTTTTTTTGAGACATAAGTTATTAGTTGTTTGTTGTTTGTTGTTTGTATTTCTTAAAAAATAACTAATAACCAACAACAAATAACAAAATCGACCTTCTGCGATGACTTAATTAGGAAGTTGTTTGAGCCGATAACCCATACCGTGAACAGTTTCAATCAAGTCCTCAGGAGCTCCTGCTGTTTTTAGCTTTTGGCGTAAGCTCCTCATATGAACTTTTACAGTATATTCTTCGGGTGGAGCCTCAAGTGACCAAACATGTTCAATAATTACACTACGACTAAGGACGCGCCGACCATTCCGCAGTAGTAATTCCAAGAGACTGTACTCTTTAGGGGTTAAATGTAGCGGGCTTTGCTCGTAGAGCACTTCATAGGTACTAGGGTTGAGGCGCAGGTTTCCCCATTCTAAAATTGGCGGTGACGAAGTTCCACGGCGCAGCAAGGCTCGAATCCGCGCAAATAACTCTCCCAAGTCCACTGGTTTGACGACATAATCATCTGCCCCAGCATCCAGTCCGCTAATTTTATCGGTAACCGTATCACAGGCGGTTAGTAAGAGAACCGGCATACGGTAGCCGTGCGATCGCAATCTTTGGCAAAGCGACACACCATCAAGTTCGGGGAGCATCACATCTAGCACCATCAAGTCATAATCAATGATTTTGGCTTGATTCCAACCCGCTTCCCCGTCAGTAACTAAATCAACCACATAGCGTTGATCGGTTAGTGCCTCTGCTAGCGTTTCAGCAAGGCAAACATCATCTTCAACCAGAAGAATCCTCATAGCACAGAAGAGCGCAAGATCATACAGTCTCCTGACGCCGAGTACAACAGCCTCAAGTAGCCTTTGCGGAAGAAGAACTGCCAAAATCTTACCCCATATTGCTCCCCTCTATTGATATCAAGTTGCAGTTAAAGATAGTAGACCG
>DALYIW010000516.1:0-2814 GCA_031970155.1 Coleofasciculaceae cyanobacterium CTOTU46601 | reverse complement strand
TAGTTGTTGGTTGTTGGTTGTTAGTAGTCAATAGTCAGTGGTTAGTTGTTGGTTGTTTTTTTTACTATTGACTACTAGGCTGTGGCATATTTGACGAACTCGTTGCTAAAGGGTAAATTTTTTGTGGGATGGGCTGAAAAGCCCGTCCAGGTTATGCTAATTACCAACTAACCTGAGCAGGAAAATGCGGGAAAAACGCAGAAATAATTTTTAGGCAAGCCATTAAACCTTTATTCGGATACCAGAAATCTTTTCAATGCGCTTGGGGTCGCCTAAAAGCGGTAGTGATGGAGTTGTACTGGCGTAGGCAGTGGGTGAGATGCCCCACTTTTGTGAAAGGGTGGTTAGCAGCTGGTCTTGCTGTTTCCTAAAGTCTAAGACATCACCGCCTCGGTTCATGATTACAAACCACACCCGACCGCGATCGCGTGTTGGCAGGACACCAGCTAAGGCACTCACGCTATTTAACGTCCCGGTTTTGATCGTAGTACCTAGTGGCATATGCCGCCCATACATCGTTCCTAGCTTGTCTGGTCCAGAAACCGGGAAAACATCTTCAATAGTAAGCTTGTGGGGCTGCAAAAAGCGTTCAACCTCCATCAGCAGGACACAAACAGCACGAGGCGAAATCTTATTTTCTACACCCAATCCAGAGCCATTAACCAACTGCATTTCATCAGGAGGAATATTAGCAGACTGACGCACCAACTGGTCTCTGACTTGGGTACCCCCTAGAGATTTCGTCAACATCTCTGCCATCTCGTTGTTGCTATGGACGTTCATCTCCTTGAGGATTTGAGTTAAGGAAAGTGAGCGGTGACGTAACAATAGGTATTTTTTAGGGATGGGAATACTAGCTACTTTTACACCTCTTGCGATCGCTACTTGTGGTTTTGGCGTCCCCTTCGGCATCAGGCTATATCGAAACGTGAACCCTCGCGGTGTCCAACTCCTGCTATTGAGTCCTTGCTGGAGTATTTGACCAGCCAAAGCTGCGTTCTCCTGGTAATTTATGTAGAAATCACCGTTGATCACTAAACTCCCTGTAACGCGGCGGATACCTAACTGATTGAGACTATTCCCTAAGGCTATAGCTTCCTCCCAAACAAAAAAGGGGTCACCTCCACCAGTAATTATCAAATCTCCCTGCAATACTCCATCCTTAATCGGCCCTGTGGCACTGACTAAAGTCTCAAACTGATGAGATGGCCCCCATTTTTCTAATGACGCCAATGTTGTAGCAATTTTCGTTAATGAAGCACCAGGCACCGGTACTGCGCCTCGGTGCTCAGCAAGTTTTGTCATCCCTGACTGCATCCATATCCCTTGATGACGCACCACCGCCCCTTTGGTACTCCAGCTTTGCAGGTATTGCCGTATTATCCCCTGGGCTGCTGGGTCTGGCTTACTCAGCAGAGTAAACAGGGGCATATTCTGCCACTCCAGAAGTTGAGCGGTAGTCAGGGCTGTTGACGATAGCCCTGCCATTCTTAGTAGTAGAACCACTACAGCAGAAGTGATTACTCCAGCGCTAAATCGATGTAACAACATTCTGATCCCTAGTCCACGGTGGTTCATTTTAAACAGTTAAGGACAACACTGAAAAGATTCTTCAGTGACTTTCATCAGGTGTCAGGTAGATCACATCAGGTTGAATGTTGCGTGTGAGGCTTCTGGTAGAATTTTGAAGGTTTCTATCACTTTGAGCAATGGCATCGACTCGCGCACGGATCGCACTTGACGCTATGGGAGGGGACTATGCCCCTGGAGAAATCGTTGCTGGCGCTATTAGGGCACAGGCTGAGTTAGACATAGAAGTTTTGTTGGTGGGCGATCCTCAAGCGATTGAAGCCTCCCTCAAGCAACACGCTGGTTCGTGTCAGCTGGAAATTGTACCAGCTGAGGATGTGGTTGCTATGGATGAGGAGCCTTTGGTTAGCTTGAGGCGGAAGCCCAAGGCTTCTATCAACGTGGCGATGGATATGGTGAAGCAGAAACGTGCCGATGCAGTAGTTTCTGCTGGTCACTCTGGTGCGGCAATGGCAGCAGCCTTACTCCGCTTAGGGCGTCTTAAAGGCATTGACCGTCCTGCTATTGGTGCGGTGTTCCCGACCATGGTGGCAGGTAAGCCTGTAATTATCCTGGATGTGGGGGCAAATGTTGATTGCCGTCCTAAGTATCTAGAGCAGTTTGCCGTGATGGGGACGGTTTACAGCCAGTATGTGCTAGGGATACCAGCACCCAAAGTTGGACTACTCAATATTGGTGAAGAAGAGTCTAAGGGCAATGATTTAGCAATCCGCGCTCATCAGCTGCTGCAAGAAAATCCGAGAGTGTCGTTCATTGGCAACGCTGAGGGTAGAGATGTTCTCTCAGGTAATTTTGATGTGATTGTCTGTGATGGATTTGTAGGCAATGTACTGCTCAAGTTTGCCGAAGCGGTGGGCGAGATAGTGCTGCAAATCCTTCGAGAAGAACTGCCTCAAGGAATAGCGGGTCAAGTGGGTACAGCACTGTTGAAACCTAACTTGAAACGGATTAAACAGCGCATTGACCATGCCGAACATGGAGGCGGATTGCTCTTGGGTGTCGCCGGAATTTGTATTATCAGTCATGGAAGTTCTCAAGCCCCGTCGATTTTTAACTCGATTCGCTTGGCGAAAGAAGCCATTGACAACCAGGTACTCGAGCGTATTCAGTCCAGTGATTTTAAAAGCCAGCAGCAGTCATTGGGAAGGATGAAGGATGAAGGATGAAGGATGAAGACCCTCATAAATAAATAGTTGTTGGTTGTTGGTTGTTGGTTGTTTGTCA
>DALYIW010000515.1:0-2950 GCA_031970155.1 Coleofasciculaceae cyanobacterium CTOTU46601 | reverse complement strand
AATTATACTCTATTGTGGCTTCTATTTTTGTTTAAGTCCCAGTAACTTTTTTGCAACCACCTGCTATCCTTCTGGGGAAAGTGGGCATTAGATTGAGCGATTCGCCATACTGCTAGGTAAGGCTGCTAGATAGTCAGGCAGGGACACATGGTTGTTGTATGTTACGGAATCCTCTAAGCGAAGGACGCTACCACGATCCGCAAAGCGATCGCCAAGCGAACCAGCGCTACCAAACACAGGCTAACGCAGCTCACATTGAACACCTGCCACTTATCCTTGCAGGTCCAATCTTACGACGTACAGAGAGTAATGCAGTTACAGTATGGGTTGCCCTCAAAGCCCCTCGCGAAGTCACCCTCAAAGTTTACGCCACAGATGCCGAAGGCTCTATCATCAAGGATTTATTGCTTGAAGGTACGCACTCTACAATACCCCTAGGTAAGCATCTGCACATCCTCGCCATTACCGCTAAGCCAATAAATGAGAGAAAAAGCCTAATACAAAGAGAACTTCACCCTCTCACCCCCTCTTCTCTAAAACCCGGTCAAATCTACGCCTACGACTTGAGTTTCGGCAGCTACGAACAGAATCTTACCCAAGCGCTCAACTGTGCGACACATTCTCCTCAGGTCACCGTTAGCTATTTCGAGCATCAGTTGCCCACTTTTGCCATGCCGCCGTCCGACCTTTGCGACTTGCGCATCGCTCATGGTTCCTGCCGCAAGTTACACGGTGGTGGACAGGATGCACTACCGATTTTGGATGACCTGATTGAGCATTATGCAAAAGAGCCAAATTCTCGACTCCATCAACTCTTTTTCACAGGAGACCAAATCTACGGAGATGACGTATCAGACCCTCTGCTATGGGTGGCAACAAACGTTGGTGATACCCTGCTGGGTTGGGAAGAAAATCTACCCGTCCGCCAAACATCAAGCACTGGCTATGAATACAAGAAACCAAATGATCTAAAACCAGGACAGCGTAGTGACATCGCTAGAGATTACTGTAGCTTCACAGCAATGCTGGTCAATAGTCCGGAGAAAGCAAAAAGCCACCTATTTAGCTTAGGTGAATACTGTGCTAGTTATCTGCTGGTTTGGTCGCCTATCCTGTGGCCAGAGAACTTACCAAAAGGTCAGGATATCTACCAAGATTCCAAGCAGGCTAAGCAGTGGAATGAAGAAGCCCGTCATGTTAAAGACTGCATAAGTCAGTTATGGAAAGTTCGGCGTGCCCTTGCGAATGTGCCAACCTACATGATTTGTGATGACCATGATGTTAACGATGACTGGTATTTGAATCGGGCTTGGTGTACCAATGTGTTGAGTAAACCCTTGGGCAGGCGTGTGGTGCACAATGCTCTCGCTGCTTATGCCGTATTTCAGGCATGGGGCAATACACCTGAGCAGTTTCAGGAAAGACAACCTGGTGGCAATTTGCTGAAAGCCCTAACAATTTGGTCAGCGTCGGCGGGAACAGATGAATACGCCTCAGAGAAAATGGCCAAATTTCTCGGACTTCCTCTAATGGAAGCGGAAACGGGTTTGCCCAGGTTCAGATATGACAAAGATGTCCTGATCCTAGATCGAGATTATCCGGATGGAACACTGCCTATAGCTTGGCACTACACCGTTAGAAGCCTCAAACACGAAGTCATTGTGCTTGATACTCGAACTTGGCGAGGCTATCCACAGGCTGATAACGGGAAAATAAGTCTTACAGCAGACAACGCTCACGCACCACCCATGCTGCTGTGCCCCACAGCTTTTAAACAACAAATTCAAGAACCCCTAGAACTAACTGATCAACTTAACCAAAGTGGCGAATCAAGCATTGAAGTAACGTTGGTCATTATGCCGACAAACTTGGTAAGTCTACAGATTATTGACGTAGTTCAACAGCGAGAACTAGAGTCAGGCAACGTTTTCAACTCGGATGTGGGTGATGCCTGGAACTTGAATGAGGTTGCTTTGTCTAAACTTTTGGCTGAACTGTTTAAGCGACGGCAACAGGTAGTGGTGCTATCTGGCGATATTCACTTCGCGGGTGCTGTTCGACTTAGCTATTGGTCTGGTCGCCATTTTGAAGATTTGGAACGAGAATCAAATCCTCTGCGGATGGAAGTCCAAGCCTCAGGACGTACACAGATGCATCGTCCTCATCAAACTAGCACTCAGGCACCGCCCCAACAAAACTCAAATGCACGAGTGCTAGCACAGCTAACGTCAAGCGCCTTTAAAAATGGCGAGTTGAAGACATATTTTATCCACACCAAGGCTAAATCCCTTGTCCTAGAACAACCCCAAGACTGGGCAGGATGGAACGAACCGCCGCAACTGCTTGAAATTCAAGTCATACAGGAAACAGTGCGGGTGCTAGATGTTGAAGTCCCAAAAACTAGACCCATTGTGCGGCAATTAGTGGGGGCACATGGTAATTGGAATATTGCCTGGGAAATCGTACTTAAAGATCGCAAGTCTCTCCCTGACTGGCGATACCATATTGAATGGGTTAAACGCCAGAAAGCCATTTTTGCTCCTTGGGAAGGAAAGCAAATGTTATCAGCACTATCCAAGAACAAAAACCCATTTAGGTGGCTTAAAACCCTAGGAAGTCTCGTGTCACTACTCTGGAGGAATCAGTGGCTTCAAGAGGGTGAAGAAGTCGTGGGGCGCAACAATTTTGGAGTGATTAGTTTTGAATGGCCACAGAATAAAGATGAGGCTAAAGCTGTTATTCAGGATAGTTATTGGCAGTCTCCTTGGCAGCCATCTAGCGTGGTTTATAGCCGATACTTTGTGCCGCTACAGGTCGATAGCCCACCACCTTCTCCCAGAGTTATATCGAAGCGCACCTAGGAAGAATAAGGGGAAGAAATTACTCTCTCATCTTCCCAAATTTACAAATGGGGAGCATCCCAATGCAAGCAAAAATACTAAGGAGTGGG
>DALYIW010000514.1:571-2951 GCA_031970155.1 Coleofasciculaceae cyanobacterium CTOTU46601 | reverse complement strand
GGTTTTAGTGGAAGTTCCACATCTTTGCCGCATCTAAACCAGATTCAGCAGTCCTTTGGCGTTGACCTTTCTGGCGTACAAGCATACATCGGTGGATCTGCGGCGGCGGCTTGTCAACAGATGGGGGCGGCAGCTTATGCCAGTGGGAATCAAATTGCGTTTAAAGAGCAACCCTCTCTAGAGTTAGCCGCCCATGAAGCAGCGCATACAGTGCAGCAAGCGTCAGGGAAGGTACAGCTTGCTGGTGGTGTTGGAGAGGTGGGGGATAAGTATGAGAATCATGCTGATGCGGTGGCGGCTAAAGTAGGGGCGGGTGAATCAGCCGCGCTTTTGTTGGCTGAATATGCAAAACCGAACCAAACAACGGAGAAAGCGAAGTTTAGCGAGACTGTACAGGGAAAAAGCAGTCAGATTGAAGCAAAAGAGCCATCAAGTGGCGATAACGAAGTGTTCGACTCACTTCCAAATTTAGATGCTCGGATATCACCTGAATCTCAATCTACCGGGCAGGCTGAATCTCAAAATTGGTTTGAACTCGCTTGTGCAGCAATTAAAGATGAACGGTTCCAAGACGCACTCAAAGCATATGATGAAGGAATTAAGTTAATCCCAAACATTGCGCCTAACTTCGCTCGGCACAAACTAAATATTTTGACCGATCGTAAACAAGCCCCACAGCAATTACAAAATCAAGAAGAAGCCCCACTGAAATCAGAGAATCAAATAGAAATCGCCCAGAGTGACCCAGGAAGGTTTTCCAATCTACCCCCTTGGGCAGAACGCGATAATAAAAACGACGAAGACCAGCGAAAAGAGGCAATTAGGGTTGTTAGCGAGAATGCTGAATGGATTTGTCGAGTGTCTCAACACCACAACGTAACTCCTGACGCGATCGCTGGACCAATCCTATGGGAAGGAATTGAAAATCCTTACCCCGCCTGGAGGGTGGGACCAGCTCGAACTAACATACCTGGAAAGATTCATCCCTACGAAGGGGATGTAGCTCAACAAATAGAACGAGAAGGTCGTGTTCCTCCACTACCATCATCATTTCCCGGCAGTGAACCTACTGTCAGCGATCGAACACGAAGATTGAGAAATCCACAATGGGCTATTCTTTATATCGGAGTCATTTTAGATCGTATCGCAGATATCTATGAACAAAGAGCAAGAAGGTTGGGAAGAACTCCATACAACATGAGGGATCAAGCTGGTATTCTTGGTACTCTTTACCAAGGAGGTGCCCCTGAAAATCGATCTCAAAGGTTTGAAGCTAGGCGTACATTAGACCCAAGAGCGGTTCCTTTAATGAATCCAAGCGAAAAAATGGGACCTTGGATCAGTCAATACAGATGGTGGATTCGCGATTTGTTGCAGAAAAATGGATGTCCGCCCCGAGGAGTGGCACCAGCCGGGGAAATTAGTCCGCAACGACCATTGAACGTGCCATTTCCTAACCCCTATTATCCAGAGCGTCCATCCTAAAAGGTTCCTTCAAGAAAACTTAGTGCTAGTCAATTTCTCAGCCGAGAATTTCGATGATGACAATTCCTCTAAACCGAATATTAGTTATTTGCCTCATCTTATTGCATTTGCTAGTAGGTTGTACCGATGGTCAAGCACAAACCTCAACCTGTCCGGAACAAACCTCAACTTCAAGTCGCTCGCAGAACCCGCTCCTTGAGGTAGACCCTCTATTTCGTATTGTACTCAATCGGAAGTGGGGTTTTATTGACTCCACTGGGCAGCTGAGAATAAAGCCACAGTTTAATTATGTGGAGAACTTCTCCGAAAAACGGGCAGCCTTTAAGAGTGCCAACGGCAAATGGGGGTTTATTGACCCCAACGGTCAAGTCATTATTCAACCGCAGTTTGATGATGTTGATTTCTTTTTTGAACAGCGAGCAGGTGTCAAGATTGGTGGCAAATGGGGGTTTATTGACTCCGGCGGAAAGGTTATTGTCAAACCGCAGTTCGCTCAAGTTTCTCGATTTTTGGAACAACGGGCAGCAGTTCAGAGCGGCTATCAGTGGGGCTTTATCGATCTCGATGGCAAGTTCATCGTTGAACCGCAGTTCTCTGCATATACCTATTTTTCTTCAGGGCTGGCAGGATTCGGTATTAGCAAAGGAAACCAAGATAAAACGGGCTTTATCGATCGCAATGGGAAAGTTGTCATTGAGTTACAGGGAATGAATGCAGATCTTGAGGGTGTAGGCTTCACTAATGGACGCGCACCCGTTTGGATGCGAAGTCCTGGCATCTGGGGAATTATTGATGGGATTTTTGATGAAACAGGAAGCGGGCGAAAATTTTGGGGCTTCATTGACCTCAGCGGTCGGCTTGCCATCCCACTCAAGTATGATTCGGCTGGGGGATT
>DALYIW010000514.1:0-543 GCA_031970155.1 Coleofasciculaceae cyanobacterium CTOTU46601 | reverse complement strand
TGTTTGGCGGATGTAAAGATTGGTAGTAAGTGGGGCTTTATCAATACTTCCGGTCAGATGGTAATTCAACCACAGTTTATCGATGCACCTGGTAGCTTTTATGAAGGTTTAGCTCAAGTAAAAATAAATGGCAAAGATGGCTATATCGATAAAACTGGGAAGGTAACGATCTCGCCACAATTTTACTTTGGTACGTACTTCTCTGAAGGATTTGCGTCTGTACAGCTCGACTCAGGTGGCAAGTGGGGCATTATCGATCGTACAGGAAAGATTGTAATTCAGCCGCAGTTTGATGAGCCTGCTCGTTTCTCCAAAGGACTGGCATTGGTAAAGATTGGGAACAAATTCGGATATATCGACAAAACCGGGAAGTATGTCTGGAATCCTAGCAATTGAATATGACCAATAAAATAGAATACTTGATTCTTTGTGCAGCTATAAAAAATTATGAAACTCTCAAGAATGTCGCATCAGATTGGAACCTTTCTCATGTTGAAGTAGCAGTAGCAGCTAATCGGTTGTTTCTTCACGGCGACATCTTGG
>DALYIW010000513.1:0-3038 GCA_031970155.1 Coleofasciculaceae cyanobacterium CTOTU46601 | reverse complement strand
GATTTACCAGAGGCACAACGCATCGAACAAGTATTGGTGATGGCTCCAGCAGAGCTAATTGCTAGTAAAGTAATTTCGTACTATCAGCGGCGGGGGAAGCCAAAATCGGGTACGGACTGGCGGGATTTGGCAATGCTTCTATTGGTTTTTCCTGAACTGAAGCAGGAGTCGGGCAAAGTGTTGGATTGTCTCACAGCAGTCGGAGCAAGTGAGAATATTCTGAAACTGTGGCGGGAAGTTGTGGAAATGGCGATCGAGCCGGAAGAAGACGAAGGCTACTAGTATATGAGTTTCCCGAACGTCCCAGCGCATTGATGAAGTTTGTCAGTTCCATGAGTCCCAACTGGAATATCAGTGTGTTCGTAAATTTAACTTTGAGAGACGGCCTGACCTGTAAGAAAATTTTTGATTATTTCCTGCCAAAAATCGGATTTATTTAAATTCTTAACATCGACATTAAGTATATCCTTAGTTGCTTCCTGTTTGTACTTTCTGAAGGTTTCCTGAAGGCGCTTCTTCTCTTCAAGTTTTGCACCACTTGCTAACAGATAATTAACGGTAGCTAACATTGCCAATGTAGTGATTGCAGCAGTAGTTGCTGCCACAGCCTCTAAAACCAATGTTGGAGGTATAAATGACTGTACCCAAAGAAAAGCATTAGATAAGATAGACTCAGTAGTAAAGTAAGGCAGTAGGGCAACGGCTGCTTTTGCTGAGAGTGCTTTCCCCTCGTAAAGGTAGTAAAGAGAAGTGATTGCAGTAGCCTGAGTTGATGCGATAAAAACCGCACTACCTGGAAGAAAAACTTGAGTTGAAACAGCAAGTAAAGCACCAGATATTATCTTGATTGCATACGATTGCTTCTCTCCCATATGTCGGGCGAGCAAGATATCTTTCCCGCTTTTTTCTAAAAAAATTTCTATGTCTTTTCGCAGTTCATCAACACCTCGTACATCTAGTTGAACACTGGGGTTAGTTTCAGGATCGTAACCAAATGTACATACTCGATATATTTTTTCAATCTCAAGATCTTGTTTCCACTGCTCAACTACTTTTGTCAAAGAGGAGGTAGCAAGCTTATCCCACTCATCAATCTTATTTAGAACTACAAATACAGAACTACAGCTTTTCCTTAAGTCATCTAGATATTTTTTCTGATTTGCATCAGAAGCTCCAGTAACAACTAAAATTCCTACGTCGATATACTGTAGAAATTCTTTGGTGATTTGGCTAGTTTCAGCACGAACATCAGCAAGTCCTGGTGAATCTATGAGTCTGACGTGTTCATCTAGTTCCCATACTTTAAGCTTAGTAGTAACTCCTGCTTCTGCGCCAACTCTTGCGACCAAATCCGTCCGCTTTCTTCTTAACAGAGCATTAATTAGTGAACTTTTGCCAGAACTTACTTTGCCAATGATAGCTATGTTCAATGTTTTGGAAAACTGAGAAGATGCTTCCTCAACATGGGCTTCTACTTCTGCATGAAAGCTATCTTGATTCCAAGAAGGATCGTATGCCTGAGATACGTTATCTGCCATATCTAACTCCTTAATTTATTTATTCTGTCAAGTTGAATTGCTTTCTACTTGGCAGAAGTACTTGCGTAAAGCGATCGCGTAGCGCGATTAAGGTATTTACCTCTAGGCTGCCTGAGACAAATCTTTTTGGTTTAGCACCACCACATTTTTATTTTTTCCCATGCTAGACCGATCGCTCAACAGTGAAAAGCGGAAAATGGCGGATTTTTGTTGAATTAATGTAAAAGGCGGAGAAAGGCGGAAAAAGACGGAGAAAGTCGGCTATAATAACCAATGTTCTCTCACATCCCTAGTGATGGACATTCACGAGGTATTGCAGTTTGTGGATGAAGCTGTTTATCTAAAGACAGGCAAACGTCTAAATGACTTGCAGCGTGGAATTATCGAGGGAACAATAAAGCACCAAAAGTATTTTGATATTGCAGAAAATTATGGTTGCACGGCAGGTCATGCTAAAGATGTAGGTTACGAGCTTTTGCAATTGTTATCTGATGTCTTTGATGAACCCGTTGATAAAGGTAATCTTAAATCTGTCCTAGAACGGCAAGGTAGCCTGAATATTTCTTTTGGTGATAAAAGCATTAATAGTGATGTAATTGGCTGCGTAAACTTTGGTTTTGAACAATCCAATGCCACCCCAGATAAAAGTCAGCCTGCCACTCCTAACTTTCAGCAGCGCAGCAAGAATCAAACTAAGATTGAAACAATTGATAAATTACGGCAGTTTGGCTTAAGCGATGAGCAAATTGCAGAGGCGCTAGAGCTACCCTTGGAGGTGGTTCAGCAGGTGGACTTGGAAGAGTGAGTCTTCTGTAGTAAGTTCGAGAGTGACTATTAGGCTTGGCGCTGACATCCTGAGCTTCCGCGAGAAAGATAAACTAGGATTAAAATCTTAACTTAGGACGCATGTAAAATATGCCAACTATTACTGACATCGGTACATTGATAACTCGTTCCGCAGACATTAGCAATGGTCGTCCAATGATTGCAGGGACTAGAACTTCTGTGAGTAGAGTAGTGGTGCTTTACAAGCAGGGTGCAAGTGCCGAAGAGATTGCTCGTCGAATGAGTCATCTATGCCTTGCCCAAGTTTACGCAGCTTTGGCTTACTACCATGCCAACCGTGATGAAATTGAGGCAATTTTAGCAGAAGAAGATGTTGAATACTGGAGGCTGGCATCATTACTCATTTGATTTTTTAAAATAAAGCAAACAACACCAGGTTTTGACCTTATTATGCAACCGCCACAAACGGGGCAGACACCCGGAACCTTAATGCAAAATCTTTATGATACTGACTTCTATGCCTGGATACAAGAACAAGCAAAACTCCTCAAACATCAGCAATGGAACCAACTTGATCTACCTAATTTAATTGAGGAGATTGAGTCATTGGGAAAACAACAACGCGCTGAATTGAGAAATCGCTTAAATGTTTTAATTGGGCATCTGTTGAAATGGGAATATCAAGCAGAACGACGCAGCCGTAGCTGGTTGATG
>DALYIW010000512.1:0-3071 GCA_031970155.1 Coleofasciculaceae cyanobacterium CTOTU46601 | reverse complement strand
GAGGAGAGAGGGAGCAGGGGGAGTAGGGGGAGCAGGGGGAGTAGGGGGAGTAATTTCTTCTTTACCTTCTCTATCTTCCTCATCTCCTACATGGGATTCCCTCTCACCTTTTCAGTTACAGGGTAGCTGGGTAGTGATTGGTGGTGGTTCGATAGGCACTACTTTGGCTCAGACTCTGGCACGGCTCAACTGTGATGTTACTTTAGTCGTGAGCACTCCTCATATTTTGTCAAAAGAAGACCCAGAGGCATCTCGTTTAGTGCAAGCCCAATTGGAAGCTGAGGGGGTTCGCATTCTTACTGACAGTTTAGTGACTCAGGTGAGGCAAATTGAGGACAAGAAGTGGCTTCAGGCAGGAAATCGGGCAATTGAAGCCGATCAAATTTTACTGGCTACTGGTCAGCAGCCGAATCTCGAATCCCTCAACCTGGAAGGCGTTGGGGTTAAGTTTCACACTCAGGGTCTCAAGCTTAACGAAAAACTGCAAACGACGAATCCCCGCATTTATGCTTGTGGAGATGTTATCGGGGGCTATCAGTTTGCTCATATTGCTGAGTATGAAGCCAGTGTTGCTCTTAAGAATGCTCTGTTTTTGCCCATTTTTAAAGTTGATTATCGCCCTATTCCTTGGGCAATATTCTGTGAGCCTCAGCTGGCACGGGTGGGGTTAACCGAAGCGCAAGCAAGACAGCGCTATGGTAAGGATGTTTTTGTGGTTCGGCAGTATTTCAAAAATTTAGACAAAGCTCAGTTGTTAAGAGAAACTACTGGTTTTTGTAAAATCGTGGGGCGTCAGAATGGGGAGATTTTAGGCGCATCGATAGTTGGGCCAAACGCTAGTGAAATGATTGGTGCGATCGCACTGTATATTAAGCATAAAATTAAGCTGGATGCGAGTCCCTTTGGCCTAGCTTCGCTTCACGCCGATTTCCCCCAAGTCTCCCCAACTTTGTCAGAGATTATTTATAAAACGGCTCTTGAGTGGCAGCGGCAACGCCAGAGTCGCAACAAGACTTTACAAAATTTCCTGGAAGGCTTCTTCAACCTACGCCGCCACTGGTCTTCTTGACTACCAATTTTAGATTTTGGATTTCCGAATCGGGGAAAACCTCATCAAATCCAGACTTCCAACTCCCGACTCCTGACTCCCGTGCGTCAGTTCTGAGATATTTTCGCTTTTTACCGAGTTTTTTACTTTTCGGCTTTAACGTCTAGAGAAGAGTCAGGAAAGAACTGATTCGCAAGGGTGTAAAAGCAATTAACTCAAGTCAGCACAAAGACTGTATTACTCACTAAATCGGTAGACAGCCTGCATTGTGTGCCAAAGGTTTTAAAAATATTGGAGGTTTTCTTGTGAAACATCAACTCACTGCTATGTCGATGGTTTTAGGGCTGGTATTACTTCTAGGAGCTTGCTCTAAGGGCGAAAACCCCAGTGGAGAATCAACTCCTGGGGGTACACCGGGCGGCGCAGGTAGCGTAGAATCACCCCCCAGTGGAACATCGCTTCCTGATAGTTCATCCACGCCTGGTAGCTCTGATGGGTTGCAGACTCCTGGAGGTTCACAGGAATCACCCTCTCCAAGTGGCGCTGATGATTTGAGGACTCCTGGCACAACCAAGGATTCATCGTCTTCGAGTGGTACTGAGAAATCCTCTACCCAAGAGAAGGATTCATCTATGTCGGGGACTTCTGATGGAACGAAATCCTCTACTACAAAGAAGGAGTCATCCACGTCAGGAACTTCTGAGAAGTCGCAAACATCGGGTAGCTCTGATAGCACCTCCCCAAAAAGTAGCACTAAAAACTAACTTCTACAGGACTTACGCAGAACCTCTACATGTAAGGTGGGCACTGCCCACCCTACTACTAGCCGTTCAGTTTTCGTGATGCTCCTCCCCTTGCCGCCCTTTTAGGACGGCCTGGACTTACGCAATTTTCTCATTACGAACCGCCATTAGTAGGGGTGAACGGCCGTTCACCCCTACTCTATGTGGTGTCCATGTGTAAGTTTTGACGGCGTGAGTTTTTCTGACATGGCGATCGCAATGTAATAAGCGTCTCGTGTTAACCTTGTTATCCCAGCCTTACAACACATTGGGAGACGTCAATTAAAGTGGTACAAAGTCTCAGTCAAAGGGGAATCGCTTCGGGTAAAGTAGCAGTGTAGATAGTTGTATACACTGCTACAAATCATGAGAATTTTATTGGTAGAGGACGATGAGCGCCTTAGCGACGTTATTGCAGAAGACCTTACTGATCATCACTATGTCATTGAGGTTGCCTCTGATGGGCAGTTTGGTTGGGAACTTGCCGATACCTATACCTATGACTTGATTTTGCTGGACGTTATGCTGCCAAAAATCGATGGGATAACGCTGTGCCAACGGCTGCGATCGCAAGGTTGTTGTATCCCAATTCTCATGCTAACTGCCCGAGACACGATTAATGACAAAGTTATAGGACTAGACGCAGGCGCTGATGATTACCTCGTCAAACCCTTTGACTTACAGGAGTTATCAGCTCGCGTTCGGGCTTTACTGCGCCGAGGAAGTTCAACTTTACCACCTGTGCTGGAGTGGGAAAATCTTACTCTCAACCCTAGTACCTGTGAAGTTTTCTACAAAGAACGTCTCTTGCCGCTTTCGCCCAAGGAGTATTCTCTGCTGGAGTTTTTCCTGCGGAATCGTCGCCGTGTGTTTAGCCGCGCTCAGATTTTGGAACATCTCTGGTCGTTTGAACGACTACCAGAAGAAGCAACAGTCAAAGCTCACATCAGAAGTTTACGGCACAAACTAGAATCCGTTGGTGCTCCTGGCGATTTGATTGAAACAGTCTATGGGTTGGGCTATCGCCTCAAGCAGACTTCCTGATCAGCTGCTGTTCTTTTACGCACAGCATACTGAAGTTACTGGTTTTTTGTTGACTGTTGACTGTTGACTGTTAACTGTTGACTGCTGACTGTTGACTGATATCAAGATGTAAAAGGATAAACAGACAACAGAACCGAGAAAATTTACCCATTACCCATTACCCATTACCCATTACCCATTACCCATTACCCATTACC
>DALYIW010000511.1:0-3093 GCA_031970155.1 Coleofasciculaceae cyanobacterium CTOTU46601 | reverse complement strand
TAAAGAAGCCAACCAATATACCTTGAGCAATACCAGCAAGAGTCTTATACCGAAGTGTTGGGATAGAGAGTTAGAACCTGTACTATGGAAAATGCTAATTTGCCTCAAGTCAGCCTACTAGAATCTGCGATCGCCGAGTTATATACTCAAGTATTTCAAGAAGGCAAGATAACTCTGAGAGCCAGCTATGGGTTGAAGGCAGTACTCATGAGTCCTTCCCTGAGCGAGGCTGAGGAAGATTTAATTAATCGCCTGCTGTACGCTGTGCGTAGAGGACGGCTGAAAGTGGTAGATGAATTTTAGCCAACTCAGTCTAAACTTATCCGAAAGAAAGTATAAGTACTTTACAAGAGTACTAAGGGTGGAGAGAACTTGGTAGAAGAAAGTGCTATTCTCCACTGTGAGTGTGTTGTGTGAGGAAAACTCGGTTATGGTTATATCCACTGCCCGGACTCAGGGCTTTAATCGTTTTGAGCTGTCCCATCTACGTTCGCAGACAGCTTCGACCGATGTAAATTTTGCTAATCTTCCACTGGTACTACCGACAACACCCTTGTTTGGCACTGATGGCATTCGGGGAAAAGTAGGAGAACTGCTGAATGCTGATTTAGCTAAACAAGTTGGTTTCTGGGGAGGTCAGGTTTTACGATCCGCCGCACCGACACTTGGACCAGTGATCTTAGGACAAGACTCCCGAAGCTCAAGTGATATGTTGGCAATGGCTCTAAGTGCTGGTCTGACCTCAGCCGGCCTAGAGGTGTGGAACTTGGGGTTATGTCCAACTCCTGTTGTTGCCCATATCACCAGAGTTACTGATGCTGTGGGAGGAATCATGATTTCAGCGAGTCATAATCCTCCAGAAGACAATGGCATTAAATTTTTTAGTTCAGAAGGTACGAAGCTGTCTGTAGCGTTACAAAAGCAGATTGAAGAGGGATTGAGAGGTGTTACTGGTAATGCCGTTTCTATCTATGCCTGTGGACAGCATTATCATCGCGGTGAGTTGCTCACAGATTATGTCGAATCGCTGCGGAATCCTCTGCAATCTGTAACTGATTTACGGGGAATGCGGATTGTCTTAGATTTGGCATGGGGAGCTGCTGTACCCGTCGCTGGGCAAGTGTTTGCCGAGTTGGGAGCAGAAGTTATCTGCTTGCACGATCAACCCGATGGCGATCGCATTAATGTCAATTGCGGCTCAACTCACCTCAATGCCCTGAAAGAAGCCGTACAGCAGCATTCAGCTGACATGGGTTTTGCGTTTGATGGCGATGCTGACCGAGTAATGGCGGTAGATGCCAAGGGTCGTGTTATCGATGGGGATTACATTCTCTATTTCTGGGGTCAAGCCTTACAAGCCGCCAATCAGTTGCCAGAAGATATGATTGTGGCGACAGTCATGGCAAATCTGGGCTTTGAGCGAGCCTGGGAACAACTAGGTGGCAAATTGGTGCGGACAGCGGTGGGCGACCAGTATGTTCAGGCAGAAATGCTGCATATTGGAGCCATGCTGGGTGGTGAGCAATCGGGACACATCCTCTGCCACCACTACAGCTTGACAGGTGATGGAATGCAGACAGCTTTACATATAGCGTCGTTGGTGCAGCAGTCGGGTGTTCCCTTAACTGAGTTAGTAGACCAAAGCTTCCAGACTTACCCACAGTTACTGCGTAATGTCAGAGTGGAAGATCGCGATCGCCGATTAAACTGGCAAGAGTGTGCGGCTTTGACTAATGCGATCGCTCAAGCTGAAGCAGCCATGGGAGACCAAGGACGAATTTTGGTTCGCGCATCAGGTACCGAACCAGTAATCCGCGTTATGGTGGAAGCCGAGTCAGCCCAAGTTGCTGAGTACTGGACATCTGAGTTAGTTCAAGTAGTTCAGCAATATCTTGGCTAGAGCGTGTTTTCTCGCCCCAGAATTAGCTCAAATTGTAGGTTGGGTGGAGGAACGAAACCCAACATTTCCCTACGAGAAATGTTGGGTTGCGCTACGTATAAGGCAGGATAGAGAAGTTGGGAAAAAATCCGGAAAGCTGCAACTGTAGTTAGTAGTTTATTGGGTTCAGACCCGAATAAACCCACTCCGGTTGAACTCCCTTCTCTCTCAGACTCGAACTAACAGCATCAACCTAATGACTAATCGAATTCAAGCCTACGGATGGATTCCTGATAGACCCGATTCAAGAGACATCAGATACTCAGCCCCTCAACCCGTCGTTAAAAATTTACCACCCAAAATAGACCTGCGAACCAAGTTTCCCCCAGTTTATTCTCAAGGTTCGATCGGAAGCTGCACAGCACAAGCTGTTTGTGCTGCCTTTCATTTTTGTAAAATGAAACAAAAGCTATATAATTTTGCTCCCAGTCGATTATTTACTTACTACACCACTAGAGACCTTGAAGGGACAATCAATGAAGATAGCGGTGCAACCCTAAGAAACACCATGAAAGCTATCAATAAATTTGGTGCCTGTCCCGAATCAATATGGCCTTATGAACTGAGAAGATTAACACTCAAACCCACTCCTACTTGTTACGACACGGCGAGTAGACATACAGCTGTGTCTTATTCTCAAGTAACGCAAACTCTCACCCAGATGAAAGGCTGTCTAGCTGAAGGCTATGCTTTTGCTTTTGGAATGCTCGTTTACGAAAGTTTTGAAGGTGAACAAGTTGCTAATACCGGAGTGGTACAAATGCCCTCGCCTGATGAGCAACAAGTTGGCGGTCATGCTGTATTAGTTGTTGGATATGATGATTCCCAGCAAAGATTTATCGTAAGAAATTCTTGGGGAGCTGAGTGGGGAATGAAAGGTCACTTTACCATGCCTTACCAATATATTTTGAATGCAGATTTAGCAACAGATTTTTGGACAATTAGACTCGTGAAATAGGGAAAATCCGGTAAAAAAACTTTGGTAATAGGAGGAATGCGGGAGTGAGTACCAGAATTTTCATCCCTCATCCTTCATCCCGGACTAACGTCCCGCTGCGCTATCATCCCTCATCCTTCATATGATGTCCGGTTGATTAGTTACGAATTGTAGGTTGACATCAACAGCTCTCGATGTTGGGTCTCGTTCCTCTACC
>DALYIW010000510.1:872-3101 GCA_031970155.1 Coleofasciculaceae cyanobacterium CTOTU46601 | reverse complement strand
AGTCGCCTGTAGTTTGTGCAATAGCCGCTTTGAGCGATCGCGAAAGTCCTTGATGCTCTGCTGCTACCACCCGTACACGCTTATCGCGCTGGGCATAGTTGCAGGCAATTTCCACCGAGCCATCTGTAGAGCCGTCGTCCCAAATCAGTAGCTCAAAGTCGCGTTTGGTTTGTCCCAGCACGCTTTCAATAGCCGTGCTGAGGTAACGCGAGCGGTTATAAACGGTCATCACAAGTGAGTAAGGTATTGCCATAAAGTGTGCCAACTGGTCAACGACATTAATTTGAGCAGCAAACAAACAATTTGTTACCCGAAAAATCGGGTTTATACCTCAACGAAAGCTAAGGATTGAATGTTTAAACCGAAAACCCCTTTGATCGCAGCAATCAGTTCATCTGGCTCGCTACCCGGCTTATCTAAATAGACGGCTGTACCTGCGATAGAGGGTATAGGGGAGACATCTAGACGATAGTTGGTCTTAGAACCCTTGAGGTAAATAACATCCTGATTAACATTGAAATCAACAATCAGGGCGTAATCATTTGTTCCTGCTGTACTTGTATTGCCATCATCGTAGAAAGCTGTAGTCGCATTGCCAAGCATAAATCGATCTGCACCATTACCTCCTGTTAGCAAATCAATTTCACCAAGACCAGGATTTGATGCTGCAACATCCACACCAATCAATATATCTTTGCCCTGACTTCCATCCAACGAGTCATTGCCTTTCCCTCCATTGAGAATGTTATCGGCACTGTTGCCAGTAATGGTGTTGTTGTTATCATTACCAGTGCCATTGATGTTCTCAGTTCCGATTAGAAACAACCGATTGACAAAAGTTGGTAAAGTGGTAGTAACTGTGGAAATATTCACAGGATCGGAAACTGCTTCTGTGCCGTTTTGTAGTTCATAAGCTTTAGCAACTACCGTATGAGTGCCGGTGAGGTTGTTCGGGTTTAAACTGAAGGTATAAGGAGACAGGGTATCCGATTTGAAGTAAGAATTGTCTACATACAAATCTACCCGTCCTAGCGCCCCATCTACAAAAGAATTCGCTACTACATTCACCGAACCCGAACTCGTTGACTCGTCAGTGACTGTAGTGATATTCACGATAGGAATTCCGTTGGTTAAGTATAAATTGCCGTTGCTAAACTTGAACTGGTCTACATCGGTGATATAACGCCACCAGTTGTTGAGGTAGTAATCCGAACCTCGACCGCCAAAGTGAGGTAAATGGTCGTACCACCAATTCAAATACTCGCGCTGCGGATCTTTGCCATTGGGTGACCACTCTTGGTAGTTAATAGAGCGTTTGCTTCCCGTGAAGTTAGGATAGTTGTACCAATCGTCGGCATTACTTAACACGAATTGTTGGTTGTCGTAGTCGTAGTCCCTAGTGCCATTGACGGGAAAGTGAACGTTACCAACTCCGCCTTTTCCCGATTGATAGCGGTCTTGAAAGGTGAATTTATTCCAGTTATTCTCCTGGTTGGGTGCTTGGACACCGTACATACGATCCATAATGCTCTCAGCGCGGTGACCGAAAGAGTGAATCGCTTCGCCCACGCCGCGCTCAAAGTTCAAGCCCATAATTGGGAAGGCGCGATCGCTTCCAACATCTTGAGCTGGTCCGTTGATCCAGTATGCACCCTTACCTGCCATCACAGATTCATACATCCCGCCAATCGGGCCAGAATAAACCCAAACTTCATCAATTTCGCCGCTATCGATGCGTGCTGCAATATTATTTTCAGCGACAAATCTTTGGTAATCAAACGAGGAAGACTTATGAAAGTCTCTTTCGCTCCAAGCTTTGGCAAAACTTTCGTCAGTATGTTGAAATCCGTCTGCGAAGTAGGGGTGCTGGTCTACAATTTGCGTGTCTACTAATTGATAATTCACCAAACCATGACTACTTTTCTGGAAATCCGCCACAATTTGGTTAGTTAATGTAACTGGATCGCCCCATCCATAGGCTTCGTGCTGACGTTTATTTCCTAAGTTCTCCATAATCGGATCGAACACATACAGCAGCACTTTGGGATTAATTTCGTTAGGATTAACTCCCGGCGGTGGCGGCGGTCCTTGTGGCGGTAAAGCTGTCGGATCGGCGTTCAAAAATTCCATCCCGTCATAGTACACTGTGAACCCAGAGTCCCACGTATCTTGATGAATCTCTACTTGTGTAATGTCTGAAAAATTAGGCGTCCCTGTGGTAGTGCGTAC
>DALYIW010000510.1:0-836 GCA_031970155.1 Coleofasciculaceae cyanobacterium CTOTU46601 | reverse complement strand
CCCATTGTTCGACATCAAGTTTCCTTGAGGTTCGTAACGGAAACTGCCGTTAGGACTATTCAGTACAATAACTGGTTGGTTGCCTTGAAAGCCATTAGGGTTGTTGTTAATAGCATAAGCCCAAAAAGTCAAGTAATTTTTTTCACTTAAATCCAAATGGGCATCGGCAGGTGCTGTATATTTTATCCCAGTATCAAAGCCGCTCTGTGTGACAAACTTGAGGGATTGTTCTCCTACTCTGACATGGGTTGTGTCATTAGCGACGGTCGCAATTGCACCATCGGAAGCAAACGCACTCCATAAATTCGCATTACCTTCTGTTAATTCTTTACTGACAGGAACCGCTGGAGAAAATTCTGAGGTATTACCAACCGCATCGCTGGCTGTAGCTGTAATATATTGGCGTTCGGACACATTAGCTGACAGCGTTTTGCTAAAGCTTGCATTACCACTATTATCAGTAGTTACCTTCAAGAAGTCTAGATAAGTTTCTCCTTCTCCATAGCCTGATGAATCAACAGAGTTGTTAGCAAAAAACTCGATGCGATAGGTTTGATTGGGGGCGCTGTTGAGGTTTCCTTGGATCGCGATATTGCTGCCATTTTTGGCGATTTTACTCAGAATCGGATAGTTTTGTCGTTCATTGGCTCCTGTGTCGCCATCGCCATTGTCATTAAGCGTTACTCCATCCCCTGTTCCGGGGGAATTGCCACTGAGATCGATTCCCAGGCCGCCATTATTGTAAATCGAATTTGCTTGAATTTTATTGTTTGTGCCGATGGCAGGATCTGTCCCGCTCACCCGATCCACCTCGATGCCATCTTGAGTATTGGCAA
>DALYIW010000509.1:0-3106 GCA_031970155.1 Coleofasciculaceae cyanobacterium CTOTU46601 | reverse complement strand
TAGGAGGGCATCCTTATCTAGTACGACTGGCGCTTTATCACCTTGCTCAACCCCCTGTTGGTAAGGAGTGTCTGGAGAAGTTATTGCAAGATGCGCCGACAGATGCCGGAATTTATGCCAATCATTTGCGCCGACACTTGAGTACTTTGATCGAGAATCCTGAACTAGCAGCAGCGCTTAAACAGGTTGTGACCACGACTGAACCTGTACGATTAGAGACAATGCAGGCCTATAAGTTATACAGCATGGGGTTGATTCAGCGAATTGGCGATCGCGTTATCCCACGCTGCCAGTTATATCAGCAGTATTTTCGAGAACGCCTTAGCTATTAAAAATAAAAAATTTACTGTGGCTTAATCTAGGGAATTTAACTGAAATCTATGTCAGTTGATTATTACAAAATCGGGGGTAGTTTAGAATATCAGCACTCTACCTATGTAGTGCGGCAAGCAGACCGAGAACTCTATGAAGGATTGAAGAATGGGGAATTCTGTTATGTATTGAACTCGCGACAGATGGGTAAGTCTAGCTTGCGGGTTCAAATGATGAAAAAGCTCAAAGAACAAGGAATAAGATGTGCCTCAATTGACATGACGAGAATCGGCAACCATGTCAGCCCAGCTGAGTGGTATGGGGGAGTTGTGTCTGAGTTGTTGAGGGGTTTCAGTCTCTTAAAAAAAGTTGATTTTAGTACCTGGTGGCGAGAGCGTGAGTTATTGCCACCGCTACAGCGCTTAAGAGAGTTGATTGAAGATGTGCTGTTGGTAGAATTCTCTCAAAACCTTGTCATTTTCATTGATGAAATCGATAGTATTATCAAAATCAAATTTAAAGAGGATTTTTTTGCTTTTATCCGTGCTTGCTATAACCAGCGTGTAGATAATCCGGAATACAATCGCCTAACCTTTTGTCTGTTGGGAGTGGCAACACCATCAGACTTGATTGCTGACAAAAACCGTACACCTTTCAATATTGGTCGAGCTATCGAACTGACTGGTTTTCAGTACCATGAAGTTCAACCCTTGATTCAAGGCTTGGAGGGAAGAGTTAGTAAACCCGCAGTTGTATTTCGAGAGATGTTGGAGTGGACAGGTGGTCAGCCCTTTCTGACTCAAAAGCTTTGTAAACTGCTTCTCTATTGGGAGAACTCGATTCAGGCAGGTAGGGAAGCCAAGTGTATTGAGGAGTTGGTGCGATCGCACATTATCGAAGACTGGGAAGCACAAGATGAGCCAGAGCACCTGAGGACAATACGCGATCGCCTTCTGAGAAACGAGCAACGCACCAGTAGATTACTAGGTATCTACCAACAAATTCTCCAATCTACTATAGAAGATGAAGAGCTAGAGAGAAGTCTCAATCCAAAATCGATAGTGCTAGCTGATGACAATCCCGAACAAATAGAACTGCGACTGTCGGGGTTAGTTGTCAGGCAGCAAGGTCAGCTTATAGTTTCTAACCAAATTTACCAATCAATTTTCAACCAAAGCTGGGTTGAAAATCAGCTAGTGAATATGCGGCCATACTCCAAGACTTTCACAGCATGGTTAGCTACTAATTGTGATGATGAATCACACTTATTGCAGGGACAGGTGTTACAGGAGGCGCTAGCCTGGTCAGCGAACAAAAGCTTGAGCGTTCAGGATTATCAGTTTTTGATTGCTAGTCAGGAATTGGACAAACGAGAAGCTCAAATTGCTTTAGAGGAAGCAAAAAAACTCCTCCCAATTAAGGAGAAGTTAATTCAGACATTGCAACAGAAGCTTAAGTTAACTCGTAATCATAGACTGTTAAAGAAAGAACCTGAAAAAAAGGCTGGGAGGTCAATATATGGTTCACAAGCTAAAAAGGACACCAAATGTCTTTTAGAGGCATTGCTAGCTTATGCCAATAACGAATTGGAGAATTGTGAACACCTACAAATTCAGGTCAACTGGCAGACAGAGAACCGACTAGTAGTCAGTACAAAGGTAAGATTCCTTGAAAAGTTGACTGCCAAAAGCAGTGCAAAGTTAACTAAAGAACAAATCAAGGAAGCACTCAAGCGGCTTGAAGATTTCTTGGGGATTCTGGAAGACAATCGAACCAGAACGCAAGGTTCGGAAGACAGGCACTTCACATTGAAGCTCTGGCACAAGCGACACGATAAAGAAGCAAACTTGAAGCAGTTTGATTTGGAGTGGGAGCGCCACCGAGAGGCAAGGTTTCTATATAAGGAATACAAGGAAGTACCAGAAGTACCACCAGCTTTGAACTGTCTACTCCCAACTCCGCAAGCCTCCGACGACGCACTATATCTTCCCGACGACATAGACGCACTATATCTTCTAGAGCTAGTGGATGTGCCAGAAGTGCCAGAGGGTTCAGTAGCACTATCCTCCGTCTTTTATGTCGAGCGACCTCCTATTGAAACTCACTGTTACGATACGATTATTCAACCTGGAGCGCTAATCCGTATTAAAGCACCCAGACAGATGGGCAAAACCTCACTCCTCGACAGGATTGCTGAACATGCCAATATGCAGGGTTACATAACACTACCTTTGAACTTGCAGGAATTCGGGAGGGGAGTCTTTAGCAATCTGGATGAATTTTTGCGCTGGTTCTGTGAGTGGATCGATCGCAGGATTCGCGGGTGGGGGCTACGGCTACCTGTTCAGTTGAGTAATTACTGGGATGAAAATAGGAGCAGCATGATTAATTGCACCACATACTTTGAAACGCATTTATTGGAGCAAATCAACCGTCCCCTAGTCTTGGCGTTAGATAACGTGGATTGCGTTTTCCAGTCTCCTGAAATCGCTCAAGGTTTTTTTTCAATGCTACGAAGCTGGCA
Source organism: Coleofasciculaceae cyanobacterium CTOTU46601 (assembly GCA_031970155.1). Lineage (GTDB taxonomy): Bacteria > Cyanobacteriota > Cyanobacteriia > Cyanobacteriales > Coleofasciculaceae > DALYIW01. Next base: position 270 of record DALYIW010000509.1, on the reverse strand, counting down.
TGAAGAAGCCAAGACTATAGATATTTGGGAAAAACTGCGATTAGTTGTGGTGCATTTTACTGAAGATTACGGGTTATTAGATATCAATCAATCGCCTTTTAATGTCGGATTGTCAGTGGAGTTGACCGAGTTTACTCTTGAGCAAGTGAAGGATTTGGCGTGGCGTCATAAACTCGATTGGCATGATACTCAAGTGCAGCAGCTAATGGCAATGGTAGGAGGGCATCCTTATCTAGTACGACTGGCGCTTTATCACCTTGCTCAACCCCC
>DALYIW010000508.1:0-3108 GCA_031970155.1 Coleofasciculaceae cyanobacterium CTOTU46601 | reverse complement strand
CAACTCGCTTATGTGGGTTGGCAAGGAGATCAGCGGGTATTTGGACCGGTAATGCACTTTGATATTCAAGACGGCAAAATTTGGATTCAATATAATGGCACAGAAGACTCTGTTGCCGAAAGGTTAGTTGAAATGGGTGTACCCACTTCAGACATTGTTCTGGGTTTTCATTCCGCTTTTAAACGCCAATTTACTCATTATGCAGTTGGTTAAAGGTGTAAAAAGCTAGATTTGAGCGATCGCACTATGAACCTCAAATAACCCAACTCTTATAAATTTGTTTTAGCTGCTCTGGATTCCTAACCGTGTAGACAGATTGAATGTAGCCATCCACAATCTCAAACGTCATCACACTATGAATGTTGCCATCCATAAGGGTAATTATTTTTATATCAATAAATTATCAAAAGCCTTACCAAACAAATACTTTTTTTGCTTTCTTTTAACGAACCCTAATGAACTTCCAGCAGATATTTGGTGCATCACCTGAAACCGAAGCTAGCGCACCAGGACGAGTGAATCTATTAGGTGAACACACCGACTACAACGATGGATTTGTACTACCAACGGCTATTCCCCAACGCACTACGGTGCAACTGGGTTTCAGCAAGGATGGACAGCACCACTTTTACTCGGTGGAATTAGATGAACTGGTTAGTATTTCAAACGAGGATGCAACTGTGCAAGGATTTGCCAGTTATATTTTCGGGTGTATTCGACTATTAGAAAAAGAAGGACATAAGATACCACCTCTCAATTTGCACGTTACCTCACAAGTGCCGATAGGCTGTGGTTTGTCTAGCAGTGCGGCTTTGGAGGTAGCAACTTTGAAGGGATTGCGATCGCTTTTTTCCCTCCCTCTCAATGATGTCCAACTCGCCCAACTCGGACAACAAGCAGAAATTCAGTATGCTGGCTTAAACTGCGGCATCATGGATCAAATGGCAGCGAGTTTGGCTGATACAGACTCTATGCTATTTTTGGACACCCGCACTCTTGATCGTCGAGTGTTACCGTTTCCAGCAGAGGCAGAAATCCTAGTAATTGATAGTGGTGTTCATCACTCTCTAGCAGCAGGTAGCGGCTATAACCAGCGTCGTGCTGAGTGTGAGGAAGCAGCGCGGCTATTGGGAGTTAAAGCTCTTAGAGATATCACCGATCCACAGGCTGTAGAATTTTTACCAGAACCGCTTAGGAAGCGATCGCGTCATGTCATCACCGAAGATAACCGAGTGCTTGAAGCTATACAGGGAGTATCAGCTAAACGCTTTGGTGAATTGATGAATGCATCTCACGCCAGTCAGCGCGATGATTACGAAGTTTCTGTGCCAGAAGTAGATACGTTAGTGGCGATATTGCAGGAAACTCCTGGAGTATTCGGCGCACGTTTGACGGGTGGGGGTTTTGGAGGGGCTTGTGTTGCTTTGGTTGAGGCGGGTAAGGTGGAGGCGATTAGTCGAGATGCGATCAAACGATATATGCGATCGGGTTACGTCGGACGTATTCTGGTTCCAGAGTTCAGTTAGAGTGTTATGCAGTATTCTGTCTCCCCAGAAATATGCTTCAGCCTTGAGATGAAGTGATTTCAGCGTCTACCATCAGCCGTTTTGTAAAGGCCGAGTGTGGACGCAATTGTTGGTCTAAGCCACTTGAATCCACATTTCGCCCTTTAAACTGTCACACAAGAGTAGTTTTGGGCAAATTCAAAAAATTAATATGATAGCTAACCTGGGGATGTACCCAGTCCTCCTACTATCAAAGCATCTTTGAGGAAACCTTTATGTTTGGGTGGAAGCGCCATGATCCTCTGCCGTCTTCAGATCGTCTATCTTGGTACCAAAAAGTTCATCAAAACACATCTAAAGCCTCTCCTACAACTTCCTGCGTCTGTCTCAGTTGAGTGCAATAAACTACAGGAGAATGATAAACTATTGAGTGAAAAAATTCAGCGGTTACGGAATTCTGAAAAAACTGATAACTTAAGCTATAAGGAACGTTTCAGCCTGTTAGTGGAAATTGAAGAATCTGAAGCAGAACGGGAGCAACTTTGTAAGCAAATAAAGGCATTGGATGATACTTAAAATGGACATGCCCTGTTAGGGTATTTCTCCTATACTTGCCCTAATCGAATCTAGAGGCTTGTCACAATGGCTTAGAACTTCGTTATGCAATTGACTGCTAATATCTATTATGAGATTTTCTTCAAATAGAAGGTCTTCAACACGAGTTAGAAGGTCATGATGTAGAACTTTAGACTCCAATGTTAATTTTTTTTCTACTTTAGTCTTTTCTTCTTCTGAGCTTAAGACTACTTCTTTTTTTTCTCTCGGAATACTCTCTTCTCGTTTCATAAGTTCATAGATTAACTCCATTGAATTATTTTTAGTAAATTTTGTTTCTGTAAGAAGCCCCATTTCTAATTGGCTAAAAATCGAAGCCGCTTTATTAATGTCAAAATAAACAAGATCGCGAAGTTTTGTACTATTATTCATTTAAACAGTTGTCCCATTTTGCGTTAGATACTATATTAAAGACTCAGAAGTAATAAGCTCTTTTCCAGAAAACGGCAAAAAGTGAAAACCTGTTAAGCTGCCAGCATTACCCAGTCCTCAGTCAACAGCACTGAATATCCTGGTAGCGATGTTGCAATGAACAAAAGGAGTATTCGGTGTTCGCCTGACGGGTGCTGGTTTCGGGGGGCTTGCGTTGATTTGGTTGCCGCGAGTAAGGCTGAAGCGATCGCCTAAGACGCACTTGAACGATACAACCCACATTCCGCAGGTTGCTGGTAGAGTCAGAGGTATTTTTCAGTACTCTAGAGAGTTTTTTCTCAAAAAGGCGATCGCAAAAGACGTTTCCGAGATGTTCTTGATCAAAATAATCACAAAGACTCGGCGGTTGACTCCAATGAAGGCATCAAAAGGCAAAAAAATACAACACTAATTAATCAGCATATGCTGCCGCACAGAAATAGCGACAGATTCAACGGAAGCCCAATCAGCTCAATCTACCGACTCAGCCGGAATGATAATAACGCCTAGCTTCGGTTCCCAAAAAGCGGAGGATTTTCTGTCGTTCCGGTGTCAGATTGGTAATCTGCTCTACACC
>DALYIW010000507.1:0-3164 GCA_031970155.1 Coleofasciculaceae cyanobacterium CTOTU46601 | reverse complement strand
CGGTTCAAACGAAAATTTGCGTAAGTCCTATATCTGTGAAAGATAACGATTGCCGCCCCCGTCACAATCGCGATTCATAAAAGGACAGCGAGCTGCCCTACGGTTTTGTTCTGCCTCTTCAGAATGATCATCTATCGGGTAGCCAAAGATTTCAAAAAGTTTCGGCATTCTAAAGACCTCTTGATGCTTGAAGCCAGTTTGTAGGTAAGGGATGGCGGCACGGAATTAGCAACCTGTCTATGTTGGTCGAGATGCCGCACTCTACCCGATCTTCCCCGGATTGGCCCTTTTAGCAAATACTCATCCGGGTAACCATGAAGCCGCATATACTCGCGAGGCGTTAGATAACGGTCTTCTGTGGGGTGAAAGAAAATCTCTCCACAGCGCAAGGTTAGGGCTGGTTCCTCACGAGACAAGCGACGAAACTTAGTGGTATCTTTCCTCGTCAATTTACAACGTTGGTTCTCCGGTAGGTGCAACTCTTTCGCGAGGTGAGAACCCTCTGGCACACCATGAATACGCCGCCTGTCTCCATCAGGGGTTACATCAACATGGCTGTCATGTGTTGGTTCACCCTTAAGTTTTGGTTCACCCAATCCCTCAAGCGCTTCACCAACCGTAAGGTAAGGCGGCAAAGGAAATAAAGGAAGTGCTTGTTTACTAGAGCAATGCGTAGGTGGAGGAAACTCGAACTCGTAAGATTTGAGAGTGCTAACAATAAAAACTCTCTCACGCATTTGCGGAACTCCATAATCTGCGGCGAGTATAACCTTCCACTTCGGAACATAACCAAAAGCTTGTAGGCGTTCCAATAGTAATTCAAAAACACCGCCAATTTTGCCACTTCGATCTGGCGCGTTTAGAAGTCCCTTAACCTGTTCAATCAAAATCGACTTTGGGCGGAATACCTCAGCAAAGCGTGTCATTTCAAACAGAAGCATTCCCCGTTCGTCCTCTAGGCATTGTCGCTTACCAATTTGAGAGAATGCCTGACAAGGTGGTCCGCCACAGAGTAGATCGAGTTCGCCTGGTTCTATGCACCAATTCTGCATGAGATCTACAGGATTAATTTTGCGAATATCGTCTTCAATAATGCAGGTTCTGCGTTTTTCCCGACTAACGGCAGCATGTAATGTTTCGCAACAGTATGGGTCTATCTCTACGCAAGCGAGAACATCAAACCCAGCTTGGATAATCCCGATGTCCATACCTCCAGCGCCAGAAAAGAGAGACACAGCAGACAGCATATTCTCTGCCTTACTTTGTTCAAATGCTTGAGAATTTTCCTGTAACACTGGCTAGCACACTTAAATTCTTCTGTATCGTATCGCAGTGCTAACAGGATTCAAGATATAGTGCCGCTTCACAAATGACGCATTTCTACTAAAGCCCAGTCAATAATCCAGTATTATGAGTAGCTTAGTTGCTGTCGCCGAAGGGTTCAGATACTAATGGTCTCCTGTCTTCTGACTTCTGACTCCTATTATTCAAGCTAGTGTCGAGCAAAATTCAAAAGTCAAAACTCTTTGAGCCAATTGACCGCGTTGCCCTGACGCTTATGCTTGTGCTGAGTGTGCTGATTGGCTTAATGTTGTGGGGTGGCGATCGCACTCGTCCTTACGTGCGGGATTTTAACTGGCACAACAAACAAATCGGGGCGGCAGATACCTTCTTTGTTCTCACCTTTAGCCGTCCGATGAACCACGCTAGTGTGGAAGCTAACCTAAAGATTGAGCCACCTCTGCCAGGATTAATCAGTTGGTCTGGAAAGCGGTTAGTCTATACCCTGACTAACCCAGCTCCTTATGAAACAACATACAATGTCCAATTACAGAAGGCACGACAGAAGCTAGGAACTAAAGATAGTGGCAATCTGATGACGCCGTTTGTCAGCCAGTTTCGCAGCCGCGATCGCACTTTTGCTTTTATAGGCATAGAGGGAGAAGAAAAGGGACGGTTAATCCTCTACAACCTTACCCGCAACCAAAAAACGTTTCTCACCCCCAAAAACTCGGTCGTTACAGACTTCAAGCCCTACCCTACGGGCGATCGCATTTTATTTTCTGCTAGCGATTGGTCACATTATGGCCCTGGTTTATTTGAACAACAGCTGTACACCGTAACCCTAGGGCAATCCCTTGTGTCTGCGACGCCCCTCAACTCGAACCAAAAAGCTGGCACAATCGAACGAATATTAGACAACTTAGACTACCAAAATATGAAATTTGACCTGTCTCCCAATGGACAGGTGATTGTAGTTCAGCGAGTGAATCGAAGTAATGTGGATGAGGCAGGCCTATGGATACTGCGACCTGGTGCTTCCTGGCAACCTCTTCTCAAGCAAGCAGGAGGGGAATTTTTATTTACCCCAGACAGTGCAGCCCTGGCTAATACTCAAGGAGAGGGCGTTGCTATTTTGCCACTCTTGCCGGAGGCAAAGCCCTTAGATTTTCTGCCTAAATTTAGTAAGGTGCTGAGTTTTGACCGGGATGGCATCCGAGCCGCGATGGTGAAATTGAATACCGACTCTACACAATCGTTGTATTTAGTCACTAACCAGGGACTCCAGAAAGAACTCCTAAGTACTAAAGGAGAATTCCTCAACTGCCAGTTCGGCCCAAGGGCACAAACCCTCTACTGCTTGGTAACTCGGCTGCTACCAGGGGAAGAATACATTGAACAGCCTTATTTGGAAGCAATTGACCTGAACACATTTAAGGTAGAAACACTAGTGGATTTGCCTAATCAGTTTGTCTTACAGATGAGTTTGTCTCCAGATGGTTCAGCACTACTGTTCGATGAGCTGACCAAAAAGGGGACGCTACCCTCAAAAGATGATTTGACAACGGATATCGGGGCGGCGATCGCAACTAGTCGTCTCTGGTTGCTACCTCTAGTCAACAAAACACCTCAATCTACCACCAGACTTAGACCCTATCAAGAACTACCTTTACGGGGATTTCATCCTCAGTGGTTACCTTGATTTAAAAATAGGGAGAGTGTTGTTTGTGTTTTTAACAAAATTTATTATAAGAAATGTTACCATCTATTGACAACAGACAACAGAGGGTTGGGTTTAGTAAATCTAGTTACTGTTTTCTTTTTTCTTCAGAACTTACGCAAGTCAGCTACCGACACACTACTTGTAGAGTCTAAAGGTTAAT
>DALYIW010000506.1:0-3175 GCA_031970155.1 Coleofasciculaceae cyanobacterium CTOTU46601 | reverse complement strand
GGGAAACTCCTCAATGTAAGCCGACTCATGGAAAGAGGAAGCCCAAGAAGTGATTCTTGGAATCACCGTCCTTCAAGGACGGTGAGGATGTCAAAAGATTAGGCTGCGTCTGACCAAAGAAAGTCCGCATTCTTGGTTATTTTAGAACGTTATTTTAGGACGAATATTTTCTTACAAACAACCAACAACCAACAACCAACAACTAATAACCAACAACCAAGCTGACCTGAGATGGGTTAATTTCTTGTAGTCACTCTTAGTGGTTTTGCAAGGCGCAGCAAAATCAACTCATTATCGTCAGTTTCATTGCTGCGGCGACCATTACCGCCCGTGGTGGGATAGTTATTATCATTGCTAATTAGAATAGTTTTTCCATCAAGAATCTGTACTGACTCAATGGTTGCGAAGGGAAACTTAAAAGGATTGCCAGTACCAAAACTACCAGCCGGAGCATTAGTCGCTAAATTATTAGGATTAGGAATATTTAATAAATCTATAATTTCCTCTTTGCTCACAAAGCCTTGTTCGTTTACACGACTAATATCAATTTTAAAAATCTTTTTAAAAGCCGCTGTGAAACCTTGACCATCATCAGTTTCAATGACTAAAAACTCGCGGTCATTCACAGCCGTCATGTCTCCAATTTTGGTTCGATTTGGAGCTGAAGTAGTAGCAGGAACTGCCAGTTTGTAGAAAAAGACTCGTCCAGTAAAGCGCTTACTAGAAACATCAAATTCAGAAATGACTAAACGGGTTTGATCGGGGTCTTCAATCATTGGCCCTTCGAGCAAAGGATAAAGCTTAGTCCCATCAGGGCTTAAAGCCATTCCTTCAAAACCTTTACTGCCGTTAATGTTAGCAACCTTGAGGCGTTCTGTATTGTTTGGCAAGTCGAAGAAAGCTGGATTTTGAGGAGAGCGAAAAACATCAGCTCCCCGTCCATATTGCTTTAGTTGCGCTGGTATAGGGACAGAGTAGGGAGCTTCTAGAAGTTTACCCTGAGAGTCAGTATGGAGTAGGTAGGGGCCAAATTCATCACCAATCCAGAAGCTGCCATCTGGGGCGCGACGAAAGGATTCTGGGTCAAAATCCATCCCAGTGAGCAAACGCTGTGATTTGATGGAGGGATCGACAGGAAAGTTACTCAGAACACCGGGGAAAGGATGGGCTGAGATGTCTTGCGGATAGGCTGTCAAGTCGGCTGTAATCGTGAAACCTGCTTTGCGGTTGGGGTCGCTTAGTCGCACCGCTTCGATAAGCTTTATATCTCCTGAACCGCCCTTTGCTGTTTTGAAAATAGGGAGTAGGGAGTGGGGAGTAGGGAGTAGGGAAAGAGAAAATTTTATCCTTTGTTGTGCGCGAAGCGCGTGGATGGCTGTCTTGAAATTAGCGCGCAGTCGATAGAAACCGAGTAGAAAATCAGCCGAGTTATTTTTTGCTCCATAACCATTGTCTGCCATCAGCAAGTAGGTGCGATCGCGATTGAGTCCTATGGCTGAAAATCCTTGCACGGGTTGACTGCTGAAAGGAACAGGCTTGTTATTAGATGGAGCACCAGGCGTGAGAAATTGCCCTGAGGTAGGCCCTGGATAAAATGTGTCTGCTGGTAAAACAGCGCGACCAATTAAGCCGACTGGCTGCTTTGAAAGCGCTGGATAAAGGAGAATGCTGGGGTTTGTAGCATCTGTGTTGGAGTTAGATGCGGGATTTTGAGCGATCGCTTTTGGCATCATACTAGAGGCGATCGCCATTGCTCCGATTGACAGGCACAGCACTACCCCTAAGCCAAATAAGAATGACCAGCTACGCTTAGTTACTTTTTGCACTAATTTTTATCCTTTAGGAGACTCAAAAACCTCTGTTAAGCAGATTCTGCACCCTTGCCTTCAAGAGATAGAGTTCAACCAAGTATCAAAGCACGCCAAGGTAAATCTTACGTAAACAAGAGATGAAGGCTTCTGTAACCCAGGCTTTAATTGCTCTTAAGTGTCGAATTTGAGCTAATATGCCGCTTTTCGGTAGATCTTACTCACCCCCTCACCCCCTCACCCCCTCACCCTCTCACCCCCTCTCTTCTTTGGTCACAAACCTGCTGAATTTTTCTTAACGGATTCGATATCCATTCGAGTGCCAACAGTGCCCCATTAATCGCCAAGGCAAGAAGCGCTACCGCAATTGCTCCCGCCCAAATTTTGTCGGTGCGTGATTGGGAAACACCATCAAATAGCAGCACTCCCAATCCACCAGCACCAAACTTCGCGCCGATGGTGGCGATCGCTACTGCTACTATTGTCGCCAGACGCACACCCGCTAAACAAATTGGTAAAATCAACGGCACCTGTACTCGCCACCAGCGTTGCCAGGAATTCATCCCCATACCCCGTGCTTCTTCCAGAATTTCTGGTTGGATCGATTGCAGTCCTACTGAGAAATTTCGTACCAAAATCACTTGAGTATAGATAATCATGGCGACAACCACTGACTGACGACTCAATCCAAAAATTGGTACCAGTAGAATCATTAGCGCCAGACTTGGCAGTGTATACAGCGTTCCCAGTAACCCTAGCACAGGGACGTTTAGCCAACGGTAGTGAGTTACCAGTAAGGCTAGGGGGAGAGCGATCGCAACAGCAATCATCATCGACAAAGCTGTCATCTGCAAGTGTTCCAAAAGTAAACCAAAAACGACCCCAGGATTCTTGACAAGATAGCTCATGCTAATTTGGGATTAAGGATTGCGAATGCCCTCACAGGAACAGTGAAGAACTTCAAACTGTGCTTAGGTAGAGTAGCGATCGCTCTCTAATTTCTTCAGCATAGACCTGAGAGGCGCTAGTATGAGTTTTCTAGGCTTGGCTTTTGTAATCCACGGGTGCGATTAGTTACAAATGGTGCCGTATGCGATCGCCACTTCCTCAGGCTGACTTGAAACTGCGGGTAAATTTTTGCCTTTTTTTGCAGGATATAACTGAAGGAAATACGTAAGTTGAATCAGGGTAGCGTACTTTCCATAACCTACAAGGGGCTACGTCATTGGGAAGGATGAAGGATGAAGGATGAAGGATGGATAGCCCCATAAATAAATAATGGTGCTGGTACTGAAGGAGGAAGAAGGATGAATAGTCGGACAAAAAACTAACGGAACTTGTCTTTCATCCCCCATCCCTCATCCCCC
>DALYIW010000505.1:0-3298 GCA_031970155.1 Coleofasciculaceae cyanobacterium CTOTU46601 | reverse complement strand
TTATTGAGACTGGGGGCTAAGAGTTCGCGATCGCTCTAGTAATTGCTCAGCCTGACGTGCCCACTGAGGATTCCCTTGAGCATTGAAAAGGTCTCTAGCATATTGCAAGACTTTTTGGGCATCACTCAATCGGTTCTGGCGTAGAAATACTAACCCAGCGCCGTAGTAAGCATTGGGGTAGTTAGAATTGCTCTGGGCAGCTTTCCGGAAGGCTTCAAGGGCAGCGTCCAAATCTCCCTCCTTGAACAAAATGAAACCAATATTGTAGTGTGCTTCTGGATATTTGGAATTAATTTTAAGTGCTTCCTGAAATGCCTTTTTTGCTTCTTTAATTTTGCCCTGTTGTAAATAAATAAGGCCTATATGATAGGACGGTTCTGGAGCATTTCGACTGAACTGCATTGCGCTTTTGAAGTGAGCGATCGCTTTTTCCTGTTCTCCTTGCTGTGAAAGAACCAGACCATAGTTGTAATGGGCGACACCGAGGTTAGGGTCAAGTTCCAATGCTCGCTTTAGATAGTCTCCTGCCTGTTGTAAATTGTTGCCTTCGACCAGCGCTGCACCTAAATTAGCAAAGGCTATGGCAAAGTTGGGGTCTGCCTGTGTTGCTTGGTAAAAAGCATTGGCTGATTCTTGCAATTTCCCCGTCTGCCGCAAGGCTAACCCTAGGTTGTAGTGTGCTGCGGCTAGCTGTGGGTCGAGTTTAGAGGCTTGTCGAAAAGCGGCGATCGCTTCTGGCAACTTGCCCTGTTGAATCAGAGCAAGTCCTTGATTGAGCTGATCAACGGCTTCTGGTGGTGTCAGGTTTAGTGTCGGGATTGACTGCGCTAGGAGTTTTGTTGTGGTATTAGGCATTATAGTGCTACTCAGCCACACTAAACTGAAGTTAAAAAATATTAAGCTGAGCTGAGGTAAATTGGGCTGAGTTTTGCAACAAATTCGCTTCCAGCGGTTGATTATATTCATAAAAATTAGAAAAAATTTATTTCAAGTAATTTAGCTTAATTTTTAACAAGGTTTCCCTTACAAGACATTGCAACTTTTATTTATTTGCCATCAGAACGCGCTAATCTCACAAGCAGATAAGAAATGATCCCATCAAATTTCTTGGCACGGCGATTCTGTAGAAGCGCTTAGGGCGATGCGGGAACGTCTGTGTCAAACCGCCCAAATCAGAATTATTGCGGGGGAAAGTATATGAACCAAAAAGTTCTTTCTGCCACGCGCAATGTGGCAATCGTCGGTCCATATTTAAGTGGAAAAACCACGCTTCTAGAAAGTTTGTTGTTTGTTAGTGGTGCGATTTCTCGAAAAGGCAACATCAAAGACGGTAACACAGTAGGCGATGGTGCAACTGAGGCACGCGATCGCCAAATGACAGTAGAAGTAAGCGCCGCCAGTACCGACTATCAAGGCATTCACTTCACCTTTGTAGATTGCCCTGGGTCAATTGAGTTTGCCCAAGAAACCTACAATGCTTTAATTGGCGTCGATGCAGCTGTAGTAGTTTGCGAACCAGTAACCGATCGCGTCCTCACCTTAGCTCCTTTATTTAAATTCCTGGATGACTGGGAAATCCCACACCTAGTCTTTATCAACAAAATGGATCGCCTCACCTGTCATGGTGACACTTGGGGTCAAGCTTACCGGGAAATCCTAGACGCCCTTAAATCAGTTTCGACACGCCCCTTAATTCCACACCAGTACCCGATTGGCAAAGGAGAACAGCTAATCGGGTTTATTGATTTAGTGAGCGAACAAGCTTATCAATATCACTCCGGTGCACCAGCGGATCGGGTGCCAGTACCCGACTCATTAAAAGAGCAAGAACATGCAGCACGGGTAGAAATGCTGGAAGCCCTAGCAGACTTTGATGACCACCTGCTAGAAGAACTATTAGAGGAAATTGAGCCACCCCAAGAAGAGATTCTTCAAGACCTGAGGATGGAATTGGGAGCAGATTTAATCGTGCCCGTATTTATGGGTATCGCTGAGCAAGATTACGGTGTCAGACACTTGATGGATGCCCTAGAGCGAGAAGCGCCTGCATCGGAGACCACTGCTAAGCGACGAGGACTCGATAGTAGCGCCAAAACGCCAGTGGCACAGGTGTTGAAAACCTATTACACTCCTCAAGGTGGCAAACTCTCACTCGTGCGCGTATGGCAAGGTAAGCTGACGGATGGAATTATCCTCAATGGTGTCCGTGCGGGTGGATTGTACCGCCTATTTGGTCAGCAACAGCACTCAATCTCTGAGGCATCAACGGGTGAGATTGTAGCAGTTGGACGCTTAGAAGGAATTTCAACTAGCCAAACTTTAACCGCCAACGGAGACCAAGGGCGAAAAGAGTTAGCTAAAGCCGAGTCACTTAAGCCAGTTTATGCTTTAGCGATCGCCGCACAAAATCGCAAAGATGAAGTAAAGCTCAGTGGTGCATTAACTAAGCTTCTAGAAGAAGACCCCTCTCTCGCCTGGGAACAACATGGCGACACCAATGAAGTCATCCTGTGGGGACAGGGTGAAATTCATCTTCAAGTTGCCCTAGACCGACTGCGGCGCAAGTACAATCTACCGATGGCAACTCACCTACCACGAGTTCCCTACAAAGAAACCATCCGTAAACCAGCCACATCTCACGGGCGCTACAAGCACCAAAGTGGCGGCCATGGACAATTTGGCGATGTCTACCTGGACATCAAACCACTATCTCGTGGCGAAGGCTTCAACTTCTCGCAAACCATTGTTGGCGGTGTTGTGCCAAAACAGTATATCCCTGGCGTTGAAATAGGCGTTCGGGAGTATTTGGTGCATGGTCCGTTGGGTTTCCCAGTCGTCGATGTGGCCGTGACACTGACAAATGGCTCTTACCACAGTGTCGATAGTTCTGAACAAGCATTTAAGCAAGCAGCACGACTTGCCATGACAGAAGGAATGCCCAAGTGTGAACCGATGCTACTAGAACCGATGATGTTGATTGAGGTGTGTGCGCCTCAGGAATTCACATCTAAAGTTCTTCAACTGGTAACAGGGCGTCGCGGGCAAATTCTCGGCTACGAAGGTCGTACAGATTGGTCAGGTTGGGACTGTGTTTCTGGCTACCTCCCTCAGGCAGAGATGCATGATTTTATTGTGGAATTGCGATCGCTCACTCTGGGTGTCGGCTTCTTCAACTGGCACTACGACCATCTTCAGGAAGTTCCAGGCAAGCTTGCTGAAGGTGTACTGGCAACCATGGGCAGTAGCAACGGCAATGGTCAATAGGAAGGATGAGGGATGAGGGATGAGGGATGATGGA
>DALYIW010000504.1:3174-3405 GCA_031970155.1 Coleofasciculaceae cyanobacterium CTOTU46601 | reverse complement strand
TTTTGTAAGAATGAAACTAATTTGTCAAATATATTACTTTTCATTTATCAAATCTGCGATCGCTCAACAACTTACGAACAACTTTAAAGCCAGGAATATTTTCCTCTGCACTCTTTTCAATTTGCTCCCATGTCATTTCACTAAATTCTTCCCAACTTGGCGATTCTTCCGGCAGTTGAGCTTGTTTAATACTGCCTTTTTTGCCTTTGAGGATGTCAGATACTTTCTGAC
>DALYIW010000504.1:0-3137 GCA_031970155.1 Coleofasciculaceae cyanobacterium CTOTU46601 | reverse complement strand
TCTCTAGCATTTAGAGCAAGTCTAACATCCCCTCCCCTATATCCAGGTTGCGTTAGCGAACTCAGTCAACGGTCGCTTACTCGGATGTTGAAATCCCAAGACGATATCCTCATGGGGAACTCCGGCTTCTAGCAAGTCATTCACAATGCCCTGCTTTGTCCAATCCTCCTCAACCCAAATTTTTTCATCTCGAATTCGCAGGTAAACCATTACCCCTTGAACCCTGTGCTTGCCATCCCAGCCAATGTGAAACCAAAAATAATGCTCTCTAACCTCATCAAATGCCAAGCATTCCTCTATGCCAGCTCTTGGAGTGTTAGACGCCCATTCGTAATATTCCGTTAATATTTTCTTGATTAAGTCGCGATAATGATTTAGTTTGTCCATCGAATTAGGTCTATTTTCATTGTCTCTGGTCATTTAGGTCACAGCATAGCTAAGTTTAAGCAAGGGTTATCATACCGCTTGCTTTGTTCTATCGCTTGCGACAAAACTAGGGAGTCAAACGCTTACAATCGGGATAGGAAGCCTTTTCTACGCCACAGTAACAAAAAGATGACTACTCGGCAGATTCTTATTAACGTGCCAGAATCAGTGTTGCAAGCCCAAAATACTGATGCAGATACCTTTGCTCACGAATTGTGCCTCTTAGCTGCGGTTAAGCTATACGAACTGGGGCGTCTCTCATCGGGTCGAGCGGCTGAACTGGCTGGAATGTCGCGGGTCGAGTTCCTGATGAATCTGGGACGCTATAAGGTCTTTCCGTTGGAAGCCGAGTTACAGGACTTGGAAGGCAATCATGCCTGAAGCGATCAGCAACACTTCACCCATGTTGTATCTGTATCGAATTAACGCTCTCGATTGGCTACCTGAGTTATTTAGCGAGATCTCGATTCCGAATGCAGTAGTGCTTGAGCTAGGAGAAGGACAACACAGAGGTTATGACGTTCCTGTTCTTAGTGGGTATGCCTGGTTGCAAATCGTTGAGCCACAATCTATCCCACCTGAATTGACGACTCTGGATTTAGGTATGGGTGAGCTTGCAGCTTTGGCACTGGCATTAGAAACACCTAATCGCATCGTGTTGATTGAGTCAACAGCTCAAATTGTCGAAATTGCTGTATGAAATCTATTTCTGGCAAGCGACTGTGCAAGATTGTGGAGCAAAAAGGTTGGATTTTAAGGGAGAATTACTAGCAGTCATCATATCTATGAAAACCCTGAAGTAGAACAAATCCTGTCAATTCCTGTTCACCGCAATCAAGATTTGAAAATTGGAACTTTGAGATCATTGATGAAAATAGCCCAGCTATCCGAGGAAGATTTACTCTAATTGTGAATCTTTAAACGGCATTGTTAAAATCCCCAAAATCTGACTCACTTCATTGATAAAATAGTCTCGCTTATCAATCCAAGCAGTTTTATCAATTAACTTAAGAAACTTCCAATCTGTACCCGTAGTTACGGCTCCATAGATACTTTGGATTGCCTCTCCATTCCGTTGATTAAATAATTGGGCTGCAACCATTTCAGCAAGACACTGCCCTAAGCCAGATTTAATACTTTCATTCTTAGCTTCTACCAAGGTTACAACCGGAGTCCTGATTTCATAGGATTCTTTTGATGCAGTCAGAATATAATCGCAATATCCGCTCAAACCTGCTTGCAAATCAACATTGAATTCTGAGCCAGAAAAAAACCCGATTTGAAAGTTAAACATTCGTCTGACTTCTAATAAAACCGGAGCAATAATTAACTCTGAACGTGCTTTTTCTGTATTAATGGCAGTTGCTAAAAAGAGATTCTCATTTAATGTCGTCTGGAGATGAGAACTTGGTAAGGCTTCTGGAATGTCAGTAAATAAATCGATAGATTCTTCTATAGTTAACCCAAAGGCTTCTCTAACTTTAGTTAGGGTTGTAAAATCACTGTATGCCATAATCTAAAACTGTATAACTTAAATCAGTTATGATGGCCAAGCTTTATCAAAATTGCGATCGCTGTTTTCTAATAAGGGTGGATATTCGACTAAATTGAAATATCCCTCTTGCACGCGATCGAGTTCTTGTTTCTCAATTTCAGTTAATTCCGGTAGCGCGGCTTGCCATTCCCAAAAGAATTGGTCATCTCGAATGCGCTGAAGACCAAAGGTTTCAATCAGATAGCGTAAGTCTATATTTTGAGCTTTGAGGGTTTGAAGCATAAAAACTTTTGTACAATTAATGTCCTGATTTTACAGGGTTAACAATACTCATTGATTTACCTCAACCCTTGTTCGCGTAAGACTTTATCCACCCAAGCGGCATCTGCTGTTGATAGAGGTGGTGTGGGTTCGGTATGATAAGCGATCGCTACTCCTGCTCTAGCAGTTTCCAAAAGTCATCATTCCTGATACCACCAGTTTCTTGAATCTGTCGATCAGCAGCTTCCAACACCTGATTGAATCGAGAATTACCTGTCAACATCAACCGCTCTAGTTCTTCTTCATCTACAATTAGATTAATTGCCGCAACTGGACGACCATTCTCTGTAATTACCAGCAACTCACTGTGTAATTGGTTCAAATAGTCCTTAAAGTTTGACTGAATTTCTTGAATCGTAATAGTTTTCATAGCTCAAATTCTTCATTATTTATGAGTAACTTATTTCCAATTTTGATGCAAATTACTAGAATATAAACTCCTCTAGTTGAGGCATCAGTGCGGTAAAATACTCGAAATTGATTGTTGATGCCAAAACGTAACTCCCACTTTGCCCCTATCTGAGATGGTCTTTGGAGTGGCTTTCGGTTCCGTGTCTCTGCCTCCGGTTCATAGCGAAGTTGCTCTTCTATTGTGGCGCGAATCAAGGAGTGATACTTCCGATCAATTGCCCGCAGGTGCTGCAACACTTCTGGGGCATAGATAAGTTCATAGGGTTGCTCGGATGTCATATCCTCTACTGAATCAGGATTACTGCCTCTTGAGCCTTAGTATTTAGAGCCTTCTTTAACTCTTGCCCAACCTTCTCAATCAATTCGTCAAAAGCCTCACGATAGTCTATATTTTGAGCTTTGAGGGCTTGAAGCATAAGAATTATTATGCAATTAATGTCCTGATTTTACAGGGTTAACAATACTCATTGATTTACCTCAACCC
>DALYIW010000503.1:2320-3462 GCA_031970155.1 Coleofasciculaceae cyanobacterium CTOTU46601 | reverse complement strand
AATGGGAACACCACAGGGTGGGGTGCTAAGCCCACTTCTGGCAAACATTGCACTTCACGGACTAGAAGAGGAAATCAAGAGATATGCCTCCACTTTATCAGGAAGAAAAGAACACAATCAAAAGGCTCTCAACCTGATTAGGTATGCAGACGACCTAGTTGTTCTGCATCCAAAACTGGAAGTGATTGAGCAATGTAAACAGCTAATTGAGCATTGGCTAGCAGACATGGCTCTGGAATTGAAACCCAGTAAAACCAAAATCACTCACACCCTACATGAGCATGAAGGGCATAAGGGATTTAACTTCTTAGGATTCACAATCAGGCAATACCAAGTAGGTAAAAACCAATCAGGTTGTGATACTAAAGGAGAAAAACTGGGATACAAAACCATCATCAAACCAAGCCAAGAAAACATCAGTCGCCACCAAAAGAAACTGGCTAAAATCATCAAGGCCCATAAAGCGTCCTCTCAGGAAGCTCTGATTGGTGAATTAAACCCAGTTATTAGAGGTTGGTCGAATTACTATTCCACAGTGGTAAGTAAAGATGTTTTCACCCGGCTAGATTCATGGCTCTATCAACAACTTCGTAATTGGGCCGAACACCGTCACCCTCACAAATCACAATACTGGATATCTAGCAAATACTGGGACTGTGACAAAACGGGGTGGTTCTTCAGAACTACGGGGGATAAAGCCGTCCGTCTATCAGAACATGATAAAACCCCCATCGTGAGGCATGTCAAAGTTCAAGGAGAGAAATCTCCTTACGACGGAGATTGGATTTACTGGGGTAAAAGAATGGGGCAACACCCGGAAACAAACAAAAGAGTGGCAACACTACTCAAGAAACAAAAGGGTAAATGTGCAGAGTGTGGACTGCACTTTAGGGAAGGAGATGTTTTGGAAATAGACCATAAAGTTCCTCGTTCCCATTTTGGGAAAGACGAATACCAAAATTTACAACTTCTCCATAGACACTGCCACGATGTCAAAACGGCTAGAGATAGCGCGAAGTGTGTTTGACAAACACCAAAACATTGAGGAGCCGTGTGCAGAGAAATCCGCAAGCACGGTTTTGAAGACCAGCAGGGCTGGCGACAGCCTTGCTGAGTTTAATCTCAAACTGCATTGGCTCTTG
>DALYIW010000503.1:0-2310 GCA_031970155.1 Coleofasciculaceae cyanobacterium CTOTU46601 | reverse complement strand
ACGCGCTCGAGGCCACCGGCGTGGCGCCGGTGCAGGGACACGAGATAGTGGCGGTTGGCGAACGATTTTGTACGGGGCGACTATGCTGATGGATACGCCGCGTTGTAGCAGGCGAGCGCGAGCTTTCAGCGAACAGATGACCTCATGAGTCAACCTTTTCCGATTATCGTAGTTCCAACAGATGCAGCCGTTGCCACCGAGGCGATGGGAACCAAATTCAAATTTTGGTTCCACCACCCGGAATTGGGCTATTGCCTATACAAACAAGCCCGACCCAACACCGGGGAAGATTGGTCAGAAAAGATAGCATCCCAGTTGAGCGAGTTACTCGGATTACCCCATGCCCGAATTGAACTAGCCACCACCGAATCACAATCGCGGCACGGTTTCCCCTTCCTTTGTACCTGATGCTGGCAATCTAATTCAGGGAAACGAGATTCTTGCTCCAATGGTGCCAGACTATCCACAATTCCAAACCTTTAACGTATCGCAACATACCCTCAATATCGTGCTAACAGCCATCAGCAATAAGGTGGTGCAACTGCCTCTTTCCTGGATACCTCCAAAACGCATCACAACAGCAGTCGAAACCTTTGTAGGCTACCTACTATTGGATGCGTGGATTGGTAATAGCGATCGCCATCATGAAAACTGGGCATTTATTGAAACCCCTGTAACCTCATCTACATCGCCAGCAACGCTAAATTTAGCCCCCACCTACGACCACGCATCCAGCTTGGGGCGGGAATTATTGGATATTAAGCGGCAAGAAAAGCTTGACAATCGTTCCGTCTTGGCCTATGCAGACAAATGCAGATCCGCACTATATTTTCAAGTAGGAGACAGAAAGGCCCTCAAGCCTTTGGATGCCTTTCGATTAGCTGCACAACGTTATCCTCTTGCTGCTAGGGTATGGCTAGAACAGCTAGCTGGTGTATCTATTACAGACACACAAGCGCTGTTTAACCGAATTCCCAACGAATTTATTTCAGAAGTAGCGATCGCCTTTGCTCAACAAATCCTAGAAATCAACCAACAACGACTGCTTAACTTGCAAAAAGAACTACCATGAAGACATTGTTTCTAGCTTGGCAAAACCCACTGGATCGCACTTGGTTTCCTATTGGGCGGTTAACCTTTGACGGCACTAGCTATCAATTTCTTTATATCCAAGGCATAGTAGCAGCACAACAGCAATGCGGCTTCAGGTCGTTGCCGTCGTTCCCAGAATTAGACTTAGTTTATCAATCGCCAGAACTGTTTCCCTTATTCGCCAATCGTCTCTTGCGTCGCAGCCGACCCGACTACGCAGATTTCTTGCGGTGGTTGAACATCTCAACTCATCAAGACGACCCAATGGCAATGCTAGCGAAAAGCGGAGGGCAACGGGCTACAGACACCTTGTTTGTTTTCCCCTGTCCAGAACCAGATGAGAATGGATTCTACCACTTCCACTTCTTTGCTCAAGAACTCCTTAATTTGCCACCATTAAGCGCTAATCGAATTAGTCGCTTACAGATGGGCGAGGTGTTGCATCTAGTTGGCGACCCTGAAAATCCCTATGACCGCCGTGCCTTGATGCTGTTTACTGAAGATGATTATCTAGTAGGCTATTGTCCTCGGTATCTGTCCGATGTTGGCTTTGAGGTGTCGCGTCAATCTCTCTCTTTAATTGATGTGGTAGTTGAGCGCATCAACATGGCTCCTGCACCACTCCAGTTCCGCTTGCTCTGCCACATGACAGTACAGATGTCGCAGGAGGAGCGCCCGTTCTTGGGTGCGATGTACCAACCAGTCAGCGCTATGAAAGCAGCAGCTTGAGAGCGACTATCAACATGCGCCTGTAACAATTTTTTACCTTAGTTGTCCCCGTGAGAAATTAGGTCAAATTTAGGGAAAAAATTGGCTTTAAAGTTCAAAGAGTCTATAGACAAGGGCATTGAATGTTGCAATTATAATTGGCTTTAACCCAAATTTGTTGCTTCTCTTCGGAGAGAGCCTCTCTCCGAAGAAGTGAAATTGGTTTGTTTTAGGGTTGTTATAATTGTTGTGTTGGCAACTTGTCGAGTCATAATTCAAGTTTAAGTTCCTACGACTGCAATAATATTATCTCCTGTAACCAGGTTATTCAGTTTTTGTAATGTACATTCGACTATATATCTTTTGCAGGAGATTGAACCGCATAACCCAGGCTAAATAGTTGGTGAGAGAAGTGAAGAATTGCTCGCAGATCAAGGGCAATGATAGCGCGATATTTCTCCGTTACGCTGAACGCGGTATACCTCCGGTACGCTGCGCGATATACCTCCG
>DALYIW010000502.1:0-3468 GCA_031970155.1 Coleofasciculaceae cyanobacterium CTOTU46601 | reverse complement strand
ATTAACCTTTAGACTCTACAAGTAGTGTGTCGGTAGCTGACTTGCGTAAGTTCTGTTTCCCTACACAAGCCTCAAGTTTTTCTATTCAATTTATCGAGAGCAGTTCACGGGCGCTTTGTGTTCCCGTCATAGATAAAAGAAACACTAAGCTTGACTTCTCCCACTCACCCCCTCTCCCCTCATGTTTCTTGAAAGTGGGGGGGCAGCTCAACTGAACTAATGGCGATCGCTGGCAAATCAGTAGTTTTTGTGGAGTAGTCAACAAAACATGAGGTTTTTCCAGTCGAAGTGAAGTTGCTAAAAGCAGGATTGTTGTTGACGTGTGTATTCATCAATACCTTGCTCTAACGCTCTAGTGCTTGAGTAGTTGAGACTCCCAAGCAATAAAGTGTATTTTTCCAGTATCTTATGACAGGAGACGATTACCAAGAGTGTATGAATCTTGTCCACTTGCCTCTACTCAATAGATGAGGTTCAGGATAAGGTAATAGCTACACTGTATATAGTTACTTAGAGTGTTTTAGGGAGTTCACCACAAAAACCGTAATTTCACCGATGCCTTGTCGAGTTATATTTGCGACAATGTGATAATGTCCCTTGCTCTATATCTTAAAAAGCGCAAGCTCAGCAACCTAGAGAGTTTAGCCCAAAAAGCATCTGGTTGGCTCACAGTAAAGTTTCTCATCAGAGAGAGAAAATCCGTTAATAGAAGGGTGCAGCCGACGAGTGAAATATGGTATTGGGTTGTTTGTAAAGAAAAACTTAAGAAAATACCAATCACCCTCTTTCACCTTTGTGAGCAAGAACATTGAGAGCTATATCCAGAGTAGCTTTTTCCCGTCAGCACTGGGCGATAATTTGGCTCAAGCCACAAGAGTTAGACCTCTTTATCAGAAAAACTTTACAAACACCCCCTTAAACTTTAAACAATGGTCAGTAAGATAGCGACTTTTAGACTTCCAGATAACCTGATTCAGGAGATTCGGTTTCGGGCTGAGACGACAGGTCGTGATCGAACAGCAGTAGTGATTGAAGCTTTAAAGCAGGCGTTTGGCTTCCCTCAACCTGAATCACGCCCAGCTACGGTTGAAGAACTTCAGGAACAACTGCACCAGTTAGAAACAAAACTGACGACGCTGACTCAACAGCTGACTCAACTCACTCAACAATCACTATCAGAAACCACAGGAGTTGAGATTAGCCCAACACATAACCAGGCAATGCCGTTAACGCTAGTGTTGGGGAAACAGGACGAATGCTTGCGAAACACTAGTGTCAGCAAAGCGGCTCCGGAGGAGCTAGCAGGGCGCAGCTCAAATCAGCGAAGTGAATCACAGGCCTTACTCTTTGAGAACCCTTATGGAGAACGTGCTAACGCAGGGGTTAACCAAGAGCAGGCGATCAGTAATTCAGAGAAGTCTTCACCGATGGTCAACTCTTTTCTGTCGGCAGAGGCGTTCTGGATGCAGGCAACTGATGGAAATGAAGGAGGGGCGACACCGAATGGAGCAAATAAGCAAGAACTAGAAGGCGGCTTCACAAATGGCAAGCCTGAGGACCCAGAACGGCAAGAACTGGCAGCTAGAATTGAGCAGCAAGCTAGGATATTTGACCAGGTACTCTCAGCCTCTCCAGACCCCATTTGTGTAATTGATCGGGTGGGGAGATTTACCTATGCGAACCTGGCGCTTGCCCAATTGTTTGGATTGCCCCAGAGTCAAATTTTGGGTAAGACTTGGAGGCAGCTAGACCTACCCTCAGAATTCATTGAGAGAGAGCCACTCGACGCCCAGCGTGAAGTGGTGTTTGCGACAAAACGACCCTTGACTAAGGAAATTAGTTACCCGACTATCGATGGAGTGCGGGACTACGAATGTATCCTCAGCCCAATCCTGGGAATCAGTAGTAGTGTTGAAGCTGTGATTTGCACGGCTAGAGATATTACGGAGCGCAAACAGGTAGAAGAATCTCTCAGGGAATCAGAAGCTAACTACCGTCACTTATTTGAATACGCGAACGACTCAATCTTCATCATCGACTTATCAACCAGTCGCATCTTAGACGCTAACCAGAATGCGGCAAGACGACTCGGCTACACCCGCAAAGAACTCCTCAAGCTGAGAACAAGAGACATTGATGTACCAATACCTGAAGACCGTCAAAAGATCATCAACCAGAAGATGCAGGCAACAGGGAGTATCATCTTTGAGCATTCATTGCGGCGTAAGGATGGTACAGAAATACAAGTGGAAATTAGCAGTCGGATTATTGAGTACTGCGACCAACTAGTTTCTCTGAGTTTCGTTCGTGATGTCAGCGCACGGATGCAAGCAGAAGAGCGGATGCGCCTATTAGAGTCAGCGGTGGAAAATACCCAAGACGGGATTTTAATCACAGAAGCTAAGCATATAGACGCACCAGGTCCTGAGCTTCTATACGTCAACCAAGCCTTTACCCGAATTACTGGCTATGATCTGGCAGAAGTTCTTGGTCGGACGCCGCGCCTGTTGCAAGGTCCGAAAACAGACCGCTCTCAGTTAGACAAAATTCGGACTGCGCTCTCCAAGCAGCAACCCGTTCAGGTCGAGTTGCTTAACTATCGCAAAGACGGCTCAGAGTTCTGGGTGGAGCTAAATATCGTTCCAATCACCAACAAGAGCGGTCAGCTGACCCATTGGGTCGCACTTCAGCGCGAGATCACAGAGCGCAAACAGGCAGAGACAGCGTTGTTAGAATCCAAGCAGCAAGTTAGCAAGATTCTAGAAAGCATCACAGATGGTTTCTTTACCCTAGACCATGAATGGCGGTTCACCTATTTCAATCAGAAAGCGGAGCAGATTTTACAGACATCGCGCACTGAATTCTTAGGTAAGAGCCTGTGGGAAGTGATTCCTAAGGCAGACGGGTCAATTTTTGACCGTGAATGTCATAAAGCTGTTGAGCAGCAAATTACAGTGACGTTTGAAGCCTTTTACTCACCGTTAGAGAAATGGTTTGAGCTACACGCCTATCCTTGTAGCGATGGACTTTCTGTCGTCTTCAACGACATTACCAAGTTCAAGCAAACTCAGGGTTGACAAAAAAAGGATGATGACCATTGCGATCGCGAAGTGTCAGCGACGTAAGGAGCGTCGGCGTCAGCCTGGGATGAAAAATCTTCAGCTACAAACCCCTAAATTTAATTAGGTCGAAGAAAAGAAATTTTCAGTATTTCAAGCCCCTAAATTTATTTATGGGGCTTTTCATTGTTCATCAGAACTTAGGCAAATCTCCTGTGGAACCACCATCTGTAGGGGCATATAGCTATACGCCCCTACCCCATATCGTGCTTGTAAATAAGTCCTGTACTATAATTGCCAGCCAAAAAAGTATTGGGAAAAAGTAAATTATCTATTCCCCAAAATCTATTTTCTAATCCTCACCAACAACAAAAGTACCAACAGAAGCCTGCAACTGACCAGCAACAGC
>DALYIW010000501.1:0-3528 GCA_031970155.1 Coleofasciculaceae cyanobacterium CTOTU46601 | reverse complement strand
AAAACAGACGAACTGCGACGCGAGATTGATAGCTTGAAAACACAACAGTAGCGCTAGTTAATGCATTAACTATTTGACTTAGCAATCAACCTTGTCCCGAAATGCCCAGTTCATCCTCAAATGCTGATTTTCTTCAACAATGGCGATACGCTCTAGCCCCTTACAACTTAGGCTACAAACTCAAACTGGCATCCCAACTGATGTATCGAGATTTTCTCGAACGGTTAGAACCCTACGGATTGACACCCTTTCACTACCTTGTCCTGTGTTGTCTGTGGGAAGAAGATGGTCTTTCAACGTCTGGAATCGCTGACAAGCTCAAGCAATTGGGCGCAACGCTAACTGGGGTAGTCGATCGGATGGAAGATCGTAACCTTGTTTATCGAGAGCGCGATCGCGACGATCGCCGCATCGTCCGCATTTGGTTGACCGAGGAAGGAAAACGGCTAATGCACGTTCTACCGGCAATTGGGGCACAGACGATTAACAAGGCAACTGATAACGTTCCAGAAGCCGAGCAGGAAGCAGTTTTGAAGCTGCTCGATCGAATTGTTCAGAATTTTCTCTAGCGTCTGAGTCCTGTGATGTTGACCTTTTAGAAATTAGTTAATATGTTAACTATCAATATATTGAATTTATGCGCCGCGCAACTCAAACGAGTGCAGGCTTGGTTTTTGCGCTTTGGGGTCGATTACAACGATTTAGGAGGAAAAATGCCAAAGCTGAGTATCAATCAAAAAAACTGGTTGCTGTCCGCACACGTTGGGTTTGCTGCGCTCTGGACAGGAGCCGTATTGAGTATGTTTCTTTTGTCCCTGAGAAACACTCACTCAACCAATTCAGATGTACTACACACTCTCGATGCAGCAATTACTCTGTTGGATGACTGGATTGTGATTCCCTCAGCCATTGGCTCAGTTGTTACAGCAACATTCCTTTGCTGGGTAACGAACTATGGATTCACCAAGTTCTACTGGGTGATTACAAAGTGGGTATTGACGACTGGGTTAGTCATTTTTGGAACCTTCTGGCTATTTCCGTGGGGCAACGTTGCTGCTGAACTTTCAGGACAAGAGGGATTACAAGCTCTAGACAATCCAATCTACGGATTTGATGCTAAAGGTGTGTTGCTTGGAACTGTAATTCAGGTTCTCTTTCTCTTTGTCATTATTGGGATTTCGGTTCTCAAGCCTTGGGGGAGACGACCGATCAAAGCGAAGAATCAAGTTAGTGCAAATTAGTCAGGGCGATCGCGGCGGCATAACAACGCAGTCGAGCAGACGAGAGATGGTGCGCTTCGTTTAGGTGTTGTTTGCCGCCGCTGACCTTTGCCGTTGAGCTGCCTCATCTCTCATATCATGTGCGGTAGCAATGGTAGTGTATATTTTTTGAGGTTGTAGGGGCGGGTTTTACGAGAAATCGTTGCCAGCAGCGCTCTGAATCAGTAAACCCGCCCCGCACGTGCAGCACGCGAACGGGCACGATATTAGTGGGGCGGTGCAGCAAAGTTATTTCTGAGACATTAAGCGTTGGGCAAGCCTTATCTGTAAGCACTGGCGCGGTAACATCATCCAACTTCGGCAATGACTTGTCCAATTTCTTTAGGGGTTGCACCTGTTGCTAGCATTGCACGTATTAGCAGTTCAATCGAAACTGAAGCATCACCATTTTCTGCCTTAGCGATGCGGGGTTGGCTTGATTGAATTTTTCCTGCTAATTCAGCTTGTGTCATCACTTGTTGTCGTCGTTGCTTCAGACTCCGACTGAGTGCTAACTTGATTTCAATCAAGGCATTTTCTTCTGGTGTAAGTTCCAAAAATTCTGAAACTGTACCAAGCTTCCAGCCCTTTGCTTCTAGCCGTTCTTTTTTAAGTTGCTCCATAACTAATCCTGTATATCGGTGTCGTACTTACTCGTATGCAAATCACTATCAACTTACCCCAAGACCTCGAACAATACCTGATCCAACAAGCAACCCAACTCAATATCCCCCTGGAAACCTTCATTCTCCAATCTCTGCGCCAAATTACTCAAATCCCCTTAAGCAAGACCTCTCAATGGTCAAGCGAAATCCTTTCCTATACTGGCATCCCAGACTTTCCAGCCTTCGAGTCTTATCGCGATGAACTCCTTCCACCCCGCGAACTGGAGTTGTTTTAATGCGCTACCTGCTCGATACTTGTGTCATCAGCGACTTCATTAAAGGGGAACCAGGTACCCAAACCCAACTCAAGAAAACGCCACCCATCGACATAGCTGTTTCTGTTATCACCGTGATGGAATTGCGCTATGGCTTACAACTCAACTCCCAACGCGCCCAAAAAATTGAACCCATCATTACCAGTTTCTTAAATTCTGTTAACCTGCTTCCTTTTGGCATTCCAGAATCAGAAAAAGCTGCTGAGATTCGCACTATCCTCAAATCTCAAGGACAGCCAATTGGTGCTTATGACGTACTAATTGCTGCTACTGCGGTTCAACATCACCTCATAATGGTGACTGCTAATCAACGGGAATTTGATCGAGTTCCCGGCTTACAGACTGAAAACTGGCGACAGTCTTAGAGGGTATTTGAGAATTTCTTGGTGCTTACGTTCTGCCCCACCCAATTGCCCTGTCCCCGTCGCTGGTCTAGAATTAAGTGCGATCGCTGCTATCTTTACACCCACCAATGGAAACCTGGGAATTTCTGCTCCAGCGCCAAGGCGAAGCCACCTGGCACACCCTAGCATCACAAGCTCAGGTGGAAATTCAGGCAGGCCGATATCGCCTCGCCGTCCGCTCTAGCTACACTGACACTGAGGTGGATGTTCGCATCACCCACGATTCCACCTACGAAGATCCGCCTAAGCGACGGATGCAGAAACACGCCCGCTCTACCAACGCTGATGGGTTGATGGTAGTGATACCCTTTAACTATCTCAAACCGGGTATCTGGGAATTTCGCTGTCGTCCAGACTTAATTACCGATTTAATGGGCGATACCTGGCAGCATACGCTTCAAATCCAAGTATTGCCCGAATCTGCGCCTCAAACCCAGCAGCTGAACGGAGGTGCAGGCGAGCAGGGTAACAACGAAAGAATCTTGGATGGGGAGAATAGATTCAAGCTTTCAGATGCGATACCTGCTACCCCAAATACTGCCGTTAATGCACAAGAAGTCGTAATAACTGATACACCTACTGTCGCTTTTCCATCGGTGGCGATCGCTCTAGACAACGAAACGTATGTGGCTCGCCCAGACGGGGTTTTAACAGTTTCAGGTCAATTCGAGAGTGCCGATGCAGTTGGTCAATATCTGCCAGGTACTGAGATAAAAATTTACCTGCGCGATCCGCAAAATTCCCAAGTTGTGGCAGAAGTGGAGCAAATGTTACCAGCAGGAAATCTGCCGGTTCGCTTTAGCTGCAAGATTAATATTCCGCCTCAAGTTAATACTCGTTTGATTTTGGGCGAAATTGCGCTCAGAGTAGGAGGCGAGACGCCTGTAGCACAAGTTTTAACAACGGCATCTTTCACGGTGACGGC
>DALYIW010000500.1:360-3538 GCA_031970155.1 Coleofasciculaceae cyanobacterium CTOTU46601 | reverse complement strand
GGTTGACATCAAGAGCTCCCGATGTTGGGTCTCGTTCCTCTACCCAACCTACGCATATCGTCAGCGCTTCAGCGGACATGATATCATCCCTCATCCTTCATCCTTCATCCCTCATCCTTCCAACTGACTCTTTTTTTAGAACCAGTATGTCCTGATAGCTGGTGAACTCGTCTCGTCCACACCAGCAACCGTAATACTTTGCCTGTACTGTCAAGCCATAATCCATCATCCACTGTAGCAGTAGAGATTCTTGATAGCCGATGACACTCTCCGGCACTTCTGGGTTATTAGTAAAACACTCCTTCAATTCATAGACTAGATTCTGAGAACTCTTACCCACTGCAATCAGACGTTCTGACTGCTCATTGAGCAGGAAGCTGGTACATAGACACCGACCACCAGGCTTTAATACTCGATGAATTTCATCTAGATAATGGTAAACCTCTTGGGCTTGCATGTGAGTGAATACAGAGGTAAGAAAGACAAAATCAAAATATTCATCCTCATAGGGAAAGATGAACTCTGCCGCCCGTTGTGTACCATTTGGGTTGTAGTACTGGTTGTAAATGTCTACCTTGCGAAAGTTAAAGTTGGGAAAGCGAGGAGTAATCGTTTGCTGGGCCCATTGAACTAACTGCTCCACAATATCAAAGCCTTCGTAGCCAGCGACAGGGGATAGGTAGTAAGTTAAAGCATAGGCAATGCGACCTGTACCACAACCAACATCAAGTACCTTGTCTGTTCGTTGCAGACCAGCTCTGTTTACTAGGTGACCAAGAAACTCAAAAGCCACTCTGAGAAAATTACCACCTACTAAATGAGAATTCTCTTGGCTGGGAAGAGGGATAGAAGGCTCTATGATATTGAGCAGGGTGTAACCTTGATAATTTCCCACTAATGGAGTCAAACTAAGGAGAGAGTTCTGAACTTGCTTGTGTTCTTCTTGGTTTAGAGGCACGCGAATGTTAAATCTGGCATGTTCATTACAGTCCAGGTTGGGAAAAGCTGCCTTCACATCAGGACGAAAAATCCCTTTAGTCAATTCAAACTCTATAAATTCCTTACCTCCACAACAAACAATAAAACCGTCAACAGATTCACCTTTGATTGAGCCTACCCAACCTTCTATGTGCAACACGTTCTGTTCAAGAGCTACTAAATCTATGCAGCCCCATGTCTCAACTAATTTTGTTGATTGCATCGCTTTATTTACTTAGTGATACAGGTTGTACGTCAGCTAGTCTTCTCAAGTTAATTTGGGCAATAGCTTTTCAAAGTAATCCTGAAGTATTTTTAAGTCAAGCCTTATGACAGACCAGCATTCTTCACATTTAAGATTAGCCGAACAACCCGAAGAAGAAGAAGATTTGTTTGATTATTACTACGACGAGCAGGGAACCATACCAGGAACCCTCTATATTGAGGAAGATGCTTCACCCACAAAAATTGTCTTAATTGACTACAACGAAATTAACGCAGCTCGCGTACAGCTGAATAGACCAGAAGACAGTATTCCTTACCTAGATACCGAATCCGTTTCGTGGGTAGATGTATTGGGATTAGGTTGTGAAGATGTTTTGCGGCGGCTAGGTAAGGTATTTGATTTACATCCGCTGGTGCTAGAAGATATTGTCAATGTTCCCCAACGTCCAAAAGTAGAGGATTACGAAGACCATTTGGTGATTATCGCCCAGATGGTGATGCTCAAAGAGAAGGGAGATAGTTTCTGGATTGAGCAAGTGAGTTTGGTGTTAGGGAAACATTACCTGCTCACGGTACAAGAGGAACCGACACGGGATTGTTTCCAACCCGTACGCGATCGCATTCGCACACACAAAGGCATCATCCGCAAACAGGCAGCTGATTATTTAGCTTACACACTATTGGATGCGATTATCGATGGATTCTTCCCCGTGCTAGAAGCCTATGGAGAGAAAATTGAAGATTTAGAAGAAGAAGTCGTTACCAACCCTACACGCCGAACTCTGGCAAAAATCTACCAAGTCCGACGAGAATTGTTAGCCTTACGCCGCGCCATTTGGCCGCAACGAGATGCAATTAATAGCTTAATCCGCGATGGAAGCGATCTGATTAGTCCTGAGGTAAGAATTTACCTGCGAGACTGTTACGACCATGCTGTTCAGGTTATGGATATGGTAGAAACATACCGTGAATTAGCTTCTGGGTTAATGGATGTATATTTATCATCAGTTGGTAATAAAATGAATGAAATTATGAAGCTTCTGACCGTCATTTCCAGCATTTTTATTCCACTCACTTTCATTGCCGGAGTGTACGGCATGAACTTTAATACAGAAAAATCCCCTTGGAATATGCCAGAACTGAACTCGTACTGGGGCTATCCAGTTTGTTTAGCCGCTATGGCTGCAACCGCTTGCAGTCTAGTCTTATTTTTCTGGCGTCGAGGCTGGTTTGAAAATTTTTCATCTATTAATAAAGATTAAGCTTCCAAATATCCAGAAAATTAGTCACTTGAGACTTGTAATATGTAAATAACCATAATAGTCTATTAAAATATGGACTTTCATGGTAATATGTAATGCTTTTAACGTTGAAGTGGTCAGATTAGGAGGTTTCTAATGATTGATAGTCGCGACTTACTACTTTTTACGGTTTACTTAATTATTATTTTTTATGTTTTTTACCAAGCGAGACTGTCTTTACGTAATGAAGTGAGAATCGAGCCAGACTTTGATGACCTCAAAAATCAACTGGCAGAACAAAATTTGCAAGATTTAGTGACGTTTAGTTTTAAGTTCAGAGACAAATATAGGTACTCTGAGTTGGCGCAGTTGCCAGTCAGCATTAAGAATATATCCAAGAACGAGGAAACTATCCGTGTAGATTGGGATCAAAGTTCTATTACTGATTTTGATAACGTTACGGGGCGAGTGATTCGGATAACTTCCGGTATGACAGACATACCTCAATCCCAAGCGCTTAGCACCATTGTTCCCAATCAAATGATCGATGAAAATCTCAGCGATGATAAAGGAATCGCCGGACCCTTATTTAAGGTTGAAAAATTCAAAAAAGCCGTTGACAGGTCAGCCTCGTTCTACCTGCGATTATTCTTGATGGTATCTGATCCAGACACTGTACCAGTTAAAGGAGTTCCATACATCGGACGTTCTTACCCCTTAAGTTGACAATTTCT
>DALYIW010000500.1:0-308 GCA_031970155.1 Coleofasciculaceae cyanobacterium CTOTU46601 | reverse complement strand
TTGGTTGTTGGTTGTTGGTTGTTTGTAAAAGAATAAAATAACAGCTTGTCCAATTATTAGTTGTTGGTAAAACAATAAAATAATCAATAAGCAGGTGAGTAAACATACATGAGCACCGGAGCTTTAGTGAGGACAGGTTTTGAATAGAAGAAACTGTTTTTTTTCAAACCTTATCCATAAACATGCCCCTACAAATTTATGTGGATTTTTTAAGCCTACCTGCTTGACAAACAACAAACAACCCAACGACCAAGCTCAGGCTTCGGCCGTGAGCTCAGCCGAACGGGCAAGCCAAACAACAAACAACA
>DALYIW010000499.1:1565-3588 GCA_031970155.1 Coleofasciculaceae cyanobacterium CTOTU46601 | reverse complement strand
GATACCAGTTCATTAGCACCTCCTTCGAGCCGGGTGTAAAACGGTGAGAAATTAGCTCAAAGGTAAGATCGCAGTCAAAATCTAAGGCGGCGCTGATCGAGTCTAATAGACAACTGTAATGGTACTGCCATTCCTCCACAGGCATAATGGGCGCAATTACCAAACCTACGGGGTAGCCGCCACCTCCAGAAGCGCGTGGCAGTGCTAGGTGTCGTAATGCCTGAAGTCGGGAGGCAACTGACGCTGTACCGCCCTCAAATCGAGCAGAGATTTGGGCAGCATTAATACTCATACGGCAACGAGTATGACCGTTATGAGGCAAATCTAGCAATTCATCTACGCGATCGAATTTGGATACCCAGCGTAAATGAGCATCTTCACGGGTGCCGAAGTAGCGAATGCACTCTGCTAAACTGCCTGTCAGATGCTCAATGCCCAAGGGGTCGGTGTAGCAACTGACTTCAAATGTTTTGGTCTCGCCAGGATGTTCGTAAGCCGCCAAGTTATTTAATATTTGCGGCAGGTTGGCAAAGACACGAATCACAGGAGGCCCTTGTAAGCTACCTGCTAGATAGCAATACTGACAGTGGGCGGGGCAACCTTCTGCTAAGTGGAACTGCCAATCTGCTGAGGGCGGAATGGGGCTAAGCTTGAGGCTACTTTTTGGTGCAGTTACAACTGCAAGGGTGCGCTTGGCAATATCATAGGTCTCTCGCTCGTCCTCTCCACGCAGCCCAGTTAGACGATTGCGGGGTAGCTCTTCGATTGGGAGATTGAGCGATCGCACTCGTGAGAGAATTTGTTGTCCCCAAGGTTCTTCTAAAGCAGCAGGCGTAAACAAAACCCGCTCAGGCATCCATAGACGAGCTTTACTAGTGACTGACTCTGAGGAAATATTGGGAGTTGTAGGCGCAGTTGACAAAATGGTTCTCTACATTCAATATCCCTATTATCCAGCTACAAAAAAGGCTTGAAAGCTTTTTAGAGAGCGGATTTTACACCATTTATGGTAGGGCTTACTTCTATGAAAGGATGAGGGATGAGGGATGAGGGATGGTCTTTTAGACCCCGAAGCCATATCCTCTTAGAATCCCTCGTGTTTCAACCGAGGGAGATGTCAAAGTTATGCAGAAAACAAGAAATCATCATTATTTAAAGCACCGTTAGTTATTTATAGGGCTATGAGCGCATTCATCCCAGACTGACGCAAGGCTGGCGCTATCATCCTTCATCCTTCATCTTTCATCCTTCCCTTTATGCCTCCTCCCAAAGCTTTCGCACATGATCGGGGAGCCAGGTGGCAACTTCCTGAATTCGTTCTTCAGAAAGTTCGTCTTTGGTAGCAGAAAACACGGCTTTAACAGCCTGCTCTCGTTCAACCGTCCGTGGGAGTCCTCCTTCATTGGCAACTCGAAAGAGGAAGCGATCAGAGTCAATCTTGAAGATGCCAGGACCTTGCCAAGGTGGACGCACCCGACTCAACAATCCCACGATTGGATTGGTGTCTTTCCACAAATCGGCTACCTCCATCTGGAGTGCTTTTTCCTTTGTCGGCACAGCCTCTTGATGCAGTTCTGCCTCAACGCGATCGGCAGCTTCCGTCGTCATTAAGTCCCGCATAACACGGAACACAACTTCCGTAAAGTCTCTGGCGTCATACAAATCTGCCAGACCACTTTTAACCATGACCTTTTCCAAGAACGAATGATGTTCCGATGCGATCGCAGTTCTAGAATCTTCGATCTCTGTAGGATCGATTTCGGGAAGGTCTTTTTTTAATGTTTCGTCCGGCATTGTTTTTTCTCTGTGCTTGTCTAAATTCAGCCCTCACCTGTGTAAGTTCGCACAAGTCAAAAGCTCTTAGTATCGCCCAGAAGTTTGAGATGTCAGGTACCCAAAAGTTAGAACTTGACGGCTTGGCGAATGAAAATTCCACTTCCCCGACTCCCGACTCCCGACTCCCGACTCCCGACTCCCGACTCCCGACTCTCTATTTTCACTATCTAACTAGAAGCGCTAGTGT
>DALYIW010000499.1:0-1546 GCA_031970155.1 Coleofasciculaceae cyanobacterium CTOTU46601 | reverse complement strand
CGCAGTGCAAACCGCCAAAAGATAGCAGAAGCCAACAGTAACCCCAACGCTAAAGCACCAGCACCAACGATCCAGATGATGTTACTACGACCTAGCATCGTCTCAGCTGGCACAGTCGTTAGGAATGCCACGGGCACCACGAAGGTAAAGAAGAATCGGTAAGTAGTAGGATAAGCAACCATCGGATATCGCCCAGCTTCCATCAGTCCTCGGAGTACTTCAGTAACGTTAGAGATTTTGACAAACCAAATGCTCGTTGCCGCCAGCATAAACCAGAGGCTGTAGAGGCTCATAAGCCCAAAAAAGATGGGTATAGTACTTAGGAGGTAGTTCGTGATTCCTAAGCCAAGGCGTCCACCAGCATAGGCAATTAGCACACCTCCAAAGAGGATATCTGGCATCCCCCAAGGTGAAACGGTACGCGACGACAGCCAAAACTGACTGCTGATCGGTTTAAGTAACACAAAGTCCAGTGTTCCCTGCTGGACTTGATCGACAACTCGGTTCAGGTTGGGCACTAGACAGGTAGTAGAAAAACCTTGCAGTAAAGTAAAAATACCCAGGATTACCAGCGCTTGGTCCCAGTTCCAGCCCTCGAAGGTGTAGCCAGTACGGTAGAACAAAAATAGACCAAATAAGCTACCGCTCAGATTTCCTAGACTGGTCAAGGTGGCGATGATGAAATTGAGGCGATATTCTAGCTCGGCAGCGATCGCCGTACTCCAAAACAGCTTCAGGATAAGCAGATATCGTTGCATTTTCTTTGTGTTTTCAATCACCTTAATGATGTGTTTTCAATCATTTT
Organism: Coleofasciculaceae cyanobacterium CTOTU46601; assembly: GCA_031970155.1. Lineage (GTDB taxonomy): Bacteria > Cyanobacteriota > Cyanobacteriia > Cyanobacteriales > Coleofasciculaceae > DALYIW01. The sequence goes on along the minus strand of DALYIW010000499.1, from coordinate 741 downwards.
CTAGGTTATGAGAGACAGATAACCTCTCTTTAACAGGGATCATGTCAAGATATGTAAACTTTCCCCGAAGAAAATGATGTTAGAAAATGAAGTAACCGTAAAGAACACGGTTACGCTGCTAGAGCCATCCATGAAGAAAATTCTGGTGATTGAGGACGAAATTTTTATACGAGAAAACCTGATTGAACTTCTTGAAATTGAAGGGTTTGAGGCGGTAGGTGCTGAGAATGGCTTCGTTGGTGTGCAGATGGCAAAAGACTATCAACCTGATTTGATTCTCTGCGACGTGATGATGCCGGAGTTGGATGGCTATGGTGTGCTGAATGCACTGCGCGAAGAGCCGATAACCGCAACAATTCCTTTTATGTTTCTCACGGCTAGTGCCGATCGCAACAATCTCCAGAAAATCAGAGATCTGGGGATGAATGACTACATCCTCAAACCTTTTAATGTCGAGAAATTTTTGAGTGCGATCGCCAATCGACTAGAAGATTAAGAAAACTAGTCTCTCTGGTAATTAAGGTGGGAGTGGGGAGTATGGAGTAGGAATTTCCCGTTAATAAAACCAAGGCAAGCTGTTGCTGATCAAAAGAAGCAAAAATACTCCAATTTTCCGAGGGAATCGCAAAAAAACAGCCTGCCTAGAAAGACAAGCTGCTTGGAGGATTAAGCTACAAAGGCAATGGATTACATCATTCCCATGCCGCCCATGCCGCCCATGCCGCCCATGCCGCCCATGCC
>DALYIW010000498.1:0-3612 GCA_031970155.1 Coleofasciculaceae cyanobacterium CTOTU46601 | reverse complement strand
CAAGGTACATCCCGCGTTAATTTAACCAAAATCTTTTGAGAAGTCAAGCGATCGCTCTTTATGTAGTATTGTGCTTAGCTCCGACAAAATAGAAGATAAGAGCAAATCGTAAAGGACAAAGAACAAATGCGTTCCGCCTGCCTCATCTTCAATCCCGTGTCGGGTCAAGGTGACCCAGAGCAAGATTTGTTTAAAATCCAAACGCTGTTAGAACCTGACATTACCCTGGATATTCGATTTACGACGCCAGACGTTGATGCGGGTCAACTAGCCCGTGACGCTGTAAGTCGTGGAGTCGAGATGATCATTGCTTCTGGAGGTGATGGCACTCTCTCAGCAGCCGCTGAGGCATTGGTAGGAACCAATATTCCTTTAGGCGTGATTTCAAGGGGTACAGCCAACGCCATTGCCGCAGCGTTGGGAATTCCAGACACAATTGAACTAGCTTGTCAGACAATTTTGGAGGGGGCGACCAAGGTAGTCGATGCAGCCATGTGCAACGGGAAACCGATGGTTTTGCTTGTTGGGGTAGGGTTTGAGGCAGAAGTCGTCGAAAAAGCGGATCGAGAGGCAAAAAACCGCTTTGGAATGCTGGCTTACATTCTGGCTGGGGTTCAACATCTGCGGGAGTTTGACAGCTTTGAGGCGAAGATCGAAACGGATGAGAAAATAATCACGGTTACTGTTGCTGCTGTGACAATAGCGAATGCGGCACCGCCCACATCAATTTTGGCTCAAGGACCTGCTGGCATTATTTATGATGATGGACTGTTAGATATAACTTTAGTGGCACCTGTAAACCGCGCTGGTGCGATCGCAGCTTCTTACCACCTGCTACAAACTGCTTTAAGTGGCGAGGCCGTTGAGCGAGATGACATCGGCTATCTGCGAGCCAGACGTGTTACTGTCACCGCAGATCCACCTCAGAAAGTCGTCCTGGATGGGGAACTTGTTGGCATGACACCGATTGAGGTTGAGTGTATACCTGGTGGCTTAACTATCTTAGTGCCCTTGACAGAAGAAGCTCAGCCTCCCGAAAAACTTAATGGACTCCCTGATTTAAAGGTTGAGCTCAAACCTCAAGTGGAACTGGACTAAAGTACTGCTTGAATGCGATCGCGAAATCCCGACTGATACAGAATCCTTATGACTCAAGCTTTACCAAAACCAATAACTTATGTAGATTTCCTAGAGTGGAAACCTGAAAACGGCAGGTACGAACTGCATAATGGGGTAATTCTTGAAATGCAGCCAACAGGGGAACATGAATTAGTCAGAGCATTTTTGATTTCAGAACTCAATTTTGAATGTCGTAGATTAAAAATCCCCTACTTCATCCCCGCTCAAGTACTAGTTAGACCAGCAGAAAAGGACTCTGGTTATGTGCCAGATGTGTTGTTAGTGAATCGCTCTAACTTAGTTAATGAACCACTTTGGAAAAAATCATCTACAGTTTCTCAAGCCACATCAATTCCTCTGGTAGTGGAAGTAGTGAGTACCAATTGGCGTGATGATTACTTTCTCAAATTCGGTGAATATGAGGAAATTGGTATTCCAGAATATTGGATAGTGGACTATGCTGCGTTAGGTGGGAGGCGGTTCATCGGCAATCCCAAACAACCTACGATATCAATTCACGTTTTAGTTGAAGGTGAATATCAAGTCACTCAGTTTCGTGGTAATGACCAACTTCTATCGCCAACTTTTCCAGAGCTAAATCTCACTGCCGAGCAGATTTTTCAAGCTGCCTTCCTAGAGCAGGAATTCTAAAACTTACACGCTTCCCTGGCTCAATTTAAAAGCCGACGGTTAAAAGACTTCTGCTCCCTTAAACTGCGCTACTTTTTGAACATTTGCCGATTCCCCACAAGTGCGAGGAGTCGGAAAAATCTTACCTGGATTGGCTAAACCTTGAGGATTAAATACTTGACGTACCCATTGCATCGTCTCCAAATCAGCCTCACTAAACATATCTGGCATGAAGCATTTCTTATCCGAACCGATGCCATGTTCACCAGAAATGCTACCGCCAGCTTTTACACACAATCTAAGAATATCTCCACCTAATTCTTCTACCTTCTCCAGCGCCCCCGGTACTGAATTATCGTAAAGAATCAGAGGATGAAGATTGCCATCGCCTGCGTGAAATACATTAGCAATGTGATAGCCATATTTCTCACTCAACGCTTCAATTTCCTTGAGAACATCTACTAGTTGAGTGCGAGGAATAACCCCATCTTGAACGAAGTAATCCGGACTAACATGACCCGCTGCGGCAAAAGCAGCTTTACGACCTTTCCATAATTTCAGTCTGGTTTCTGGGTCGTTAGCTGTTGTAATATTTCGTGCCCCATTCTTTTTGCAAAGTTCAGCAACACGATGTTTATTGGTTGCTACTTCTACTTCCAGACCATCGAGTTCAACTAACAGAATAGAACCAGCATCTCTGGGATAACAACCAGTCGCCACAACATCTTCCACAGCATTGATGCTGAGATTATCCATCATCTCCATTCCCGCTGGAATAATCCCTGACCCGATAATGTCAGCAACAGCGGCACCTGCTTCTTCAATGCTGTTAAAGTCTGCCAACAGGACACAAATATCTTCAGGTGTTTTGAGAATTCTGAGGGTAATTTCGGTGGCAATGCCTAGAGTACCTTCTGAACCGACAAAGAGTCCTGTGAGGTCGTAACCGGGCATTTCTGGTACTGGCCCGCCAACATCGACAATAGAGCCATCAGGGATGACCAGTTTTAATCCCATGACATGGTTGGTAGTTACGCCGTATTTGAGGCAATGGACGCCGCCTGAATTTTCGGCAACGTTGCCACCAATTGAGCAGATAATTTGGCTAGAGGGGTCTGGAGCGTAGTAGAAACCAGCGCCACTCACGGCTTGTGTTACCCAGTTGTTGATGATGCCTGGTTCCACGACGATTCGCTGGTTTTCTAGGTCAATGTCGAGGATGCGTTTCATTAGGGCGGTAACTATTAAAACGCAGTTTTCGACTGGCAGGGCACCACCGGATAAACCTGTGCCGGCACCGCGTGCAACCCAATAGATAGAATTGCGATCGCATATCTTCACTACCTGGGCCACTTGCTCAGTTGTGCGCGGCAGTACCACCAACGCCGGACGCTGGCGATAGCTGGTGAGACCATCGCATTCATAGGTCAACAATTCTTCACGACGCTGGACAACACCATTTTTGCCCACAATCGCTTCAAATTGCTTAATAATTGGTTTCCAATCGCGTTGTGTGTCTTGGACAAGCATAGGAGGCCAAAGTAAAAGGTCGTTGCACTATCCCGATCATCCCACAAACAAACAACGGACGGATCGGGATGCCCATCGGCACAGCGAACTGGGGTATCCAGCTTAGTTCGACTGCCCTTCAGCAAGCTCAGGCTTCGGCCGTGAGCTCAGCCGAACGGGCAAGCCCAACAACAAAAAAGCGCCCCCCTTGCGGAGAGCGCTTTTTATTGAGCTAAAAACTCACGAATTAACCGTTGATCACAGGAGCGGTTAAAGCAACAGGAGCTGCCTCACCAGCTGCCAAGTCGAGAGGGAAGTTGTGAGCATTACGCTCGTGCATTACTTCCATACCCA
>DALYIW010000497.1:0-3620 GCA_031970155.1 Coleofasciculaceae cyanobacterium CTOTU46601 | reverse complement strand
CCCCCAAAGAGGGCATCTGAATCAAATGTTGTAACCAGGTAGCTAAACTCTGTTCACTCAGTCGAAAGTTAATCCAGCCTGGGGATACCACCTCAACACGGAAATTTAAGCACATTGATTCAGTAGTATTCTGATTACTGATCGGGAAGGATGCTACCAGCTGATTGGCGATATCGAGGGCTGGTTGTTGCACAAGGGATGCTAGCTTAAGTGCGATCGCCGAGCGATATACGATACAAAAATCCTCTGACAAGCGATGCACAGGAATCATTCTAGGCATCAACTCAACGTCTTTAAGAAAATCAGCGGCTTCAATAGCGATCGCAGACAAACCGGGAGCCTCCCAATTTTGTATGTTTGGTCTGTTCGGTATGTTTGGTTTGTTCGGTATTGTAGGGGCGAACGGCCGTTCGCCCCTACAGTGGATATATTGGCCAAAATGGGACGCTCCCGACAAACCCATCACCCTGATGAGTTGCTGCTGCAATAGTGGCTTGATAGCTAGAGAATTACCCAACCCGCTCACACTTAGTAAGCGGAAGTTACAAGTGTTTTTTGCTACTTCTGGCTGCATGTAAAATCTAGAAATACTAGCGTTTTCATTACGCACCTGCTTATGCATTCACTATCCTCCACATCAGAGGCATCTAGACCTTTTTTGACCTGGCAACGCATCATTGACTGGGCGCAGGAACATTATCGCTATCGGACTTTTAGCAAAGATGAGCGGATTCCCGCCCGTAGTGGGTTGCTGTATCTAGTACAGCGAGGAGCAATCCGCTTGGTAGGGACTGCACAAATCAGTGCAAGCACAAGTAACAGTGTGTCTCAATCTTCACACCAAACACCAGAAGAAGCTTTTTTAGGCTTCGTTGGTGCTGGCCAACCCTTTGAAATTGTGGCACAGTCGCCATTTACACTTCAGGCTTACTCCCACATTGACCAAACCTCGGTTCTCTGGATGTACTGGCATGACTTGGACAACTGGCCTCACTTCCGGCGAGAGGTTTTAGATGCATTTCGGTATCAGCATCAGCGCAAACTACTTTGGCTAAGTACCTTGGGACAGCGACGAACCATTGATCGACTATTAGGATTTCTAACGTTATTGGTAGAAGAATTCGGAGAACCGTATCAGAATGGTTACTGTTTACCGTTCCCATTAACTCATGCACAAATTGGCAGCGCCATTGGTTCCACCCGCGTGACTGTAACTCGTTTAATGGGCAAGCTACGCCAACGCGGACTCATCGCTACCCAAGGAGATAATTTGATTTACATACCCAGTAAGTCATAGTTAGCAAAATGTTTGGACAAAACAAGACTGAAGGATAAAAGATGAAAATTCTTGTCTATTGTAAGGTAAGATGGTACAGCGATATCGGTTCTTCAATACCTTTTAATTGCCGTTGACCGATGTTAATGGGTTGTAGAGATAGATAATTTTTAACCGCCTCATAAACCGATTGAGAGATACAAATACCTCCGGGAGGAGCTTCAGTTTGTAAGGTCTCTGCAACCTTAACCCCAGTGCCAATAATATCCGTGTAACTGAAAATAACCTCTCCAAAATGAATGCCAATTTGATGATTTAGCACGGCTTCTGAGGGAAATTCTCCTGCTTGCTGTAATGCTAGTTGAATCTCTTGGGCACAGTTTACAGCATTAACTACACTTGGAAAATAAATTAATAATCCAGCACCCATAGATTTGAGGATTTGACCTTCAAACTGCTGACAGAGTTGGGTGATGAGTTGGAAGTCTTTATAGAGTTGTTCTTGTGTTTGTTGTGGGTCAATTTTCATCTTCGCCGTAAAATTTACCAGATTGGTGAAAACAATCGTGGCTAGGCGACTTTCTTGGATTAAATTCAACCGAAATCGACGGAGGCGATCGCTAAAATACTGACGATACAAATTGCAACTGGGCATGACTCGATCTTTCCCCTGCACCAGTCCCATACTTTGCAATTTAAACGCCTGCACTGGTTCTAATTCCACGGGAGTTTGCGACATCACAACCCGTGTTAGGGCACTCACTAGATCTGGATACTGTTTTAGACCCCACAATTGTTGTCGTAGATAATCACCATAAATTCCATTTTCCTCAACTGCCGTTTCTAATAGCTGGTCTAGTGTAATATTTTTGCAGCTAATGTGATGCAGTGCCACTTGTACTAGATAAGGATTTCCCCCAATCAAAGTCATTAATCGTTCTACTTGCTGATTTGTCCAATCAAGTTCGTGCCGCTTGGTTAAATCTTGCACCTGTTCATGAGTAAACTCTGGCAATTCAATCGATAATCCAACATTAAAAGGAGATTGATTGATATTTAGGGGAATATAAACTTCTGTAGAATGTACTACTAACAACCGCATTTTTTGCCAAACAATGCTACTAACATCGCCATATTTAGCTTTCTCATACCAAGCTCGAAGTAATCCGAAAAAGTCAGTAGCAATTTCTGGATAATTAAAAACTACGTCTACTTCGTCTAATGCTAAAACAACAGGACTATCTATTTCTGCTAACAAATAACTTTCAAAGTAATCTGTGCAGTTGTAATTACTGCCAAAAATATCATCCCAATAATCAGCTAACTGATTGGATAGCCCTAAACTTCGAGTGACAATCGCACAAAACCACTTGAGAAATCGCGTTAAATCAGTAAAAACCGTAGCATCCGCTAGTTGAAAATTTAAAGTAACAGTCTTGAACTCTTGCGCTCTTGCTTGTTGAAGAATTCTTGCCATTAGAGAAGTTTTACCCCTCTGCTTAGGGGCTTTAATCCGAATCAATGCCCCAGGTTGCAAAATTGTTTCGTAGCACAGTAGTTCGATAGGAGAACGCTCTACATAAAAAGGAGAATCTAGAGGTACTTGACCTTTGAGTGTGACTCTGTGCCGACTCTCTATGTTGTCAGAGTCGAGCTTGGTATAGTCACTAGAGCTGAGAGTAAGATTAAACGCGCTAAAGTAGCCTTCTAAGCTATGTCGATCCACACCAACTTGGCGGCGTCGTATTTTAATCAGGGTGTTAATACTCAAGTTAACCCGCTCACTTAAGCCCTCAAGGGTGTAGGGGTTACCAGCATTTTCTTGTATTTCTGATTGGCGCTTTGCTGCTTCCAGGCGTTGCCAACCTTGAAGTGTTAGAATCACACCTCGCCTACGTTTTGGCGGCTGATTTGTGATTGACACCAACTATTAAATCCTCCCAAGTAAAATTTTCTTGGGCTTGCTAATTGTCAAGCTATACAACAAGTAGATCAGGGGTGAAATTGGATTAAAGTATTGTGTATTACAATTATACCTTTAACATTTCACCCATCCTCGATAGAAATTAAAGTGACAGATTTTGACTACTTAAGTTGCAACCTTAACTTGCCATCTTTAATTGTCTAGCTCTGGTAACAGAGAGAAACTAGAATACAACGGCTTTGGGGACTTTGCATCTAACTTTAGATACCTATCTTTTGAATGATTTTTTGAGATGCTCAGCATGGTAACGGCAGAATTTTTTATTCCCCACGGACACTGCTACCTCTGGAAACCAGAGTTAGTAGGGCTTCATATAGTTTCAGATGTCTTAATTGCCCTAGCATATTATTCGATTCCTCT
>DALYIW010000496.1:1132-3647 GCA_031970155.1 Coleofasciculaceae cyanobacterium CTOTU46601 | reverse complement strand
AAATTTCTCATTACGAACCGCCACTTGTAGGGGTGAACGGCCGTTCACCCCTACTATTAGACATGGAAGGAAAAGCGCTCACCGACGTAAATTATGGGTAGTTGTTTACAAACAGAACTGCTCAACCAACAAACAACACTTGCATCTTTAAGGGTGGGTTCCTACTCTCTTTGAACTAGGGACTGTTAATAACTGGAGGATTTCACAGGCAGCGCGATCGCACACTCCCACTTCCCCCAATAACTGACGCATTTCTTGATAGTCGGTCAAAGTTTGCTGGCGTTTGTCAGGATTAAAGAGCAGTTCTAGAGATTCCTTGACAATATTTTCTGTTGTCGCTTGCTCTTGTAGCAATTCCGGCACAATAGGACGCATTACCACCAGATTAGGCGGCGACATGAAAGGAATGGAAAATTTTAAAAGGCGAGCAATCCAGGAAGTCAAAAGACTGACTTTATAGAAGACTACCTGTGGGACATTTAAAAGCGCTAGTTCCAAGTTCACCGTGCCTGATTTGGTAATTGCTAAATCAGCAGCGGCCAGCACTTCAGTTGTTTGACCCGAAACTAGGGTAGCTTGTAGACCATAATGCTTGATTGCGGCTTCAATATCAGGTCGGTAGGCTTCTAGAGATAAAGGAATCCAAAAAATTGGGGAGTCGGGAGTCGGGAGTCGGGAGTCGGGAGTCGGGATTAAAGTAGAATTTTCCCATATCCCATGCTCCATGCCCCATGCTCCATGTTCCAGTAATTGTGACTGGAGTTGCCTTGCTGCTTCAAAGGCTATGGGCATCATGTACTTGAGTTCTTGGCGTCGGGAAGCGGGTACAAGTGCGATCGCAATTTGTTCAGGTTCAATACCTAGTCGTGCTCGTGCCTCTTCTCGCGTCGGACTCGATTGCATCCGATCTACCAAAGGATGACCCACCCAGCTTACAGAAGCTCCCTGTTTTTCAAAATAACGGGCTTCCTCTGGAAAAATCGCTAATAATTGGTTTGTCATCTTCACAATCGTCATCGTATGGCGCGGCATAATAGACCGAGCTGACCAAACCCAATCTTGTGGGGCGATGTAATACACTATTGGCACCCGTGGCAGGTGACGCCGGATAAAGTTACCGATACTTATATTTGGCCCCATGTAATCAATCAAAACCACTAAATCAGGTGGATGTTGACGAAGGTACTGTTTAGCACGACGTTGAATTTGCAGAGTAGGCAATACAAAGGGCAGAGATTCCAGAAGCCCGACAGAACCAATGCCAGTCGTATTGCCCAACAGCGTGGCACCAGCAGCAGACATTTTATCGCCTCCTAACGCCACAATCTCTAACTCTATCCCTGTGACCTTTGCCTGACGTTTCAGGGCGTGAATTAGTAGTGCCCCTTGTAAATCACCAGAAACTTCTCCGGTGCTGATAAAGACAGTTTTGAGAGTCATTAGTCATTGGTTGTTGGTTATTAGTTGTTGGTTATTGGTTATTGGTTATTTGCTCTTCAACAAACAACAAACAACAAACAACAAATAACCAACAACTCATTCCTCACTTTTAATACGACGACCAGGAATTAAGCCTCGCCGTCCATCCATCTGAGCTAGCTTCAAGAAGCGGCATAGATGCTGTAATTGTTTGTCATTGGGTAGTAATTCTAAATGGTCGAGGCCTTGGTTGAGAGTGTAGCCAGAACGGTAGAGGGTTCGGAAAGCCTTCTTGAGTAGTCCGATTTCCTGCGGTGTCATGCCAGAACGTTTGAGACCAACTAGATTAAGCGATCGCACTCGTGCTGGATTTCCTTCAACTAGCATGTAAGGAGGGACATCTCGGTCAATGCGACTACAACCACCCACCATTGCTAGATAACCAATGCGAACAAATTGATGAATTCCCACAATTCCGCCAATTGTTGCCTTTGACTCAATATGAACGTGACCCGCCATTGCTAACCCGTTGGCAATCACCACCGAGTCTTCAATCACACAATTATGAGCAACGTGGACGTAAGCCATTAGCAGATTACCGTTGCCAATCCGTGTTGCCTCACCCACACCAGTTGCTCGGTTAATGGTGACGTATTCGCGAATCTGGTTGTCATCTCCAATTCTTACCCAGCTCTTAGCCCCTTCATACTTGCGGTCTTGGGGTTCCGAGCCAATTATTGAGCCAGGAAAAATTTGATTCCTGGCTCCAATCTCTAAGGGTCCCTCTAGCACCACATGAGCGCCGATGGTCGTTTCTTGACCAATCTTTACATTATCCCCAATCACCGCGTAGGCACCAATCTGAACTGTCGGATGTAGTTCAGCACCTGGGTGGATAACAGAAGTGGGATGAATCAATGTTGCCATAGTGAGGTTTGAGTTTTATCGTGGGTTGAGTAACCCTGTAGCCCAAGAGAAAATTTTGTGAGAGAGGTGCTGGGAGTACCTGCACTGTGTTTTAAAGTTAGGAGTCAGTTTGAGGGATGAGGGATGAGGGATGAGGGATGAGGGACGAGGGATGAGGGATGAAGACCTC
>DALYIW010000496.1:0-1029 GCA_031970155.1 Coleofasciculaceae cyanobacterium CTOTU46601 | reverse complement strand
ATTTAGTCTACAAGCGAAAACATTAGTTCGCCTTCTGCGACTCGCTGCCCATCGACAACTGCACAGGAGTGCATTTTTCCAAAACGACGCCGCTTGATGCACAACAGTTCCGTTGTCATCACCAGTTGATCGCCTGGAACCACGGGACGTCGGAAACGAACTTTGTCAATGCCGGCAAATACAAATAATCTGTCTTCACCCTCCATATCAGGCATCTGAGTTAAGACGATGCCACCAACCTGAGCCATTGCTTCTACAATCATCACCCCAGGCATCAAAGGTCGTCCGGGAAAATGCCCTTGAAAAAAGGGTTCATTGAAGGTGACGTTCTTGATACCAACGGCTCGTTTTCCTGGAACATATTCAATAATGCGATCGACTAATGCGAAAGGATATCGGTGAGGCAGTATTTTTTGAATGTCTTCAACGGTAAAAATCACTGGAGTAGATGAATGGCTGTTTTGATTGGCAGCAGCTTCTGTTGAGTCATCGTGAGTATTAAGGTCGGTCAGTGTAGACATGAGTATGCTATGGAGGGGTGTAGGTTGCAGGTTAGCATGTCGAAGGTTAAAACTTTCAACCTTCTAACCTTCAAACCATTTGCTGAGCCAGCTTTTTGGCGAGTTGAATATGCAAATTGTGGCTGGCTTTATAGGCGAGGAAGTGAGCTACTGGAAAAGTTCCTAATAAACTTAAATCCCCTACTAAATCTAAAAGTTTATGACGCACTGGCTCATTTGAAAATCTTAAGGGAGGATTGAGCCATCCAGAGTCGCCACAGACTAAGGCATTTTCTAAACTACCGCCTTTAATTAAACCAGCTTGTCGCATCTGTTCGATTTGAGCAGCCTCACAAAAAGTTCGTGCTGGTGCGATCGCCTCAGCAAAACTCTCCTGCTCCGGCAAAAAACTATACCATTGCTTCCCAATCGCAGGGTTATCAAAATCAATCCCGTATGTAAATCGGGTTGTCGGTGCTGGCATAGCCGTCACAAAAGCATCCCCTTGATATACCAAAACAGGTTCCTT
>DALYIW010000495.1:0-3664 GCA_031970155.1 Coleofasciculaceae cyanobacterium CTOTU46601 | reverse complement strand
AGTATCATAATTTTGTAAACTTGATCGACGAGAGTTTGAAATTCAGAGCTTTTGCGATCGCGATAATGACTTAAGCTAACAGGTAAATTTGCTCGAATTCGTCCGGGATTACGACCTAAAACAATAATTCGGTCTGCTAAGATTAACGCCTCTTCAATCCCGTGAGTCACAATTAATATCGATTGAGTAGGAATACGACGGTCTAACCACAAGTTTAAAAGTTCAAAACGCAAGTTCTCAGCCGTCAGTACGTCTAAAGCCGAAAATGGCTCATCCATACACAACAGTTCAGGCTCTACCGCTAAAGCTCGCGCAAATCCTACCCGCTGACGCATACCGCCAGAGAGTTCTTTTGGATAAGCATTTTCAAACCCATCCAAGCCAATAATGTCAATCATTTTAAGGGCTTTTTGCCGACGCGGATCGGGAGCTTCTCCCTTTGCCTTTAATCCCAATTCCACGTTCTCCAACACCGTCAACCAAGGATATAGAGCAAAACTTTGAAAGACAATTGCAACGCCTGGATTTAAACCAATTCTCCAGGATAGTCTTAGCCGCATTTTTTTGTGGTAAAAAATTGGCATCGCCTCCTTAATTTGACATACTTGTATGTCAGGCAGTGAACCGATGTGTTTTTTACATCACTTCCAGCGGCAACTATTCCCTAGAATGAGAGGAGAAAGGGTGAAGGGGTGAGAGGAAGAAACCGAGCTAAATAAATTTAAGGGCTTGGAACTCGATGCACAAAGGTTCCCGACTCCCAACTCCCGACTCCCAACTCCCTACAAGAGAAAAGCCTTAGTCAGGGCTTTAAATGGAGAACATTCAAAGCTATAGAAATCAACGATAGGAAAGTAAAGAAGCCCACCGCATCTAGCATTGTAGTTAGTAGCGGCCCACTAATCAGTGCTGGGTCAAGGTTTAACCGCTTGAGGCCCATTGGTAGTAAAGTTCCAACAGTAGCAGCTGTCAACACATTGATTGCCATTACCATCCCTGCAATTAACGCCAGCCATCGCTGTTGCGGTGCAGACCAAATTAAGGAAAGAGTGGCGAGGGCTAACCCTAAGGCTAAGGCTGTGGCTAAACCAGCGAGGATTTCCTTGCGGAGAATAGGTAGCGTATCTTCAGGTGTTACCTCACCGACACCCAGTCCCCGTACCGTCACCGATAAAGCCTGAATGCCGACATTGCCGCTAGCGTTGGACAAAATTGGCATAATCACAGCTAGAACAGGTACGGATGAAATGGTGCCTTGAAAGGGCGCGATCGCACTAGCTGCTCCCACATATAAAGCAATATTCCCAACCAGCCAAGGCAGACGCTTACGAACGGTAACCTGAGGAGGTGACAGTGCTGCTTCATCACCCCCACTGACTCCAGCTAGTTTCTGGATATCTTCAGTCGCTTCCTCTTCTAGAATGTCTACTACGTCATCAATGGTGACAATTCCCACCAGTCGGTCTTCTCTGTCAACCACTGGCAAGGCGATTAAGTCATAGCGCTTCAACAGCTGGGCTACTTCTTCCTGAGGCATCTCGGTGCGAACCTTGATGACACGACTACTCCCTATATCGCGAATTTGAACATCAGGAATCGAAAATAGTAGTTGCCGCAACGACACAACCTGACGCAATTTGCAGTTATCGTCTGTGACGTAGGCATAGTAAATCGTTTCTTTATCTTCGTCAGTCAAACGAATCTTACTCAAGGCTTGTCCGACCGTCAATCCTTGTCGCAGTTGCACGTATTCCGTTGTCATCACACGACCGGCTGTGCCTTCTGCGTAACCCAGAATTGTTGCCGTTGCCTTCCGTTCCTCAGGACTCAGTTGCTGCAAGAGGCGCTTCACTACCCCGGCGGGTAACTCATCAAACAATTCTGCCCGATCGTCGGGACTCATTGCCTCGACAATCTGACGCACTTGCGAAGCGTGTAAATCCCCGATCAATTCTTCCTGCACTTCCTGGGGCAGATATTCAAAGACATCAATCGCCTGAGTTTTATTGAGTAGTCGAAATGCGATCGCCCGACGTTCTAGGGGGAGTTCAGCAATGTAATCGCCTACATCCACAGCAGGTAAGCGATTCAGTTCTAACTTCAGCTGATTGAAATCAGCAATATCCGACAGTTCGACACGTCTGTCCTGAGTGAGCATAAAACCTCCTTACAATCTCCCGAACGCCAGGAGAAGAGGAGGCTCCTCTCTAAACGTTCGGGATGGTACTACCGCCAATAGATGGACTTCGGTCCATAAGTTCCACAGAAATCTTCACTGATACCAGCTTGGGACATCAGTAATTCAATACTAGCCCTTTAATTTACAATCCTCAATCTCTTGAGTGATTGCTTTAGACAAATCTATCGAAATTAATATCTTGAACGTTATGACGCGCCTCAAAAAATATTTCAGCCGCCTCTTGACCGGAGCAATAGTCCTTAGTCTCAGTAGTTGCGCTTCTGCTCTGACTCAAGCTAACACCGACACACCAGTTACCCAAACGATTCAAACTTTTTCTGTCACTCAACTAGATGCAACTGGCTCAACTCCAGCTCAAGATCAACAGGTAGCACCAGTTGTGACGCAACCGTTGAAAGCTACCAACACCAAAGCAATTTCTACCACTCCATCCAATAAAACAGTTTCCCTTAACATCTATCAAGCCGATAGTCAATGTCAGGCTCTAGTCTCAGAAAAAGTCGCTATCCCCCTAGCAAATTCCGTGAATGCTGCTGTGGGAAACGTTCTAAAACAAGCAGATTCCGGTGATTTTGATTTAGTTGGATATCGCGTCAATGTCAATGCCAACAGTCGTATCGCCACGGTTGATTTGCGCCTATCACCTAATTCCCGACGGCAGTTTGTCTCCCTCTCTACCTGCGAACAGTTTGCTCTTTTTGGCAGCTTACGTAAAACCCTAACCAGCAACTCTCAACTGAAGATTAAAGCTGTCCGTTTCACGCAGCAAGGAAAAGAAATTAAGCTTTAGAGACAGCTGGGCAGTTATTCAAATACCACCGCCAAGGTAACTCAGTCCCTTTTGACAGACCGATTCGGGTAGTTTGGATTAAATCAGGTTGAAACTGGGGAGAACGATGCTCCAACCACAGCGATTCACCAGGTTTCAGAACTTGAGCATTTAGACTACAGTCAATTTGCAAGGCGCTACAGAGCTTACCAGGACCTGCTGCAATTCGATAGGGTTTTGATTGTTGGCGCAGATTCACCCACTTGGGTACAGATTCTAGCTGCAAGGCGCGGATTAATACAGCACTAGGCACTTCATCGAGATCTGTAACGATATTCAGACAGTAGTAGACACCATAAATCAAATAGACATACGTTCTACCCGCTGGGCCAAACATCACCCAGTTGCGCTTTGTCCGACGCTGGTAAGCATGACAAGCTGGATCGTCTAGCCCATAAGCTTCAGTTTCTACAATCATTCCCCGCAGGATGTTTCCATCGCTAAACTGGCGCACCAATGTACAACCAACTAGGTCAGGTGCCACTTCTGTGGATAGACGGGCAAGCCAGTTGGGTTCTACAATTTGAGCAGATCTGTGCAGATTATTCATTATTCAATGAAATTAAATTCCCGTTGAGGTGACTAAGTAGATGGATGTCAAACTGATTTTGGTAGTGCTGACAGTGGCTTTTACC
>DALYIW010000494.1:0-3703 GCA_031970155.1 Coleofasciculaceae cyanobacterium CTOTU46601 | reverse complement strand
AGTAGGGTGGGCAGTGCCCACCCTACATGTAGAGGTTCTGCGTAAGTTCTGTATATGTGGTTTCCATGCGTAAGTCCTGAATGGATAACTGGCTAAGCTGAGTTGATGTAGGTTGAAGACATTTCATTATTCTCTGTTTTTGGCAACACCTTAAAAATAGATTTATTGCCTTTAAAAGTAACAAATGCTAAATTTACCTTTATATAAAGTATTTTGTAAACTAATCTTAAGAATATTTCATTTTGAAGAATATTTAGACCTAGACAAGTACTGCTATTTGTCAACTATCTAGTGACAGAAAAAAAAGTTATTTCTCTCGACTGAGGAAAGCTTAAGTCCCTCAAGGCTAAATAGTATCTAAGAACACCAATAACCCAGGAAATTTGGTGTTTTGGATTAAAAATATTCCCTCTTAGGAGGACTAAAAATGGCTTTAGGACAACACAAAAGAGCAGTAGGTGTTTTTTCAAACCGTAGGGACGCAGAAATAGCACTTAGGGAACTTAGAGATTCTAATTTTCCCATGGATAGAGTTTCTGTGATCACGCGGGATGCAGATCGGCACGACGATATTGCTGGTGCTGATGTTCGTGATGAGGTTCGTGATACACGTACCGATAACCTAGCTGATGAAGGCGCTAAAACTGGTGCAGTTGCTGGTGGGGCATTAGGCGGTCTCACTGGCTTATTAGTGGGTTTAGGAACCTTGGCAATCCCTGGAGTCGGGCCGATTATGCTAGCGGGAGCAACAGCAACGGCGATCGCTACAACTCTAGCAGGTAGTGCAATTGGGGCAGTTGCCGGTAGTCTTCTAGGCGGATTGATTGGATTAGGAATTCCTGAAGAGGAAGCCAGAGGGTACAACGATCGCGTATCTAGAGGCCATTATCTAATCATGGTGGAAGGTACAGATGAAGAAATCAGTCGTGCCCAAGCCATTTTGAGCCATCGCGGAATTGAAGACTGGCGAATCTATGATATGCCTGACGCTGAAAGGACGCGTTCAGGTCGCCGTCATCGGGCAGTTGGTATCTTTCCTCACCGTCGAGATGCAGACGAAGCACTAGCGGAACTCAGCGCGGCAGGCTTTCCAATGCGTCAAGTCTCTCTAACGGCGCGTGACTACGATCGCCACCCTAGAATCAGTGATCTTGATGTACGCCGTCGCTTCGATAACACAATTTTCGGGTTCTCTGATGAGCGTGTCCACTTCTATAACGACCGATTTAATAGAGGTGAATATATAGTAGTAGTCCACGGCAGTGAAGATGAAATCCGTCAGGCTCAAGCCATTCTAAGCCGTCGGGGCATTCAAGAGTGGAGACTGTTTGATGCACCAGATGTATCTCATGGACGTACTGGTCATGCTACTCACCGCAATCCTATCGGTGGTAGAAAGCGTGCCGTTGGCGTCTTTCCCCATCGTCGAAATGCCGAAGCTGCACTGAGGGAACTCAGAGATGCAGGCTTTAACATGGATAATGTTTCTGTGGTTGGTAAACATAGCGATCGCGACGACCAAATTGCTGGTGTTGAAATGAGCGATCGCGCCACAGGTACCAAGGCTGACGAAGGAGCAAAAGCTGGTGCGGCTACAGGTGGAGCTCTCGGCGGTTTAACTGGCTTACTAGTAGGCTTAGGTGCTTTAGCGATTCCCGGCATTGGGCCTGTTATGGCTGGAGGGGCTTTAGCCACCGCGTTAGCCACTACCGCTGCTGGAGGCGCAATTGGTGCAGCAGCTGGCGGTTTAACTGGCGCACTAGTGGGTTTAGGAATTCCTGAAGAGCGAGCTAAGTTTTACAACGATCGCGTTAACCGTGGTGATTATCTGGTGATGGTCGATGGCACCGAAGACGAAATTCGCCGTGCCCAACCCATTCTTAGCCGTCATGGTATTCAAGACTGGGGCATCTTTGATACCTCGGACGTAGCTCCTGGGCGTAGCGACCATGCTACACGGGATGTTGCAGCTACTCCAACTGCTGCCGCCGCTACCACTCCTCGCGCTGCGGTAGGTCGCCAGCATCGAGCAATCGGCGTCTTTCCTCACCGTCGAGATGCTGAAGGCGCACTCAGAGAACTCAGAGATGCAGGCTTTAACATGAATCAGGTATCTCTAGTTGGCAGAGATGCCGACGGTAAGGCTACAACGGGTGGTAACGTAGCTGCTCGCACCCAAGCTGACGAAGGCGCGAAAGCTGGTGCCGCCACAGGAGGTGCCTTAGGAGGTCTAGGCGGTTTACTGGTAGGCTTGGGTGCCTTAGCAATTCCTGGCATCGGCCCAGTAATCGCCGGAGGTGCTTTGGCAACCGCATTAGCCACCGCCGCCGCTGGCGGAGCAATTGGTGCAGCAGCTGGGGGGTTAACTGGTGCACTGGTTGGTTTGGGAATTCCCGACGATCGCGCTCGCTTCTACAATGACCGCGTTAACCGTGGCGACTACCTGGTGATGGTCGATGGTACAAGAGATGAAATCCTGCGGGCTGAACCAATCTTGAGCCGTCGTGGCATTCAAGATTGGCACATATTTGATGCACCCGATGCAAATACAGCACGCACAGGTTATGCCGATCGCAACATTATTGACCCTAAGACTACACCAAGCACCCATCCTTCTGGTCGCAATGTTCAGGTTGTAGATGACGACCCTGAAGTGATTATCATTGACCGCCGCGATCAAACTTTATAGGCTTGCCTCTTTTCGGCAATCCTAGCTCTTTAGGGACAATTTTAGGAGCAAGTTTCTACTACTCTTGCTCCTAAGCACTTCAATAAACCGACTTCCACAAAACACCTCAACCCTCTTACATACAGAGGTAATCAGGGATTTTAAAAAGACTGAAATACCTTCCATTTTTTAAAGAGTACGGAAGTCGTATCCCATAAAACATTAGTACTGCTGATCATTTCAACAAAGGAAAATAAAAAATGAAAAAACTAACAACCGTTCTACTCAGTGGCGTTTTAATGATTGGTGCTGCTGCTTGCAGCAATCAGGCTAAAACCAGTGCAGATGCTCCTAATTCAGTTAATGAGTCTCCAGCGGCTCGTGAGGCGGAAGATGCAAACCAAGCTCAAGCAGATGCACAAAGCCAAGTCCGAAGAGATCAGCTGAATGCTGACATTCGAGCGCGTGAGCAACGCAATAATGTTACTGGCGGTGATACCATCCGAGCCGAGGGCGACCTTGAAAGCCAAGTCCGTAGCAAGCTAGAGGCAAATATTCCAGCGGGTGCGTTAGTCGTTAAAGCTGATGATGGTGCTGTGACTGTATCAGGAACCGTGCCGAAGAAAGATCAGATCGCTAAAATTGAACCCTTAGCTAAAGAGATCAAAGGTGTGAAGAAAGTGACTGTTAAAGCAACCGTTGCTCCACCCAAAGCTCAATAGGCGAGTGTTGTTTGTTGTTTGTTGTTTGTTGTTTGTTGTTTGTTGTTTGTTAAAGAATAATCTGCAACAAATAACTTCTAGGGGCGGCATTTCTCTTCGGCTTGAAAGATATAGACAACATCACTGAGCCGTCTTTCAAGCTAACTTGCTCGGATTTGCTGAAACAGTTTACCGAATGTAACGGTAAATTCCCCTCACTAGCCTAGGGCTTGTTTTCTAGTCTCTTATCGTAGTAGCGCATCTAACCTAAAATGTTGGGTCAGTCAAAGACTAAAAACCCAAAACTCTAAGCTTTTTCAGATTTTTTCTACCC
>DALYIW010000493.1:0-3706 GCA_031970155.1 Coleofasciculaceae cyanobacterium CTOTU46601 | reverse complement strand
GAAAATTTCTCTTCTCCCCAACTCCCGACTCCCGACTCCCGACTCCCTATTTTCAGATGAGGGATGTAGAGATACTGAAAAAGTCCACATTTACGAACTATGTACACGCGAGTTGCAAATGCAAGCTATCAACACTACATCCTTCATCCTGACACTCCTTACGTCGAACAGAGCAACGCTCGTCATCCTTCATCCTTTGAAAGTGACGAAGGAGAATGTCAATCTACGGTATGGCCTACAGCTGTGATCATTTGTTTAATTGACTCTTCAGACGCTGCGGTTTCAACAGTAACCGTCTTGGCTTTTACATCAACATCCACTTTGGCTTCTGACTCATGGGTGAGAATTTCTTCTGTAATGGTCTTTGCACAACCATCGCAAGCAATACTCGGAACATTGAATTTTAATACCGCCATCGTTCAAGCCCAATCTGTGTTCGTTTATTACATGACAAACTTTAATTTTGACATTCTCCAGCCACCAAATGCTATGGCGTTAGATAAGAGTGGGGAAAATTCTTAAGGCTTGCTTGGCAACAGATAAATGTACCCTTGTTCCTACAGGCAAGACGATTGAGCTTGCCGTGCGAGCGTGTAGTTCTTGTCCAGAGGGGGTTACTAAACAGTAGCAATGTTCACGCCCTAAGAATTGACGATCGCGAATCACAACCACTGCATCATCATCCGGCTTTAGCATCATATCTTCCTGACGAATCATCAGTTCACCCGTGTCGAAGGACTCCTGACTCCTGCCTCCGTTCGGACTTCGGCGTGAGCGCGGTAGTTGAGCCTGTCGAAACTCAGCTCGTAGCTGACGCTCACCCAAGCCTGCCTCCTGAATTTGAACATCAAAGCAACCTATCTCAGTTTCCCAGATCTCACCTCGACGTTGAGCAGCTAGGAAATTGGCTTGAGTCACAAACTCGGCAACAAATCGAGAGGCGGGTTCTCTGTAAATTTCTTCTGGTGTACCAAACTGTTCCAATCGCCCCTGTCGCATCACCCCTACCCAGTCGGAAATAGAAAGGGCTTCCTCTTGGTCATGAGTGACAAAAACGCCAGAAGTCCCTGTAGATTTGAGAATCTCTCGCACTTCTTGGCGTAATCTCAGACGCACTTGTACATCCAGATTACTAAGGGGTTCATCTAATAAAACTAATGCTGGTTGAGGTGCCAAAGCACGAGCAAGGGCAACCCGTTGCTGCTGCCCTCCGGACAGTTCATGAGGATAGCGATTTTCCAGTCCTTCTAATCCAACAAGAGCGATCGCTTCCTTGGTACATTTGTTAATCTCGTGGGTTTGTTGTTTTCTACGTTTCCGTAAGCCAAACGCTACATTTTTCGCTATTGTCAGGTGCGGGAACAGGGCGTAGTCCTGAAAAACCATGCCGATATCTCGCTGTTCTGGAGGTACCCAGCACCCTCCACCACTAACCAGTCGTTCAGCTATTTCTATCATTCCGGCTTGTGGCTGCTCAAATCCAGCGATTAACCGCAACAATGTAGTTTTGCCACAACCAGATGGCCCTAACAATGCCAGCAAATCTCCCTTTGGTAGTGTCAACGTCACGGCTTCAACAGCAGGGATAGTCGTTTGGGAAAACTGCTTGGTTAAGCCTTCTACATGCAGAATTGCGGACTGAGCCATGTAAATTAATTAATCTCCTAGATTGAAATATTTTGAACCTGTATTCAGAGGGAGTCGGGAGTAGGCAGTTGGGAGTAGGGAAAACTCGTAGCGTGATTCAGATGGATTTAATCTAATGATAAATAATGAGCTTATTGATAGTAATCATCAACAACTTATACATTATAGTAAAGTAGTTTCTTGAGAGAAATTTTCAGGAAGGTATTGTCAATAAGTCGGGAGTATGTATTAAAGTGTCTTCATCTACGGTGAAGGTTGAACTAAGCAAAGCAATTCAACGCCTACGCCCGAACCTTTGGACAATCTTGGTAATCGCGATCGCCTTTGTAATCTCAACGCCAGTTATCTCGGTCTTAAGCAATATCTTCACGAACTCTGGCGAAGTGTGGAAGCACCTAGCACAAACTGTGTTGTGGCGTTACCTCATCAACTCATTTTGGCTGACGATGGGCGTTGGGGTTGGTGTTCTAGCCATCGGGGTGGGGACAGCATGGCTGGTTACCTTGTGTCGTTTTCCTGGTAGCCGTCTATTTGAATGGGCACTGCTACTGCCTTTAGCTGCACCTGCCTATGTACTGGCCTACACCTATACTGACTTTTTGGACTATTCTGGGCCAGTGCAAACGATTCTGCGTAGTCTGTTTGGCTGGGGTGAGGGGGATTATTGGTTCCCGAATGTGCGATCGCTTTGGGGTGCGATCGTCATGCTAACTCTAGTGCTGTATCCCTACGTTTACCTACTAGCGCGAGTAGCCTTCTTAGATCAATCAGTTTGTACCTTAGAAGCCAGTCGCACTCTCGGTTGTGGCCCTTGGCGCAGTTTCTTTACCGTGGCTCTACCCATGGCGCGGCCAGCGATTGTTGCAGGTTTAGCACTGGCCTTAATGGAGACACTTAACGACTTTGGCACTGTCCAGTATTTCGGCGTTGAAACCTTTACTACAGGGATTTATCGTACTTGGTTTGGCATGGGCGATCGCATTGCAGCTACTCAACTAGCTGCATTTCTCCTGTTACTTATTCTCTGGCTAATTTTGCTTGAGCGTTGGTCACGTCGTCGAGCCAGGTACTATCTAGCTACCAGTCGCTATCGCCAGTTACCTAGTTATCCGCTGCGAGGGATACGCGCTATAGGTGCCTGGATTGGGTGTTTTCTCCCTATTGCTCTGGGATTTCTGCTACCAGCGTTAGTTTTACTGGATATGACCTTGAAAAACCTCAGTCAATCACTCGATGAACGCTTCTGGGGTTTCGCTAGGAACAGTTTTATCTTGGCGGTAATTACAGCAGCATTGGCAGTAGTCATCGCAGTAGTAATAGCCTACGGGTTACGCTTACATTCGGATATGGGAATGCAGCTAGCCGCAAGAATTGCCTCAATGGGCTATGCTGTACCGGGTTCAGTGATTGCCGTTGGTATCCTCATCCCTGTTGGCAGACTCGACAACGCGATTGATGCTTGGATGCGTGCGACGTTTAATATATCCACGGGTTTGTTGCTCAGTGGCACGATTACAGCCTTAGTGTTTGCTTATCTGGTTCGCTTTCTAGCTGTTTCTTTCAGTAGTGTTGAAGCCAGTTTAGGCAAAATTAAACCTAGCTTAGATGATGCCGCGCGATCGCTTGGTGAAACTCCCACTAGTACTCTTGTCCGAGTGCATACACCAATGATGTGGGGCGGTTTACTAACTGCCGGAATGCTGGTGTTTGTGGATGTGATGAAGGAACTACCCGCAACATTAATTATCCGACCCTTCAACTTTGATACGCTAGCGGTTCGAGTTTACAATCTTGCTTCTGATGAGAGACTGGCCGAGGCCTCTGGTTGTGCACTTGCGATCGTTGCTGTGGGAATTATTCCTGTGATTGTGTTGAGTGCGAGGATTGCCAAATCTAGGCAAAGTAAAGACGTTCCGGTGGAACGTCTCTACGACTAACTCATGCAGGACTTACGCAGAGCCTCTACATGTAAGGTGGGCACTGCCTGATGGTTGTTGGTTATACTAAGTTGCGTTCAAAGATAGCATTTTCTCTCCCCCTGCTCCCCCTGCTCCCCCTG
>DALYIW010000492.1:0-3710 GCA_031970155.1 Coleofasciculaceae cyanobacterium CTOTU46601 | reverse complement strand
AGTTCGGGAATACTAGATAAGAGTAACACTATCGGCTTACAGACACTATGAATACCGCGCTGGTCGGCTCTGAGGCTGTTGATCTATTGTCGCGCATCACTGGAGGGAAAGTTAGTCAACGGCATCTTTCTCCTCGTGTAATTTTCTTGGTAGCCTTGGTAACAGTTTTACTAGGAGTGATGTTTGCAGACGGTACGGTATCAGATGAAGAGAAGCAGCGCTGGCAAAAAACTATCAATCAGTTTATTCCTCCAGAGGGCAATGTGCGTCAGTTGACGCAGCTGATAAGCAAGGGTGTCCGACAGAATCAGATTTATAAGAAAACTAAAGACTTACTAACGCTGACGGCTCCACTTTCAGATGCAGAAAGGTTGTTGTTAATTGCCTTTGGCTATGAAATGGCAGCAGCCGATGGTGAGATAGCTACTTTGGAGAAAAAGTATTTAGAAGCAGTTGCCAAGCTGCTAGGAATTAACCATCAATACTTGGCAGTCCTGGAAGCAGGCTTCACTCATCAAGGAACTGTAGAGCCAGCAGTGTTGGATGAGATGCAGTCTTTACTCGCTCCGGCTCGATTCCACGAGTTAGACACTATATTTGTTAAGGCTGCAAGTGATATTATAGCGCTTCTGCCTGCCAAACCTAAACACCAAAAAACTCAAAAGCATCGCTCAAATTCTTATCATAAATTACAAGAGTTTCAGAAAGATAGCCAACTATTAAACAACTTATGTAATCAGCTTAATCAGGTCATTCAAGACTGTAGTAATCGTAATTTACTACCTCACAAACTAACAGAAGATATAGTAACAGTATCTCACAAAATACAATCTCAGCGTTTTCGCTTAGCAGTTGTGGGTGAGTTTAGCCAAGGAAAATCAACTCTACTCAATGCTTTGCTAGGTGAAGAGATTCAACCTGTGAGAGCGATTCCCTGTAGCGGCACAGTAACAGTTTTGAAATATGGAGCGCAAAAGCGGGTAGTCTGTCGCTATAAAGATAGGGAAGAAGAAATTCCATTTGACCAATATCAAGAAAAGGCAGCAATTTCAGAAGACGCAGCGCTGGGGAATCTTATTGATGAACTAGCACAGTCTGACATTGAAGAGATTATTCTTGAACATCCCGATCTGGATTTATGCCAAAATAAAGTGGAAATTGTCGATTCACCAGGCTTGAACGAAAATCCTAAGCGTACTGATATTACAAAAAAACTGCTAAAGGATACCGATGCAGCTATCTTCCTAGCAAATGCTTCGCGTCCTCTAACTCAGGGGGAACGTGACTTGATACAGGATTTAAAAATTCAGCTAAATGGTGGTAATAAAAATGAGCCTGCTGACAATCTTTTTGTAGTAGTCAATTTCATGGATTTGCTACGCCGTGAAAAGGATATCCAACAGGTAAAACAGATGTTTAAAAATTTTACCCAGGGTATAAATCCTATCATAACAGGTGAAAATCGCATTCATTTTATCTCTGCTCAAGCCGCGCTGGATGCTATTTTGGAGGGAACCGAGGATGAGTATTTCAAAGCATTCTATTCTTTTACCCAGTCTCTCGAAAGGTTTCTGACGACTGAGCGGGGTTTAATACAGCTTAAGCAATACTCTGGCAGACTCCAGCAGTTAATACAGTCTGGTTTGGATGGATTACATCAGGCTGAGGATGTTTTAGATGGTAAGTTGAAAATTTCTCAAGAGCATAAGCAAAACATACTTGAAAAAATCGGTGAAGCTAGTGGGCGGGATGGAAAAATTCGCTGTTTAGCAGATCGACTGGTGCAGCAAGCAATCGAACAAGCTGAGCAGTGTTGGGATGAATGGGCTGAAGGTTTACAATACCGCATCGAGAAAAAAAGTCAAAACTGGTCTTCTGACCAAAATGAGAGAGAAAAGCTGTTTCAAGATTATGCAAATCAGTTGATTAAAGACTTATCAGCCGACTTCGATGATTGGTTTGAGAAAAAGATAAAAGGTTCAATTATACAACCGCGTATAAAAGTGTTGGACAGGGAGATACATCAGGAAATAGAAGCAATTCAAAGCAGCATCCAAAGTCTTGATTTAAAAACTGGCTCTAACCTAAGCGGTCAGCTTGATTTATCCATTTCTGGTGTAGAATTAAACATGAACCTTGCTTCATCAATGGGTGCAGATAACAGTGATGAAGGTGGGGCTGGTTGGTTCGCTGGGCTTGGCGGGGGTGGGTTAGTTACTGGTGCTTTGTTGGCATTTACAGGACTCGGTCTTATTCCAGTAGCCTTGATTGGAGGAGCTGCTGCTCTTGGCTTAGGCTGGCTATTTGGTGAAGATGAAGACGAAGTTCGCGCTGAAGTTAAACAAAGTGTTTGCGAGCAATGCTTTAAGAAGTTGAGTGAATTGGAAGGGGAAATTTTTGAAAATGTTTGCGAAAATATGGCCTCAGTTTTATATAGCCGAGTTGACGCCGCAAGCAAAGTTATTGAGCAAGCAATCTCTCTTGCAGAAAACCTTCTAGAACAACAGGAAAAAGCTCACGAAGAAACACTGGAACAACAAGAGGCTGATAAAGCTTTTATCGCTCAGAAGCGTCAGGAACTTGAGCAGGTACAGAAGAATTTAGAAGCAATTTTGCATCAAGTTGCGGTGTAGCGATCGCATCCTCTCTCAAGATGCGATCGCTCTCAATTATCGCCCTACAGGAGAACTAACACCAGGTGCTACAGAAGCAATCCGACCATCTAACTTACGAGAAATTTCGCTCAAAGTTATCATCGGGGGCTGACCATCAGGATACATCACGGCGGTAAGTGCGCCGTAACTATTGCGGCGAAAAGATCCAATATCTATCCGCATTGGTTGACCTGCCATCGAAATTTTTAGCGTCATCCCGGTGGAAACTTCACCCATATTATTGAGTTCCGGAATAGAACTGTATTCTTCAATTTGAATTCCGGTTGACTCTTTTAGTCTCTCCCTAATTTGATCGATGATTTCCTGTTGGAATTCGGGTTGCTGCATCTTTTTGATATAGTCATCAAATTGTGCCCGTTCGGTTTCTTTGAGGGTTCCAGTATATCCAACGACAATTTGCGCGTTTTGCGAACTGCTAGTAGTTGGCGATGATGGCGCAGTACTTGTTTGCGACATAAACGCAAACATATTTTCTGGATTTAGACTAACTTGCCCCAGTTCTTTTTTGAGCATGTCCACAAAATTAGCCGTCATCTGGGGCGGTACAGCTTGAAACCCAGGCGGCAGATCTTCCAGCATCAGCGTCACCTTTGACGATGTTTGGGGTTGAGGTGACATCTGGGGTGTGGGTATCACTTGGGGTGCAGGTGTCACCTGCGGGCTGGCTGATGGCTCAGTTTGGGCGATAGTGGGGGAGATTCTGGTTGCGATCGCTTCTTTTACAGAACCACCCGCGTAGATTGCACCAGCCAACAAACACAAAATCAAACTTAAACTTTTCTTCATTTTAGGGTATAATTTAGGGTTGCTATTTTATGATATCCAGCAGTATCAGACCAAGCTGAGTAGATAAATAAATGAGGCTATCGAACAGTTGTGGTGACTCGATAGAGTCGGTAATTGTTTCCAAAAGCGATTTAGTTTTTGCATCTTAGTACATAGATGTATAAACAAAAACGTCCGAAATCGGACGTTTTTGTCAGGCAAATATTAGCAACTTCCATTGCTAGCTGAGGCAATAATTCCTACACTATG
>DALYIW010000491.1:0-3752 GCA_031970155.1 Coleofasciculaceae cyanobacterium CTOTU46601 | reverse complement strand
AGTACCACAGGGTAGGGGCACGATACCAAAGCCCCTACAAAAAACTATCACGACTTACGCACAGATCCGATAAGCTGTGTTTATATCCCTATTATTAAATTAATAGTTGATGCTGAGCGAGTACTCTATTATAAAAATGAATTTGCTAATCAATTTAGCTGACTTGTGCTGTGGACACATCAGTTTCCACCAGCAATCCACCCGTTACTGATTTGGCTGCTTTAATGGAAATTCAACTGATTTCACAAAACCTGCGGATAGCTGTTACTAAGGGTCAGAATAGGACAGCGCAGGAAAACTGGGTGTAGTTTTAGTACATGCTAAGTCTAGCGTTTGAGGTGGCTAGGTGTGCTGTAGTGACAGAACTGGAATATTTAAGACAAGTTAAAGATAGCCTTCGGGATCGGGTGGGCAACATAGGATGCAAGTTAGACCTTTATGGCATACCTTGCGTGCCTATCGGCGCAGCTACGCGCAATAGGCTATTTACTCTGGAGGTGCCGCCAACTGGAGTACAGCCTCACAAATTTAAATGGCTAGTTCTGTTTAGGTTAGGTAGATCTTCTCATTATCATTAGCTTAAGTTAAAAGGAGCATTCATGAGAATAGCGATCGCGAAAGAAATTGAAGTCGGTGAGCGTCGCGTCGCCTTAAATCCTGATAGTGTTGCCCGATTAGTTAAACAGGGCTTAGAAATCTGGGTAGAATCCGGTGCCGGAGAAGCATCGTTTT
The DNA here is from genome assembly GCA_031970155.1 of Coleofasciculaceae cyanobacterium CTOTU46601. GTDB lineage: Bacteria > Cyanobacteriota > Cyanobacteriia > Cyanobacteriales > Coleofasciculaceae > DALYIW01. The sequence continues at coordinate 3,020 of DALYIW010000491.1, read as the reverse complement.
TTAGTAATGATGCCTATGAAGCCGCAGGTGCCAAAATTATCTCTGATGTCGGCTTCCTGTGGGGTGAGGCAGATGTCCTGCTGAAAGTTGGTCTCCCCAAGGAGCATGAAATTTATCAAATGCGGGAAGGAAGTGTTTTGATTAGCTTCCTCAACCCCCTAGGTAACCCAGAAACAATACAGCAACTGGCGAACCGCAAAATAACGGCGTTCAGCATGGAGATGATTCCTCGCACCAGTCGCGCTCAAAGTATGGATGCTCTGTCGTCTCAGGCCGGTGTGGCAGGATATAAAGCGGTATTGATTGCGGCTGCCGCGTCACCAAAGTTCTTTCCGATGTTGACCACGGCTGCTGGTACGATTAAACCTGCGAAAGTGTTTGTTATGGGAGCAGGAGTGGCTGGTCTACAAGCGATCGCTACAGCCAGACGCCTGGGTGCTGTCGTAGAAGCATTCGACATTCGACCCGCCGTTAAGGAAGAAGTACAGAGTTTAGGTGCCAAGTTTGTCGAAGTGAATCTCGAAGAAGAGACTGTGGCAGCAGGCGGTTATGCCAAAGAAATCTCTGAGGCATCCAAGCAGCGCACTCAAGAAGTCGTCGCCGAACACGTTAAGAATGCCGATGTCGTGATTACAACGGCTCAGGTTCCTGGTAAAAAAGCACCTTTATTAGTCACTGAAGAAATGGTGCAACAGATGCATCCGGGCGCGGTGATTGTTGACCTAGCAGCAGAGCAAGGTGGTAACTGCGCTGTAACTGAACCAGGGAAAGATGTTCAACGTTACGGTGTCACAATAATAGGTCCGATTAACTTACCCTCCTCAATGCCCGTCCATGCCAGTCAGATGTACGCCAAAAACGTCTTGACTCTGCTGCAATACCTACTTAAGGATGGCGAGTTACAGCTGAACTTTGAAGACGACATCATCGGTAGCACTTGCGTTACCCATGGGGGAGAGATTCTCAATCAACGAGTAAAGGAATCCTTGGCAGTTGAAGGGGTGAAGGTTTGAAGGTTGGAAAGTTGAAGATTGGAAGCTTGATTGGAATTGGCAAGCTTCTTTAAGAGCGACTATTCATCAACTTGCAACTTTTAACTAGCTAACCTATCACTGGAAAGGATGAAGGAAGAATGAATAGCCTCATAAATTTAGGGGCTTGTACCCTCATCCCTCATCCCTCATCCTTTCTGAGTAACCTTCAACCCTCCAACCTTCAATTCTCATGACTGGTATTGAAAGGAGTTTGTAAATTCATGACAACAGCAGCATTACTTTCGAGTTTGTTTGTATTTGTGCTGGCGTCTTTTGTTGGCTTTGAAGTAATCAACAAAGTGCCGCCAACTCTCCATACTCCCTTGATGTCGGGGGCGAATGCTATTTCCGGGATTGCCGTAATTGGGGCGTTGCTCATCTCTGGCCCTCAAGAGTGGAATCTTACTGTAATTTTGGGTTTGATTGCCGTCGTATTGGCAACTGTCAACGTGGTTGGTGGTTTCTTGGTGACGGATCGGATGTTGCAAATGTTTAAGAAGAAAGAGGTGAAGGCATGAACGATATTCTGCCTATAGGGATTGAGCTGAGTTATTTGGTTGCAGCGTCGTTATTTATTTTTGGTCTCAAACAGTTGGGTTCGCCAGCAACAGCCCGTCAGGGCAATTTTATAGCAGCTGTCGGGATGCTCCTAGCTGTGGTGGCGACGCTTTTGGATCGTCAAGTGTTGAATTACCAGATGATTCTGGTGGGGCTTGCTCTTGGTTCGGTACTGGGTGCGATCGCAGCCTATAAAGTACAGATGACCGAGATGCCCCAGATGGTAGGTTTGCTCAATGGTCTTGGGGGTGCTGCCTCGGCGTTGGTCGGAATTGGGGAATTCTGGCGACTACTCAGTAACGGGGAAAATGTTTCCCTTTACTCCGTCATTACGATTATTCTGGGCGTCTTGATTGGTGGTGTCACCCTGACAGGCAGTTTTCTAGCTTTTGCTAAGCTGCAAGGGCTTCTACCTGGTGCTCCTCTGACTTTCCCTTTGCAGCAGCCAGTTAATGCTCTGCTGGTAGTTGCCTTTCTCGTCGGGAGTGGCTATTTAATGGTCACACCAGAAAATCTCTCGATATTCTTGGGGCTGGTTGGCATTTCTCTGTTACTCGGCGTGTTGTTTGTTCTGCCAATTGGTGGCGGCGATATGCCCGTGGTAATTTCGCTACTGAACTCTTACTCTGGCTTAGCCGCGAGTGCTGCGGGTTTTGTGGTGATGAACAATATGCTAATCATCGCTGGAGCATTAGTCGGTGCGTCGGGAATCATCCTGACTCAGATTATGTGTAAAGCGATGAATCGTTCCTTGACAAGCGTACTGTTTAGTGCATTTGGTTCGGGTAGCTCATCTAGCGTGGCTGGTGCTGATGGCAACACTGATAAGTCAGTCAAGAGCATCGATACTGAAGAAGGGGCGATGATGCTGGGTTACGCCCGTAATGTGGTAATTATTCCTGGTTATGGCATGGCGGTGGCTCAGGCGCAACATACGGTGCGTGAGTTGGCTGATCAGCTGGAAAGATTGGGGGTTGATGTAAAATATGCAATTCACCCGGTTGCAGGGCGGATGCCGGGACATATGAATGTACTGTTGGCAGAGGCAAATGTGCCTTATCCCCAGCTGTACGACATGGATGATATCAATTCTCAGTTTGAAGAGACTGATGTTGCTCTAGTGATTGGTGCTAACGATGTTGTGAACCCAGCGGCTCGCAGCGATGCTAGTAGTCCTATTTATGGGATGCCGATACTAGAAGTGGATAAAGCTAAACATGCGATCGTGATTAAGCGAGGGATGAGTGCAGGTTTTGCTGGTGTGGATAATGACTTGTTCTACAAAGATAAGACAATGATGCTGTTTGGCAGCGCCAAGGATGTGGTAGCCCAGCTAGTTTCTGAGGTGAAACAACTTTAACTGATATCTGTCTTGGGAGTAGGGAGTAGGGAGTAGGGAGTAGGGAGTAGGGAGTAGGGAGTAGGGAG
>DALYIW010000490.1:0-3754 GCA_031970155.1 Coleofasciculaceae cyanobacterium CTOTU46601 | reverse complement strand
GATAGATAATTAAACAAACAATCGTACTTTCAAAAGTTGCTAGAACACTGACTAATAAAGGATGAGGGATGAGGGATGAGGGATGAGGGTAAAGCACATGAATTTAATTAGGTCGAACAAAAGAAATCTTCGATATTTCAAGCACCATTATTTATTCATGGAGCTATTGGTGCATCCATCCTTCATCCTTCATCCTTCATCCTTTCCAATGACTAAACTAGCGATACCAATAATTTTGATGCTGTTTGCTCCTGCCAGAAATCAATGACTCAAAGCACTTGTGTTTTCCAGCTGAAAGTTCAGCAAGTTGAGCAATTTTGTCTGTTTGAATTATCCTGGGGGCTAGGGCAGCAACTGAGTGTGACGGTTCCTTATCCTGAAACTCTCAGTGTCCTGTACCAAGAATGGCACTCGGTTTATCTGAGTTTTTATAAAACGGCATTACGGGGAAGAGTGGCAGCAACTGGCAGCATTACTTCACCGCCCGTTGATTGGCACGCCAAATTGGTGCAAGCAGAGGCCAAACTCTTGTATGAATTTCACCACTGGCTACGTCGAGGGGAGTTATATGAAATTCGCTCTTGTCTAGCCAAAGCTGTTAGAGATGGGGAGAAAGGAGAGGGAGATAAGGGGACAATTTCATCGGCTGTTGAGATTTTCCTTTCTTGCAATCCCCTGGAACTGGCACGGTTACCGTGGGAAGCTTGGGAAATTGCGACAGAGTTTGGTGCCATGGGTAGGATTCGCTTCTTCCGCACTCCCATGAATCGAGAGGGCGCAACGGTTATTCCTCAGGTTCGCCGTCGTCGGGCACGGATTTTAGCGATTTTGGGAGATGATACGGGTTTGAATTTTCAAGCCGATGAAGAAGCTGTGCGATCGCTTGACTCTATTGCCGAAATTAAGTTTATTGGCTGGCAACCCGGACAAGATATTGATGCATTAAAACTGCAAATTGTCAAGACAATCGAGGATAAAGCAGGCTGGGATGTGTTATTTTTTGCGGGTCACAGTAATGAGACGGTATTAACTGGGGGAGAATTAGCGATCGCGCCTGGTGTCTCCCTTCACTTCAAGGAACTCGCGTCGGCACTCACAGTAGCTAAGGAACAGGGATTGCAGTTTGCCCTATTTAACTCCTGCAATGGACTGAGTATTGCCAATGCGCTGATTAACCTGGGGTTGAGTCAGGTAGCCGTCATGCGAGAACCTGTTCACAATCGCGTTGCCCAAGAGTTTCTGGTGCGGTTTCTCCAGTGCTTAGCCCAATATAAAGATGTCTATGAGGCATTGGTAGCCGCTTGTGAGTATCTTAAGTTGCAAAAGCATCTAACTTACCCTAGTTCTTACCTAATTCCATCCCTGTTTCGGTATCCAGGTGCGCCGCTGTTTCGCATCGAACCGTTTGGACTCAAGCAAAAGCTTAAGCGGTGGTTGCCGACAAAAAAAGAAGCGATCGCATTAGCTGCACTCGCATTCGTCAGCTGGCAAATTCCCGTGCAAGGCTATTTACTAGAGCAACGGGTGCTAATCCAGGCAATCTACCGTCAGTTGACAAATCAACTGCCAAGTACCAAGCAGCCTCCTGTACTTTTGGTGCAAATTGACGACGAATCCATCAAAAGAAGAGGCATCTCTGACCCCAGGCCAATGGATCGTAGCTATCTTGCGGACTTGGTTGACAAGCTTTCGGCAATGAATGCCAAAGTCGTTGGCATCGATTATCTTCTAGATCGCCCTGCAAGAGAAAAGGAAAACGACCAAAAACTTGCTGAGTCCATACGATCATCGGTGCAACAGCAGGGAACCTCGTTTGTTTTTGCCTGCATACGCCAAAATGCTAGTGAGTGGTTTGAGATACTACCTAAGCTTGCTCATCCCAATTGGAGTTTACAAGGTGATGTTCTTGTCCTAGGCAACGAACTCAGATATATGACACTGGTGCCGTGGAAAACTGCTGACTCCCGAAGCTTGCCTTTTGCTTACTTGTTGGCGCTACTTTATCAAATCAACTTTCAGCAATCTGGTCAGCCACCCCAGCCAAAGTTAGACTCTTCTGTCGATTGGGTCTCTCAGCTAAAAGCCTATGTTACTGATACCACGAACAAGGACTATAAAAATTTATTCTCTTCCACAGCTCGCTTACAGCCATTGACTAACTTTTCGTATCAATTACGTCAAATGTGGCTGCACCCAATCATTGACTTTTCTATTCCGCCAGAGCAAGTGTATCAGCGTCTTCCGGCTTGGCAGTTGCTAGAGAGTTCTGCTGATTCCCTGAAACTCAACCGCGATCGCCAACCTGTAGTGATGATTGCGCCTGGAGGTTATGGAGAAGCAGGTGTTTCCAAGGCGGATGAAGATAATTTTCCGGTGCCAGCGGCTGTGAGTTACTGGCGCGATCGCCAAAATCCTCCCGATCAGCGTCAGGTGTTCCCAGGCGGAGAAGCCCACGCCTACATGATTGAGCATCTCCTCACTCAGCGGTTGGTTGTCCCGATTCCTGATCTGTGGCTAGTTGGGGTAGCGGCATTGTTGGGTAAAGCAACAGCACTGGCATTAGAGAAGGGAACAGGAAAAAGGCAAAAAGAGAAAGGAACGATTGGGCTATTTCTTTTGTCCTCTGAAAAAGGAAGATGGTTGCTTTTGCCCACTTGTGCCACAGCTATTTATGGATTGACTAGCTTACAGCTTTATATCACAGCAGCAATGCTATTGCCTTGGTCTTTACCAGTGGCAACATTTTGGATTTATGTTGTTTTAGCTCGATTTGAAAGGAAATCTCATGTTTAAATTCCACAGGATGCTATCAACTGTTCTAGTTACAGCAATAATGTTTTCTGGTTTGCCCAGTGGATCGACTCAAATCACCAGAGCTCAAGCTAATCCATCTAAATCGTGGGAAAACATTTTTAATAATTTATTTGAAAAAAAAGAGGATAATCAACCTTCTGTGCCGTCTGGGGGCGGTACTTCACGGGCAATGAATCGGAATGAGGATAATCCGCCTCCTGTGCCATCTGGGGGCGGTACTTCACGGAGTATCAATCGGAATGAGGATAATCGACCACCTACACCAGGTAGAGTTGGAGGTTCACGCGGGGACAAGCTATGTGCGATCGCTCCTCAACCCATTACCACCAGCACAGTAGTCTGGAGCGATCGCCCCCTATTTGTCTGGAGAGGTGTAATCAGCCGGATGGAAGTCCGTTCAACCGGCAGCACGAAGGTGTTGTGGAGTAAGAAGGAGATAGAGGGACAGAGTAAAGAGGGACAAAGTAGCGCTCTGTATGCTGGAGAAGCGCTACAGCCTGGTCAAACCTATGACTGGCTGCTTTTCCAATCTGCCGCAGCAGATGCTTCACCCATCCAAAGGGTGATATTTCGAGTCATGGATGCAAAAGAACGCGATCAAATTAAGATGCAATTGCAGAATTTAGAAAAGGAACTCCAAGCCAAAGGGGCTTCAGCTGAAGAAATCGCCATGCAGCGAGCTCAGTTCTTTGTTCAACAGAATCTATGGTCAGATGTCTTACAGGCAGCCTATAGCGTGAAAAATCCATCGCCAGCACTGACTGAAATGATCGAAGCTCTTCCTAATAAGCTTTGTAGTTAGGGTTGAAGGATGAGGATGAGGATGAGGGATGAGGGATGAAAAACTTTGGGTAAAGCACCATTATTTAATTAGATGCTCATGAGTTCAGGACTTACGCTTTCTTGACCGTTGAACCGCCATTTGTAGGGGTGAACGGCC
>DALYIW010000489.1:0-3784 GCA_031970155.1 Coleofasciculaceae cyanobacterium CTOTU46601 | reverse complement strand
GCGCCAACCTACCCAATAATTGAGGCTTCCTAGTGAGATTAACCTACGCCACCCTGCCTCAGGTTTAAGTTTCCTAAGCTAACAAAGCAGAGGCAGGCTATGCCACTACAATTAGAGAATTAGGTGGAGTGCAGTGACAATCCTACCAGATTACAGCCTGAGTCAAGAAGGCAATCCCAGCAAAACTAACGATTTTTTAAGATTGAGCTGAGTGGCAACCAGTTTAGGAGACAGCTAGGGCAATGCAGAAGCTTTCAGAAACTGTATATTCAAGTTTGTTTTGGTTAATTTCTGGATTAATGGTTTGGCTGCTGATTGTGCCCGTAGCAGTAATTGGTTTCCCAATAGTAATACTGACAAAAACGTTAGGGCAGGTACTGTTCAAAACGCCTCAAATCAACCTAGTAGAAGAAGAAAGAAAACCCCAGAGCAGTTCTGAAGGTAAATCTGCTAATGCCGTTGATTCGCTGATGACCTTATTGCTTCTAACAACTTTAGTTGAAGTGCCAGCTTTTCTCGCATCAATAATTTCTTTACAACCGACAAGAGCCATGGAAGCAGAGCAGGTAGATACCCAGATGCTTCAACCTAAACCTCCAAAAGCACAGGAAAGTTCCTCGACAGATACCACAAATCCCATAGAGATGTCTGCTGAGGAAAAAATCCGCAGAAATTAAGTTTGTTGTTGGTTGTTTGTTGTTTGTTAAAGAATACAAGTAACAAACAACTAATAACCAAATTGTTGATGACATTTTTTGTTTGACTTAAATGTACGATGACTTGAACTTCAAGCGTCGTAAATTGTTAATTGTCTTATTAATTCGATTTTTTAATTAATAAATTTTAACAAATAATTGGAACTCTGCTAAACTTTAGTAAAAGAAAACAAATAACTATTAATGGAGGCAAATAATTATTGCGTATTAACTCATTCAGTTAAATCTTAAGAAATAATAAAGAATAAGCCAGGGGAATTCTAAATTAGTAGTTCAAATTCTTGCTAGTAGGAGCGATCGGATGAATACTAAAACTGACAATCGAGAGTCTTTAGGTCTGAAAAAGTTTAATGAATATCAAAACTTTTCTCCAAAAAAACCTCAAATGGATGAAAAGATTTATGATTTAGAGTCTCTTGGTTTGAAAAACTTAGGTCAGGTGTATTGGAATCTATCAGTTCCTCAACTTGTAGAACATGCTCTCGTACATCAAGAAGGAGTCCTCGCTAGTAACGGTGCGCTTTGTGTCAGTACTGGCAAATACACGGGTCGTTCACCTAACGATAAATTCATTGTTGATGAACCAGAGATTCATGACGAAATAGATTGGAATAAAGTTAACGTTCCTATTTCAGTCGAGAAATTTGACCTGCTCTACAAGCGAATGCTTGCTTATGTCCAGGGCAAAAACCTGTATATTTTTGATGGTTATGTGGGGGCTGATCCAATTTACCGCCTGGGTGTCAGAGTTATTAATGAGCTAGCCTCTCACAATTTATTTGCCCATCAAATGTTCCTTAGACCCACTGTAGAAGAACTCCAAAATCATCTTCCTGACTTCACAGTGATTGCGGTCCCAGGTTTACAGGGTGACCCAGAGATTGATGGCATTAATAGTGAAGCGTTTATTGTACTTAGCTTTGAAAAACGACTTGTTTTGATTGGCGGTACTTTCTATGCCGGTGAAATCAAAAAATCCGTGTTCTCGTTCATGAATTACCTGATGACGAAACGGAATGTTTTACCGATGCATTGCTCTGCTAACACGGATGATGATGGCAACACTGCCCTCTTTTTTGGACTCTCTGGCACAGGTAAGACAACTCTTTCTGCTGACCCCACTTTGCATTTGATTGGGGATGATGAACATGGATGGTCAGATCATGGCATCTTCAACTTTGAGGGGGGATGTTACGCTAAGACGATTAGGCTATCTAAAGAAAATGAGCCTCAGATTTGGGATGCGATTCGCTTTGGGGCATTGCTGGAAAATGTGGTTTTGGATGAAAACACTCGTGTGCCAGATTATGACGATCGCACTTTAACGGAGAATACAAGAGTTGCCTATCCTTTGGAACATATCCCTAATTGTGTGATTCCCAGCATTGGCAGTCATCCCAAAACAGTTATCTTCCTAACAGCCGATGCCTTTGGGGTATTGCCACCCATTGCTAAACTGACTCATAAGCAGGCAATCTACCACTTCATGTCAGGCTACACCAGCAAGGTAGCAGGTACAGAACGGGGAATTACTGAGCCACAAGTTACATTTTCATCCTGTTTTGGTCAGCCGTTCCTACCCTTGTCTGCGGCTATCTATGGTGAGATGTTGTATGAGCGGCTGATCAAGCACCATACTGATGTTTACTTAATCAATACGGGTTGGACAGGTGGTTCTTATGGCGTCGGGACACGCATCAAGCTGCCTCAGACTCGGGCGATGGTAGAAGCTGCTCTCAACGGCAAGTTAAATCATCTAAAATTCCATCAGCATCCAATCTTCAAAGTTTTGGTACCAGAAGCGGTTCCTGGGGTGGATAGTGAAATTTTAGACCCTCAGAAGACTTGGAGCGATCGCGCAGCTTATGAGCAACAAGCTAAGGCTTTAGCTAAACGGTTTGTCGAGAACTTTAAGCAGTTTACTAATGCTCCGGCAGATCTTCTCGAAGGTGCTCCTGTGTTTGAATAACTTCTGTAGTTCTACCGTTGAAGTAAGCTTGTCATTGCGTTGGCAAAAGTGTTGAGATTTTAGCGATCGCCTTCTGAGATGCCAGGAGATTTAGGCTAGCCTGGGGAGTGCGATCGCTTTTTCATCCATCACACAATTGTTCTGTTCGCCAAGTAAAAAACCAATGGAATACAAACTTGAAAGCGTCGTTCCCTGGGGGCGTCCTCTAGAAGAATACATCAGGATGTTTAACCTAGCAGCTGATGACCTCAGATTAAAGATTCTCGATTGTGCAGGAGGCCCTGCCAGCTTCAATACTGAGATGACTCGCCAAGGATACAACGTTATTTCTTGTGACCCCATCTATAAGTTTTCTGTCGATGAACTTGCCCAGCGTATCCAAGACACTTACCACACAATAATAGAAGGCGTTAAAGTAACTCGTGAATACTTCGTCTGGCAGGATATCCAGTCACCGGAACATTTAGGGGAAATCCGGATGGCAGCGATGCAGCAATTTCTAGAAGATTTGCCGCTAGGAATTCAGCAAGGACGCTATATTCTCGGTGAGTTGCCGATGCTGAGTTTTGATACCAAGCAATTTGATTTAGCTCTTTGCTCACATTTTCTATTTACTTATTCTGATTTACTTTCACAAGACTTTCACCTCACCTCAATTCAGGAAATGTGCCGTGTTGCCAGTGAGGTACGAGTTTTTCCCTTGTTGAATAATTATTCCACAGACGTATCGCCTCTGCTACCGTCAGTGATGGAAGATTTGACAGCGCAGGGGTACAACTTAGAGATTAAGCAAGTACCCTACGAGTTTCAAAAGGGCGGTAACCAAATGTTACGGGTGTGGAAAGACTAAGCTTAACTCATCTAAGGCAACTTCTTGATGTGGCATGTGAGTGTTGTTGGTTGTTGGTTGTTGGTTGTTTGTTGTTTGTTGTTTGTTGTTTGTATTTTTGAACCACTAACTAACAACAAACGTTCGGCTGATCTTCGACAAGCTCAGTTACCGCGCGGCAGTTAAGCTTGCCGAAGGGTCACGTCGAAGCCAATAAACAACCCAACGACCAAGCTCAGGGCAAGCCAAACAACAAACAACAAACAACAA
>DALYIW010000488.1:0-3855 GCA_031970155.1 Coleofasciculaceae cyanobacterium CTOTU46601 | reverse complement strand
CAGATTTTGACCTGACTATGCAAACACCACCAACCGGAGAAACACCGGAAATCTTAATACAAAGTCTTTATGAGACTGACTTCTATGCCTGGACGCAGAAACAAGCAAAACTGCTCAAATATCAGCAATGGAGTCAACTCGATCTGCCTAATTTAATCGAGGAGATTGAGTCATTGGGAAAACAACAACGCGCCGAATTAAGAAATCGCTTAAAGGTTTTAATTGGACATCTGTTGAAATGGGAATATCAAGCCGAACGACGCAGCCGTAGCTGGTTGATGACAATTCGCGTTCAGCGTCGCGATACTCAAGAATTGCTGGAAGAAAATCCTAGTCTCAAGCCCTATCTTGAGGAAGCACTGGAAAAGGTATATGAGAGTGGTAGAGATTTGGCTGTGGGAGAAACCAATCTACCGCTAAAAACCTTCCCGGAGAATTGTCCTTATACGTTGGAAGAAATTTTTAGGGATGGCTTTTATCCTGGTGAACCTGCAACAGATGAAGTAATGGAATAATGGCGATCGCACTGTAACTACGATGTAACGCCATAACTTGTAATTAGACTTTATTTTACTTCCGTTCCTTCAAAGGGAATTTTTGTCGTTGATATGTTGAGAAGTGGTCCCAGTTCATAAATATTATTGTATCCGTAGGCTTTCAAAGAGGTGTATGTTGAAAGGTTGAGAGAAGCCGCAGGCATTTTTGATGCAAAGGCAGTAGGGCTTCCTTCAAAGTTGTTATTGCAATAGATTAATATCTTGGTATCTTTGCTAGGAATTACAGCTGAAAGTGAGCTTTCTGTAAATTCTGTAAAGGGTAGGTTCTTAGCTCCTTTGATGTGGCGTAGGGCGTATCTAGATGCGCTACGTGCGTCAAGCAATACAACATTTTTCTCCTTGCTCATGGCTATGAACTGCTCTTCGGTTAGTCGTCTTGATTCTCTTTCTTGTGCAGACCGAACCACTATTTTCTTAAATGCGCTGTAATCAATGAGGCGATTAGGTATACTTTCTTGCGACAATGCTGGCGTGGTAACAAGTGTAGCTAAAGCGAGGAAAAGAGGTAATTTCATTGGCTTGCCGTTGCTTAATTGGGTCAATCTAATATAGCTTTGCTATTAAGCAACTGCAAAATCTTTGTAATGTTGAGAGACAATGAAGATGTTGTCTTCATCTCCAGCAGCTATTGGCTCTACAAATCGCCAGTGGGTTGCTGACAACAGCGATCGCACTCTTCGCAACGCCTCATTAGCAAGACAGCCCCAAAATTCCGTATTTCTTTGGATGCTGAGATGCAAAAATTCAGTTTAATATAGCGACTTAAAGGACTTCCAGAGAAGAAATTGTTCTAACAAGGGTTGTAGGGACACGATTTATCTTGCTCTTACGATAACGCATGGATAGTTATTTTTCTGGAAGTCCTTAATCTAGAAACGCTATATGTTTTCATGAAAACGCAAAACAATAAATTCAGCCACCTCACAGCAATAGAAAGAACTCACCTGTCATTTCCCGCCAAGTTTTTATTAGCTAACAATCAGCTTCAAGGTAAAATACTAGACTTTGGTTGTGGTTTGGGAAATGATGTTAAATTACTCCAGCAAAAAGGATTTGATGTTACGGGATATGACCCTTACTATTTCCCTCAATTTCCTAATAATAAGTTTGACACAATCATTTGTTTTTATGTTTTAAACGTTTTGTTTCCTGAAGAACAAGCTAATATACTTATGGAAGTTTCCCATCTATTGAAACCAGGAGGAAAAGCCTATTATGCCGTGAGAAGAGATTTAAAAAAAGAAGGTTTTCGAGAACATTATGTTCACAAAAAACCAACCTATCAGTGCATTGTTAAACTTCCATTTAAGTCAATTCACTTCGATGAATCTTGTGAAATTTACGAGTATATTCATTATAACTATCAAAGAAACTCAGATAATAGTTGCATATTCTGCAACCCCCGTAAAAATTTAACTTTACTCACCGAATCAGCAACAGCTTATGCCATGCTGGATGGCTATCCAGTGAGTAAAGGTCATGTTTTAATCGTACCCAAGCGTCATATTGCTAATTATTTTGAACTGCCATTTAAGGAGCAATCGGCTTGTTGGTTTATGGCTAACAAAGTCCAAGAGATTTTAAGCAAAGAGTTTCAACCTGATGGGTTTAATGTGGGAATGAATATTAATAGAGAGGGTGGTCAAAAAATGAGCCATGCTAGTATTCATATTATCCCTCGTTATCAAAGTGATGCTGTTGGTACTAAAGGCGGAATCAGATATGTAATTCCGAAAAGAAAAACTACCAATCAGGAGTAAAGAATAAAGAAACTTAGGAAATTTGTACCTGAAAAACAACGGAAAGATTATTCGCTGGCATGGTATAGGTTTTGACTAGCGAGAGACGTTGCTCCCGTGCAACTGCCACCACTTCATCTAAATCGCGCACGCCCCACTCTGGGTTTTGCGCCCGTAGGCTTTCATCAAAATCAGCATTGCTGGGTGCTGTATGCTTCCCACCCTGTTTGAATGGGCCGTATAGATACAGAATGCCACCCGGAGGAAGAATCCGCCGGGCCCCTGCCATTAATCCTAGACAAGCTGACCAAGGAGCAATGTGGATCATGTTAATATTAGCGATCGCTACAATCGGATCGCGCTTCAAGTCTATATCCTGCAACGATTCTGGCAATTCATCCTGCTCTACAGTCCAGACGGGATCGCAAGCATCCAGTGCGATCGGGGGATATAGATTCTCAGTAGGGCAACGTTCCCGCCATGCAGCAATACTAGCTTGTGCTACTGGGTTTGGGTCAGATGGAATCCACTTCCGGGGATGGAGTCGAGGAGCAAAAAAAACGGCGTGTTCTCCTGTGCCACTGGAGATTTCTAACACTGTACCTGTAGGTGGCAGTACTTGTAAAAGCACATCCAGAATCGGTTCTCGATTGCGTTGCGTAGCAGGAGCATACTGTCGGGCATCTAGGAATTCATTCATCTGATGTCAATTCTCGCGTGACGAGAGTACTTTATTTGCCCTCAGTCTAGAAGACCTTGTCGTTACCCACATCTCACAGGAGAGCGATCGCATACAGTAGGAGCATGAACATCAATCAATTAAATGATCCACTACAGTGGGCGATAGCACAGTGGGGACAAGCGCAACTGGGAGATACCAGGCGCAATGTCAGAGCGATTCAAATGGGGGCAGACATGGCGAGTCAGCCGTCCGGCAGCCTACCGGAACAAATGGGTTCATGGGGTCCGCTCAAAGCTGCATACCGACTGCTGGCACAAGCAGATGTCACCCACGCAGCATTGAGTCAGCCTCACTGGGAAGCGACCCAGATCGAGGCCAAACTGCAAGATAGTTCAGTTGTCCTATTTGTACAGGATTTGACTCAACTCGACTACACCACCCATGTCAAGACAGAAAATCTCGGTCATATCGGGGATGGAGGTGGTAGAGGATTAATGGTACATAGTTGTTTAGCGAGCGTGCCAACAGCAGGTAATCCAGAAATTTTAGGATTGGCCGCTCAACAGGTGTGGGCTCGCAGTGAGGTCAAACGAGGTCAGGAAACTCGTACCCAAAGGTCTGTCAGACGCACGGAATTCGATGTCTGGGCAGAAATAGTTGAAACGATTGGGGAAGCTCCCGATACGACCATCGCGCCCATGTGGGTAAGTGTAGGAGACAGAGGCTCGGATATATTTACTTTAGTAAGACGCTCGCGGGCAAAAAATTGGCATGGCTTGCTGAGAGTTTGCCAGGACAGAGTGATTCAAACTATCGATGGTAGTAAACAACGGCTAAAAAGTTTGGCACGGTCGTTGCCTGTAATGTCTCACAAGAA
>DALYIW010000487.1:0-3856 GCA_031970155.1 Coleofasciculaceae cyanobacterium CTOTU46601 | reverse complement strand
GGGGAGTGGGAGAAGGGGAGTGAGGTGTAAGATTTTCTGCTGGTTTGCTGGTTGTTCCCTGTTCTCCTGCTGGTAGTGCTGGATAATTTTGTGCTGCCAAGCGAGCAATTTCTGCTCGAATTCCCTCTATTGTAGGTAGTCTATCTAGCCGTTCCTGGATGGTTCTGATGTTGTTGTGTACGGAGTCGATTCTCTGGTTGGTGAGAACTTCGGCGGGTGTACGCGATCGCTTTGCCACCTCAATAAACACAGCCGCAAACGCCGCAAACTCTCTTTTGGGGTCAATTCCCAGTTCTCGTATTTCATCCGCATGAGCATACTCATTAAGAAAAGCTTCGCCCTGATTGAGAAGAATTGAAGGATTATTTTGATCTAATGCCTTGCGGAAAACCTGTTGAATCCCATTTTGCCGGAAAACTTCTAAAATTAGCTTGGGTTTGCCAACGCCATACTCTACTAGGGTGTAGGCATAAATTCCACTAAAATCCGCTGGCGGATGCTCAGGGTCGAGGTTAAATTTCTTTAATAATTTGATTACTGTCTCGTTGCGCTCAAGCTTGTCTTTTATAAAAGCACCAGGACTAACGATATCGGTAATTGTGCCAATTAAAAAGTCGAGATTAATGGGTATCACAGGGGTATTCTTTGAGTTAAAGGAAAAAGGCGAGATGCAAGCTTAATCGCTATTATGCAAACATTCTCACAGCATTGGCGACTTATTAACTCATTCCACGCCAGCCCTTGACGTAGGCTGCAAGTGTTATGTGTTGTTGGTTGTAATTTTTTTAACAAACAACAAACAACAAACAACAAAAAACAAACAACCAAAACCCTCAAAAAATACGCAATAGGAGTGATGCTGTCTGTAATGCGATCGCCGACACAATGATGCTCAAGGCAGTGCCGTTAGATTTGAGAGTCGTGCTAATTGCAACTCAAACACTTGATTCGGCGTCAACTTCTGTTACTTGACCTTGACGGTACCACTCTTAAGGGCGATGCTGCTGTTGCAAGTTGGCAAAAGAGGTGACTCGGCTGCCACAACTTCAACAAATTCTGGTTTGGGAGATAAGTCCTTGTCTTTAAAATTTATCTCAACTACCCCAACAAACAATCAAGCGCCAGCCGGATTGATTGTCTGCTTACATGGATTTGGTGGCAACTCTCAGCAGTTGGCACATTTCGTGCCGATGCTAAATCTGCCCGAATATCAGTTACTGTTTCCCGATGCCCCTTACCTTCATTCGGCTGGGGCTGGGGCTAGGATGTGGTACAACCTGCGGCGTCAGGATTATGAAGGCTTGGCGGTAAGTCGGCAGCAGTTAACAGACTGGCTGCATTCCTTAGAAAATAGCACTGGCGTTCCCCTATCGCGAACAATTTTAAGTGGATTTTCTCAAGGCGGAGCAATGACGCTAGATGTGGGGCTAACTTTGCCGTTGGCAGGCTTGGTATGTATTAGTGGCTTTCTACATTTAACGCCAAAGCTCACTGACCAGAAATCTTTTCCACCTGTCTTAATTGTGCATGGTAAACAAGACCGGATGGTGCCTTTGGATGAGGCTCAAAGTGCTAGAGATAAGCTCCAAGCTTTGGGTGTAGTAGTAAAGTATCAAGAGTTTGATATGGAGCATGTAGTCGCACCATCGGCTTTGGCTTTGATGCGAAGTTTTGTGATAGATGCTATGGCAGCTAGCCAAGTGATATCGCAGCATAGCCACCAGAAATAGAGTCGGCATTAGCTTAGCTGGCGCTCATTAATAGATTGTGTTGTGAGGTGTGTTTGCACTCGATCGCATTTTAAAATTTGTGGCGAATGAGCGATCGCCCTAACGGGATTCCTTCGGATCCCACGCTAGTAGTTGTAAACAATGCCAGAAGAGAAAACCTCACCTGCTGATTTAACCCCTAAAAACAGTTTTCCAACCAGCTTCCTACTTCATGAACCCCTTCTCTCTAGTCAAAATGCTGGGTGGAATGGTATTGTCCTGGAACATCACTATCAACCGGCTCAAGAGACTCCTGAACAGTGCTTAACACGGCACAATATCAGTATTTACCTGGGGCAAAACGCCAAATATGAGCGACGAGTCAAGGGGCGGTTGGTGAGCGATCGCTTACGTTATGGCGATATCATCATCAATGGCTATCAAAGGACACACTGGCAAAAAGCAGGCGAATACCTCCTCCTTCATCTTGAACCCGCAATTGTTGCTCGTGCCGCTACCGATTTAACTGATACAGAGAATATCGAAATCGTTGAGCAGTATAAAACACGAGACCCACTGATTGAACAAATTGGATTAGCGCTTAAATCAGAACTTGAATCTGAGGGCATAGGTAGTCGTGTTTATGCCGAGTCGCTGTTTAATGCACTCTCAGTTCATCTTGTTAGACACTATTGTGCATCTGGGCAAAACGTTCTAACTGATCCAGGCAGTCTTCCCCAGGATAAGCTGCGGTATGCAGTTGAATATATTCACGAAAACCTTGAGAAAGATTTGACCCTCTCTGAGATTGCCGTGGCGGTTGGGATGAGTCCCTATCACTTTACACGGTCATTCAAACAGGCGATAGGACTGCCTCCCCATCAATATCTAATCAAATGCCGGATTGAGAAAGCGAAAATCTTACTAGCGAAAACAGATTTAGCGATCGCAGAAATCGCCTATCGTGTCGGTTTTGCCAGTCAAAGCCACTTTACCACCCTGTTTGGCAAGCATACGAAAACAACACCAAAGGCATACCGCGATTCGCTGTAAATCTTAAGCAAGATTTTGAAAAGGAGTTGCCGCAAGAACTAGAAATACACATCAAAGTGCGATCGGTACACTCAGTTTGAATCAGGACTTACCCATGGACACCAAGTAGGGGTGAACGGCCGTTCACCCCTACAAATGGCGGTTCGTAATCAGAAATTTGCGTAAGTCCTGTGAATGTTCAGTTTCAGGACATTTCAGACTCAGTACAAAAAGGAAACTTATGGCGATCGCAGACGTATCAAGCAAAAGCCTTCAAGAACTCATCTCATTACAAGGTCGTGTTGCTGTTGTAACAGGTGGGTCTCGTGGTCTCGGTTTCGCCATCTGCAAACGACTTTCCCAAGCCGGTGCCACCGTGTTTGTCGCTGCCCGAAATCTAGAGGGAGCAAAAGCGGCCGCCGAGGAGATTCAGAAACTTGGCGGCAATGCGATCGCAGTTTCTGCTGATGCCACAGACTCAAAAGCACTCGGCGCATTAGCTGACCAAGCCATCTCAGAGTTTGGACGCCTCGATATCTGGATAAACAACGCAGGCGTTTCTAAATTTCAGCCGCTTTGGCAGGTAACCGATGAGCAATGGTCAGAGACGATTAACGCAAATTTGTCAAGTGCCTTCTACGGGTCGCGAGAGGCAGGGCAACGGATGCGCGACGCTGGCAACGGTGGGGTAATTATCAATCTCTCATCAACTCAAGGGTTTCGGTCGGGTGGACCGATGCTATCTCACTATATTTCTGCCAAGCATGGAGTGCGAGGTTTAACGAAAAGTCTAGCCGTGGAATTGGGTCAATATGGTATCCGGGTGCTGGCGCTAGCACCGACTTACATCATCACCGATGGCACCGCCGCCGTGAAAAACCAGCTGAGTCAAGTTGTTGGTGGAAACCCAGAGGAGCAAATTGGTAAAATGCTGCCTTTAGGTCGAGTGGGTGTTCCTGACGATGTAGCGCGAGTTGCTCTATTCTGCGCCAGCGACTTATCCATGTTGATGACTGGGGATACATTGCTAGTTGATGCTGGCAATATTGCCTTATAGAACTTAGTTGTTTGTTGTTTGTTGTTTGTTGTTTGTTGTTTGTTGTTTGTTGTTTGTT
>DALYIW010000486.1:2354-3897 GCA_031970155.1 Coleofasciculaceae cyanobacterium CTOTU46601 | reverse complement strand
TTACCGCCCAATTCATTCCGCATGTAAGGACTTCAAGGAACTGGCTGTTTATTTAGCATCCATCTTAGGCAAAACAGAAGCATCGAAGTCAAACAAAGGAATACAACAGAAGAAATCAGCAAAAGAACACGCTCAGTAACGAGGCTTCAGGCATAAGCCATAAAAGCCATACTTACCAGACCTCTATGCCAATAAGAGCCGTTATCTGAGTCATAACACCGCTCCGAAAAACCTAGAAAGAACTAGCCCTAGCTTGTTAGCTCTGGAAAAAGCGTCTTCCGCGTGCAATTTTCGCTCAAGCGAAGATTGTTGAGTCATCACACCTTGGTGGAAAGAAAACAAGTTACAGTTTCTAGCCCCTAAATGCGTTGCTAGTTCCTGGCTTTGTTGTTAGCAGTTAAACAGATTTAAGGTCACTGAACTAATCGATATGGCTGCCCGTAAAGCTCCTGACATCACAGATTATTTTTCCTCTGCCAAACAATCCCAGCAACTATCTGCTGCTGAAGAAGAAATTCAGAGACTCAAAGCAGAAATTGAACAACTGCGGAACTCAGGCGAAACCGAGTTGGAAGCACAACTTGCCCAGCTGCGGAACCAACTCCAATCTCAGTCTGGCATCTTGTCAATTCCCCTTGACCAAATTCAACCAAACCTAGAGCAACCCAGGCAAACGTTTTTAGCAGAAAGCATTGAATCAATGTCCCGTTCTTTAGAGAAAGATGGACAACTCCAACCGATTATTTTGATGCAGCGAGAGAACTTAGTGCTGTTTGATGGGGAACGGCGTTGGCGCAGTGCAAGAGCCTTGGGTTGGCAGACGCTTACTGCTGTGGTTATTCCTGAACCTGATGCTTTGCATCGTAAGGCTTTGTTGACTTCCCTCCATCGAGAAGACCTCAATCCCCTCGATAAAGCAGAAGCAATTGTGCGGGAAATAGAAACTAATACGAGTTTGCCAGCTGCTGATATTCCTCGCATTCTGTCTACTGCTGTACGACGGTTGGGCGCACAGAAACGAATGAATGCTGTTGTTGAACTGATTACTGCAACTGTTGAGGAACAACAGCAAGGACTATCAGCTTTGGCATTAGATGAGAAAGAACGAGCTGTATTTGGAGTACTTTTGGATTTGCAGCTCAATCCGGCTTCTGTTGATGCCAATATTTTTCCGATGCTGTCCTTGGCTGATGACCTTAAGAGTGCGATTCGAGAACAAGGACTTAAAGGGGTTCATGCGATCGCGCTCTCTAAATTATCGGTGAAAAATTTGGGAGTCTCAGAGGAGAAAGCAAAAGAGATTCGGGTAAAGACGACGCAGCAGGTAATTTCGGAAAAACTATCGGCTTCTCAAACTCGGAAATTGGTGGGGGAAGTTATTGCTGAAGAAGCTCTACCTAATTCAACATCCACTGCAAAAACAAAACCCGTGTGTGTGGAAACGAGTCGTCTCCAAAAACTTTCTATAGAGTCGTTGCAGGCGGCTGACCCTGAGCAGTTGGTGGAGTTTCAGGAGGTATTGCGTCAAAAACTAGCAGAGATT
>DALYIW010000486.1:0-2246 GCA_031970155.1 Coleofasciculaceae cyanobacterium CTOTU46601 | reverse complement strand
GCTGTACTAATGGCAATCGGAAATGCACTCAACAAAGCGTTGAAGATATTTTGTTTTATGTATTTTGTAGCCTCAGTTTGTTTAGCCAGATTTTGCAGAACAACCCCCTGCATTCGGATGGGAGTATTTTCACTTAGGATAGCTTCAAGAGCTTGGGCTGCTGCATAAACATAGGAATCGCCATTTCCTTCATCATTTTGTTCACCAACTTCTTGTAGCGGTAGCATCAAAGTTGTAAACTCAACTGGCTCCAAATCACCAGATTGTTTCAACCGTTGGATAATTCGCCATAAGCAACAGTAAACTAGCACTACAAATGCAGCAGCAATGCCAAAATCAGCGGTTAAATCCACGGGGTAGCCCATATCTTTGGCAGATTCAAATAGAGTGAGGACTCGATTAACGTATTCTGCTAAGAGTTGGTGTCCCTTTTTTTCATTAGCCTTTTGAGCATTGTCTGCGATCGCTTCCATAATACTGAAAGTAATTGTCAGTCTAACTCGAGCTAATGCTTCATTGTCTAAAAATGTTCTGCTGTTTCAGAAAGTCCGCGCCAGCCGATACCCCCAGAAGGTTTATCAATTAAAACAATAAGTAGAAGTTACTATGAGGAAAGCAGTATGGTTTTTCACGAGGATGTAGCTCCTAACCTATACGCACTGCTGATAGGCATTGACTACTATCTACCCAACAGGTTACCTGATGGCAGCTATTATCCAAGTCTTGCTGGATGCGTTAGGGATATTACCTTGGTTGAAGAGTTTTTGCGAAATAAGCTGGGGGTTCCAGAAGAATACATTCTGACTAGCGGTGTTGTACCAACAGATTGCAACATTTTCTGGCAGAGTGGAATACACAAAAAGAACAACTTGAAGTTCAATTAGCTCGCCAAATTCCCGAGATGAAGCTACAGCAGAAACTTCAAGAGACTGATTGGCGTAATCTAGTTGAGAAACTTCCAGAACAAGCAGTACTGGTTGAGTTTGTGCGCTCTCGTCTTTACGATTTTGAGGGAGTGACAGCTCAGGTGGAATCGAAATGGAAACCGACTCACTATTTCGCGTTTATCCTGTTAGCGAACAAGCCAGAGAATGTCCAAATACTGGACTTGGGAGAAGCTACCCTCATTGACCGCATGATTGCCTCCTTCAGAGCATCCATTACGGGTGAAGGCAGCCATCGAGAGTTTGAGACTGTCCCAACTGAGTTCATTGCAGGAACTGTTAATAAAGGAATTACGCTGCGACAAGCTATTTTCGACCCTTTGTTGAAAAAGATCACCGATCGCAAACGCTTATTCTTGGCTCCCGATGGCGACTTAAGTCGGCTACCCTTTGAAGTACTGCCTATAGATGAAAACCGCTGGCTGATTGATGAGTACCACATCAGTTACCTCAGCACGGGTCGGGACGTACTCCGCTTTTATGCTGTAACCAGTGGTCAATCTACTGAACCTTTAGTGCTTGCTGACCCTGACTTCGACCTCAGCGCTAAAGAATCGACCACGTTCGTAAACAGAATAAAATCTTCTGGGCGACGCTCACGAGATTTGAATCCCAGTAGAGTTTATTTCCAACCTTTACCCGGTACACGGGTTGAAGGAGAGAAAATTGCCGAGCAGCTCGGAGTGAAGAAGCCTTTACTGGCTGGAAAGGCTCTGGAAACTAGCCTCAAAGCCTGTCGTTCGCCACGCATTCTGCATCTTGCAACTCACGGCTTCTTCTTGGAAAATCAAAAACGCGATCCGAAGGTAGAAAACCTAGAACATTTTGGCATGACGGGCAGGTTATCTGCACATGGATTGGAAAATCCTCTGCTGCGTTCGGGTTTAGCACTTGCTGGTGCTAACACTTGGCTCAAAAATGGGTCACTGCCACCAGAAGCAGAGGATGGTATTCTCACCGCTGAAGATGTTTCCGGTTTGGATCTTTTAGACACTGAGTTAGTCGTACTTTCAGCCTGTGAAACAGGTTTGGGTGAAATACGCACGGGTGAAGGAGTCTTCGGACTGCGGCGAGCTTTCATACTAGCTGGTGCCAAGAGGCTGATAATGAGTCTGTGGCAGGTGCCGGATAAGCAAACCCAGGAATTGATGGTTGACTTTTACACTCGCCTACTCAAGGGTCAGCCTTGTGCAGATGCATTGCGTGAAGCTCAGTTAGAAATGAAGAAAAAATATCCAAACCCCCTCTACTGGGGAGCCTTCATTTTTCAGGGAGATCCCAGCGCCCTTTCGTAGATAAATT
>DALYIW010000485.1:0-3915 GCA_031970155.1 Coleofasciculaceae cyanobacterium CTOTU46601 | reverse complement strand
CTTCGTAACAACTTTTTAAGAATCCCCTTTTTTTAAAGAGGGGAGTACGTCAACAAAGCTTTCCACGATACAGGCGCAAGTGATTTTGATTTGGCAACAACCCTCTGACCACGCAACGCTTCCAATGCTTCTTTGGCTGATGAGAAGCGGTCTTTCACATCTGGCTCTAGCATCTTCTCCAACCAGTTAGCAAACCCCTCAGAAACCTGGATGCGAGAGCGGAAACTAATCTTGAGCCTTTCCTGTGGCAAATCCGAAGGGGAACGGTGCGTCAGCAGAAACAGCACTGTAGCACCCAAGCCATATAAGTCGGTTGCTGGAACGGCTTGACCGAGAAACTGTTCTGGAGCCATATAACCGTAGGTGCCGATTATCGTACTGCCCTTTGCAAACGTACTGCGATAGGTGTCCTGCACTGCCCCAAAATCCACCAGGAAAATCTTGGCATTTTGACCCCAGATTAGGTTGTGTGGCTTGATATCTCGGTGAATTACAGGGGGTTTCAAGCTATGCAGGTAAACCAGGATTTCCAAAATTTGAGTGGCAATCCGTCGCACCCCACTCTCATTCGTGCGCCAACCAATCTCGACTAAATCTGCCAATGACTTCCCATCAGCAAGTTCTTGAGCGATAAAAAATTCCCGGTCTTCAGGGGTATCTACTTGAAAATAGTCTAGGTAACGGGGGATTGCAGGATGCTCCAGTTGTGCCAGAATCTTGGCTTCCCGCTCAAATAGATCCAGAACTTTCCAGTCACCCATCTGTCGCAGGGATAGAGCTTTAAGTGCCACTCGCTGGCTGCTTTTCAGGTCTTGTGCTTTGTAAGTGATGCCGACTCCACCCTGTCCTAGGATGTCTATGATGCGGTATCGTTCTGCAATGATGTCTCCCGGCTGGTGCAGCGCTTCCATCTAGACCTCCGCAAGGGTACTGCCATCATAACCCGCTAGGGTTTGGTGGTATGGGGAATTGCACTCAGGATGCAAAGGATTAACCCTTCGGCTTCGCTCAGGGCCAACGGTTCGACTTCGCTCACCGTTGACCAAAAACTTGAGTCCCGCTAAAATATCCTTATTCTGGCGGGAATTATTATGCTCCTGACACTGACTAATCGATTGAAACCGACACAAACTGAATCGGACATTCTCCGAGCTGCTTGTCACTTGTCGAAAAACTTGTTCAATGTTGGGCTGTATACTGTCCGCCAATACTTTTTTCAGGAACGTAAATATTTGCGTTATGAAGGTTCTTATCATTTGTGTAAGACCAATGAAAATTATCAATTGCTGGCAACGGATATAGGACAACAAACCCTGAAAATTGTAGACCGCGCTATGAACGGTTTCTTTAAGATGAAGGAACTTAAAAATAGCGGTCAATACAATGCTCGTGTTAGGTTGCCAGGATACCTGCCCAAAGACGGTTTTTTCCCCTTGATTATTCCAATTCGGCATAGAGATTGGGCGAAGTTGTCTGATAAGGGATGGGTTTACTCCGTTCCAATGGCACGGGCGTTTAAGCGTCATATTGGCACTGTCTCGTTTCCAATTCCCGAACGAGTTAGGGATAAGCAAGTTAAGGAAATCCGGATTTTGCCCAAATATGGAGCAAAGTTTTTTGATGTTGCATATGTTTATGAACAGGAGGATGAAACTCAAGTAGTAGGAACTGAAGTCATTGGCATTGACTTGGGCGTTGGCAATCTGGCAACTTGTGTCACAACAACGGGTAAAGCGTTTGTTATAGATGGCAAACCCCTGAAAGCTAGAAATCAGTGGTACAACAAAAGGAATGCTAGGCTTCAGTCGATAAAAGACATTCAAGGAATTGAAAAGCTGACATTGCAGCAAGCCAATCTGCTTGATAAGCGAAATCATCAAATCAAGGATTATCTCAACAAAGCTGTTCGACGGATTGTTGATTTCTGCTTGAGTGAAGGAGTGGGAAAAGTCGTTGTGGGATACAACCCTGGTATCAAACAAGATGCCAACATGGGTACTCGCAACAATCAAAACTTTGTCCAAATCCCCTACTACATATTGCGTTGCAAGCTGCAAAGCCTCTGCGAACGGGTAGGGATTAATTATGCGGAGCAGGAAGAATCTTACACATCCAAAGCTAGTGCGCCCGATGGTGATGATATTCCTTCTTACAATTCCGACAATCGGCAGACTTACTCCTTTAGCGGCAAACGCATTTCTCGTGGATTGTACCGCACTAAAACAGGGCAATTGATTAATGCTGATGCCAATGGAAGTCTGAATATCTTGCGGAAGCATCTTAACTTAAGTAAGGCGGATGATTACTTGTTGATCGGACGCTGTAGTGGCTGCGTGGCGCAGCCGTTAAGGTTAAATCTTGAGAAGCCTCTTCTATACCCAAAGGGTTAGAAGGGGAGTACGTCACAAGGGTTTTCTCGTATAGCTTTAAAATCTGATGGTGTTCTGATTAGGGCGATCGCATTCCACCCACTATCCCAAACGTGCGATCGCACTTCAACCAACAAAACTTCCTCTCTAACCTTCATAAACCAAATCTTTCTCTAAGTACTCCACTCACAATAAATCGGGAAAATTCCTCAAGCTAACAGCAGGTTCTAGAGGCTGGAAGTCTTCTACAATCAGGAATAAGCCATTGAGAGAACTTGCTAAACTTAGGGGAATCCCCGAACTTTTATAGCAGGCTTGCACAGCATCGATGCCGAGACGGTACTACGGTCCTAAAGCGAAAGAGCAGACAAAACGTCTTTTAGAGGCACTGCTAGCTTATGCCAATCACGAATTAGACAACTGTGAACGTCTACAGATTCAAGTCAACTGGAAGACAGAAAATCAGCTAGTTGTCAGAACCAAGGTGAGATTTCTTGAAGAATTAACTGCCAAAAGCAACGGTAAGTTAACTAAAGAGCAAATCAAAGAAGCACTCAGACGACTTGAAGATTTCTTGGAGATTCTAGAAGACAACCGCCCCATAAAACAGGGTGCAGAAAACTGGCACTTTACGTTACAGCTTTGGCACAAGCGGCAAGATACAGAAGCAATTCTAAAGCGGTTTGATGTTGAGTGGGAGCGCCGCCGACGACCGGAAACATCTAAACCAATGACACGCGAAGAATCAAAAGAACCTGTGTTACCTCCACCCCCACCTCGACCAACCCCTAAACCCCCTCCAAAGCCAGTGGATGTGTTAGAAGTGCCAGATGGATCAGTAGCTCTGGATTCTATATTTTATGTAGAGCGACCTCCTATTGAAACTCGCTGTTACCATACGATTAGTCAAACTGGAGCGCTAATTCGCATTAAAGCACCCAGGCAGATGGGCAAAACTTCACTCCTCAACAGGATTGTTGATTGTGCAGCCCAGCAGGATTATCAAACAGTACGTTTAAACCTGCTACAGGCCGAAGGAGCAGTATTTAATAGCTTAGATAAATTTTTGCGTTGGTTCTGTGCCTGCGTCAGTCACGAACTACAGTTACCTTCTCAACTCAATGATTACTGGGATGAAGATAGGGGCAGCATCGTTAATTGCACTACATATTTTGAAGTACATCTATTGGAGCAAATCCATAGTCCCTTAGTCTTGGCATTAGATGAAGTGGATCGGGTTTTCCAATCTGCTGAAATTGCTCAAGGCTTTTTTCCCATGCTACGAAGCTGGCATGAAGAAGCCAAGACTATAGATATCTGGGAACAACTGCGGCTGATTGTGGTGCATTCGACAGAAGATTATGGGCCATTAGATATCAATCAATCGCCTTTTAATGTGGGATTGCCAGTTGAGTTGAGTGAGTTTACTCCTGAGCAAGTAGAGGATTTGGCGCGGCGTCATAAACTCGATTGGAATGATACCCATGTGCAGCCACTGATGGCAATGGTGGGAGGGCACCCTTATCTAGTACGACTGGCGCTTTAT
>DALYIW010000484.1:0-3931 GCA_031970155.1 Coleofasciculaceae cyanobacterium CTOTU46601 | reverse complement strand
TGCCCACCCTACATGTAGAGGTTTTGCGTAAGTTCTGGTAGTGTGAGCATCTTGCTCACCTATTTTGCAGTTTCAGTATCTCGTTTACTTGTAAAAAGAAACCAGTAATGATATAATCACCGCTTCCAGAACTTGATTGTTTTGCCATTAACTCAGGTGATTACTCAGACATGCGCTTACACTAGCTACAACTACACAAAATCTTTATCCGGACTTACCAAGAATCTCTACATGCAGGGTGGGCACTGCCTATCCAGCTACTACTAGCAGTAGAGTATCCCAAAAGCAATTTGCGTAAGTTCTGACCATTTCAAACACTTGGCTACCAGCAATACCATGAAGGGTAAGCCTGAAAAAAAGAAGAATTGTCCTAACTCAAAGGTATCCCTTCACTTCAGGAGAAAAAGATGAGGTGCTCTATTTATGACTAAAGAAGTTTTTGACCATCAGTTTGCCCTGTCTCTGCGACGCTTAGAAGAACTGTGGCAACGAGTTGACGAACTGCCGAAGCAGCCATCAGAGGTGTGGCAACAAGTTGACGAATTTCCTGAAAAGCAGCAAGAACTACTAAAAGAGAGCTTGGAAGACCTCTCTCTTTCTCTGCAAGATTTGCAAATCGCCGCCGAGGAACTACGTCAACACAATGAAGAATTAGCCGAAAGCCGCATGGTTGTAGAAGCCGAGCGACGGCGTTACCAGGAACTGTTCGATTTTGCCCCAGATGGCTATCTAGTAACGACTCAAGATGGGACAATCCTCGAAGCCAACAAAACAGCAGCGCAGTTGTTCAATGTTTCCTCAGAACGTCTGGTTGGTAAACCCTTAGTTGTTTGTGTTGAGCCTGAAGAGCGTCGAAACTTCTACTCTCAGTTGCGCCACCTGCAAAAGGGTGAGTCAATCAAAAACTGGCAAGTTCAGCTTCGGCGTTGGCGCG
This sequence comes from Coleofasciculaceae cyanobacterium CTOTU46601, assembly GCA_031970155.1. Taxonomy (GTDB): domain Bacteria; phylum Cyanobacteriota; class Cyanobacteriia; order Cyanobacteriales; family Coleofasciculaceae; genus DALYIW01. Next base: position 2,997 of record DALYIW010000484.1, on the reverse strand, counting down.
GTTCCAGCTTTGAAGCATCTTTCACCGTGGTACCAGTACGGGGTTCCCAGGGCAAGGTGGTGGGTTTGCGCTGGCAACTGCAAGACTTGACTTCCCCCCAGAACGGCAATTCAACCGGACAGCAAAATACACGCTTGTTTTGCTCTATGTTTGAAAACGCTGCCATTGGGATGGCGCTTCTCGATAAAGAAGGTCGCGTCATCAAGATTAACCAGGCGCTACAGCAGATGCTGGGTTATTCTTGCGAACAGGTGCAGAGGGTTCTGCCTGAGTTGCTCAATTTGGACAAGGCAGGTGTGGAGTCAGCCATGTTCCAACAACTGATGATAGGGAAGCGTTGCTCTTACCAGTGGGAAAAGCACTTTCTGGGTCATAAGACACTGATGCAGTGGGGACGCTTAACAATTTCTAGGGTTCAGGGTAATCACGCTGAATCAACTTTTGCCTTTTGTACGCTGGAGGATGTCACAGAGCTTCATCAGCTCAAAGCTGCACAAGAGCAAGCCATTAAACAGCAGCAGGCCATTCAACAGCAGCAGCTTATTAAGCAGTTGGAAGCCAGTTATCAAGAGGCGACTCCAGCTTCAAACCAACTCGTCGAGACAGAACCTCAACAACTAGCACCTTTAGTTGAACATATCGGGAGAATACTCAACGATATTCTCTCTAGTACTCCGGAATTTTTCCTAATATACGATCGCACCGGAAAAAACATCTATGTCAATCGGTCGGCAGCACAAGCCCTAGGTTTAGCACAAAGCGATTTTATCAGTCATACCTGGGAGCAGCTAGAGTTGCCTGCCGAAATTATGGAACGCTTAGATGCTCAACGGGCAGCCGTATTCACGACGGGACAACCCATTACTGATGAAGCCAGCTTTCCTACCGTAGACGGTATCAGGGACTATGACTACACCATTAGCCCCATCAGTGACATCAACAACAACCCAGACGCAGTAGTCGTAACAATTAGAGATATCACCGAGCAGAAACGGGCAGCAGTAGCAGCGAGTGAAGCTCTTGCAAAAGAAGAAGAATTTAGTGCCCTCAAGTCGCACTTTTCCTACTTTGTTTCTGTCGTTGTTCAGGAGCTACGTAACCCACTCAACAATATTTTTGCTTGCACCAAATTACTCGAAAATAACACTCCGCCAGGGACTGACGAAAAACAACTCAATTATCTCCAGCTGATTCAAGTTAATGTCAGACGGATAAATCAGTTGTTGAATAACCTCCTCTTTATTAGGAAGGCGGAAGCTAGAGAATTACGGTTAAACCCAGCCTCGCTGAACTTAGTAGAGTTCTGCGGTGAGTTGACCGAAGATTTACAGCAAGGCGTGGGGTTCCAGCACAAGCTCTCTTTTATCCATCAAGGGCAATCTTCTGATGTCTGTATGGATAAAAAACTGCTGCGGCACCTGCTCACAAATTTACTGCTCAATGCCATTAAGTATTCTCCTGAAGGAAGTGAGATAAAAATGGAGCTTGTTTTTCAAGAGGAACAAGCAATTTTTTACATTCAAGATTCAGGTATCGGCATTCCCCAACAAGACCAAGAATTTTTGTTCAAGACGCTCCATCGAGGAAGTAACGTTGGTACAGTTCCAGGGAGCGGCTTGGGACTATTAATTATTAAACAATGTGTAGATTTACAGGGAGGTGAGATATCTGTAGAAAGTGAAGAGAATGTGGGTACGACATTTACTGTCAAGTTGCCGCTGAAGTTGCGATAGGAGTTTGTTGTTGGTTGTTTGTTGTTGGTTGTTTGTTGTTTGTATTTTTTAAACATGCAACCAACAACTATGAGAAATTAGCCAAAGGTTGCGCCATTCCAACCCCACATGGGAGCCTTGGCATCAGCAAACTCTATGTAAATTCGATTTATAGGTACACCGAGTTTTTGGTTAATCGTCTGGCAAAAATCTTGACTCATTGCCTTGGTTTGAGCGGGATTCATGTTGCCAATACTTTTGACTTCTATGTAGCAAACTGGCTCGACTGTACCTGCAAATGTCATGGCAACATTTGGTTCAAATGCCGTCATCACGTAGGATTCTGGTTTTCCTAGATGTGTTGCTAGTTTACTAGAAAGAATTTTAAGCAGCCCTTCAACAGCTGTTGGTTCTGGAGCATCAACAGAAGTTTGCACCTTAATTAGAGGCATAGTCTTGATATCTCAACTAAATTTGATCAGTTTTGGATTTTAGCGATCGCGTCTCGGATTGGCAAGGCAAGCTTTAGCCACTTGTCATGTCTTTCTCTTGGTGGATGGAATGCCGCCAGGAGTTATTTGTTATTGGTTGTTTGTTAAAAAATACTCTCCAACCAATAACCAACAACAAATAACAACCGACACTCTCTCTATCTATCCACCGTATTGCCAGCCTGTCTCTTCGAGTGAGAGCTGTTTACCCTCCCGGTGGACACCTGCGCTAATCACTTCCCCGACAAAAACCGTGTGATCGCCTGTTTCTACCGCGCCCACTACCCTGCACTCTACATAACCTAGTGAGTCAGTGATAATCGGACAGCCAGTTTCTTCTCCGATGTAAAACTCTACACCGTCGAATGTATTGTCTACACGGTTGTGAGCCTGAAAAAATGTTTTAGCCACTTCCTTTTGTCCCGATTCCAGGAAGGTAATAGCAAAGACACCACTGTTTTTAATCATCTCGTGGGACTTGTGAGACTTGTTGACACAATTGACCACTTGTGGTGGCTTAAAGGAATTTTGTGTTAACCAACTTAGGGTAAAACAGTTCAGGTCATCTCCATCCTTAACACCACAGATGTAGATTCCATGGGGAATCTTACGCAGAATTGTCTTTTTCGCTTGTTCGTCTAGCAAGGGTTACCTACCTATTGCGCGATACAATACATCAGTTTACCAATCTATATACCAATCCCACTTCTCCTTTTGAGGGATTAGACCCCCAACTAACAAAGGATGAGGGATGAGGGATGAGGGATGAGGGATGAGGGATGAGGGATGAGGGA
>DALYIW010000483.1:0-3932 GCA_031970155.1 Coleofasciculaceae cyanobacterium CTOTU46601 | reverse complement strand
TCCCTACTCCCTACTCCCTACTCCCTACTCCCTACTCCCTACTCCCTATTTTCAGCTAAGGTCAATTCTTTCATTACAATCTGTATAAAGCGCTTACGGATTCAGTCTTAGATGAAGCCTCCTGAAACTCAAAGTGAATTTATTGAGCAGCTGGCAAAGCCAGAAGTGGTACTCAATAAATTTTTTGCACTATCACTTGACTTATTGTGCATCTATAGGGACGACGGATATTTTAAGCAGCTTTCCCCAGCTTGGGAAGAAATATTGGGATGGACTCTCGCCGAATTTTACATGCAACCTTGGATGAAGTTTGTCCATCCAGATGATGTGAAAATCACTGAAAGTGCCCAGAGGCAATGTGGACAACAAGATCTGGTTGAATATGAAAATCGCTTTCGCCACAAGAATGGCAGTTACCGTTGGCTCTCCTGGAGACTATCACGAGATGAAGATGGACTCTTCTATGGAGTTGCTAAAGATATCACAGCTGCCAAGCGGTTAGAGGAAGCATTAGGCGATCGCTCTAACCAAAATATTCTCTCAGCCAAAGAAGCAGTTAGCCAAACAAACCCTAGCAGCCCTCAGAACTCAGTACCCCTAAGTGTCAAGGTGAGTACTAAAACTCCTCACAAGCAAGCGGGAGATAATCCAGCAGAGTTACCAAGCTTCACTCGAAGCAAAGTTCGTGTCGAAGTTGAAGAAAAGAATTTAGAACGAGCGCTGCTTGAATTAAAAGAATGGCAAAATCGCTATGAAGTGGCTCTTTGTCAGAGCGAAGAACAGTTCCATCGAGTATTTAACGAAGCACCCATCGGCATCATGCTAGAAGGCTTGGATGCTCGCTTTTTTAGAGTCAATCAAGCTTTGTGTGAAATGCTGGGGTACACTGAGTCTGAACTCATGCCCCTCACCTGTGCAGATATCACCCATCCTGAAGACTGGAAACAGGAAATTCCCTATGCTGAGCAAATCAGGAAAGGCGCAATAGAAAGCTATCAGTTGGAGAAACGTTACATCAACAAGAATCATGAGATTCTCTGGGTGAACTTAACCACGATATTGCTCAAAGACAAAGCAAGGGAAATCTTCTACATTTTGCATATGGTCGAGGATATCACCCAACACAAGCAGGCTCTAGAGGCTTTGCAACACAGTGAAGCACGCTACCGCGCTATTGTGGAAGACCAAATGGAACTCATTTGTCGGTTTCAGCCAGATAGCACGATCACGTTTGTCAATGACGCCTACTGCCGCTACTTCAACAAACCACGCGAGTCGCTCATTGGACAGAAATTTCTGCCCGCGATGCCTCCTGAAGACCGACAATTGATTACTAAAAACTTTAGCTATCTTTCTGTTGAAAAGCCCATTAACACCTACGAACACCGAGTTATCCTGCCTGGAGGTGAAATACGCTGGCAACAATGGTCTGACAGAGCTGTGTTTGATGAAGATGGCAACTTTATTGAGTGTCAGGCAGTAGGACGGGATATTACACAACTTAAGCAGGCAGAAGCAGACATTCGCAAGGCCTTGGAAAAAGAAAGAGAACTCAGCGAACTTCGTTCTAGTTTTGTGTCCTTAGTTTCCCATGAGTTTCGCACGCCGCTGACTACAATTCAATCTTCGGCTGAACTCCTCGAACACTACGACAAGAAATTGTCTGACGAAAAAAAACTCAATCACTTTAAGCGGATTCAGACGGCTGTCAGACGCATGACTCAGCTGTTAGAAGATGTTCTGATCGTCGGTCAAGCCGAAGCCGATAAACTAAAATTTAATCCTGTGCCGATGAATGTGGTAACCTTTTGCCGGGATATTGTAGAAACGTTGCAAGTCACTGCACCGCAGGAGCATCAGCTGAATTTTGTGACGCAGTGCGATCGCACCGATGCCCAAATAGATGAAAAACTGTTAGGTCATATTGTTACCAATTTACTTTCCAATGCCATCAAGTACTCACCTCAAGGGGGTATTGTCCAATTTGACTTGGTTTGCAACCCGTCTTCAGTGATATTCCGCATCCAAGACGCGGGCATCGGCATTCCAGAAGCAGACTTAGAAAAACTGTTTGAGTCCTTTGGCCGCGCTAGCAATGTCGGTACCATTCAGGGCACTGGACTAGGGCTAGCCATTGTTAAAAGATGTGTAGACATGCACGGTGGTCAGATTGCTGTCGAAAGTACACTTGGAGTTGGCACAACCTTTACTGTTACGCTGCCGTTGAACAGGTTACAGGAAGGGATGAAGGATGAAGGATGAAGGATGAGGGATGAGGGATGAAATTACTTTATTTTTTGTACTGTTTAGTCACGTTTATCGAAACAACTTAAAGTAAGCTAATGTGCATAAAACCTTGCATATTATCGTGAAGACCAAATGAGTTAACTATTGACGGAAACCCTTTTACACTCAGCAGTCAACCGTCAACCGTCAACAAAAAACGAGTAACTCAAGTATGCTGATTTAAATGAAAAGCAACTTATCTTGCTCGAAGAGAACGACTTTTTGATGTTCTGGAAACTGTCCGTCATACAGGTATACAGCAGACTGGCCTAAAATTTCACTGAACAGAAGCTGTTTGAATAAAAAGTTGTCAGTCAAAGACATGAAGTGACGAGTACTAGCACACTCTCCTTGCCAGCTAAAGTCGGCGTTGAGTTTGACGTGATGCATGTCATGAATGCATCGAAAAATCATGTTAGCCTGCCGCCCAAGGAGATTAGATTCGTTAAATTGGGTGCTAACTAGCAAACTTCCTCGGTTGACATCAGCCCGGATATCTTCTAAACACACCTCTTGCCCTCTTAGATAAGGCTGAAAGTCAACGTACTGACAGTTTATCCCTTGTAATTCTACCTGTGCCAGGTCAATGATAAATCTTTGAAAGTTTCTGGCTAGCTCAGAAGGTATTTTATAAGCTGGAGTCGCAATATAATACCGAGCAATGTCTTCAATGTTCATTTCTACCTAGATATTTTTGTTGGATGTAGATGCTTAGCTACCCTTGATGCGCTCCTGCATCAGCTCTCTTCTGAAAAAAGCTAACGGTAAGTACCTAAACCCAATCTGTTACTTAAAAATGCACGTTAAATGTTCAACAACGCTGACAAGCAACGGAGCATGAACCAAAAGATTTTAATCTCAAATCTTTGTAGCAAAAATATTAATTTTATAAGCAAAAAAACCAATCCTGGATGGGTGGTGTATTACCTGATGAACTCCTCTGTATTCTCTTTCGGAAGTAAGTTTTAATTGTGAACTAGATAGGGCTATCAAATCTTCCAGGGAATTACGGAACCTTTAATGAAAATTTAGTGAAAAAATAAGTTCCTGAACAGAAATTTTGAAAATTGAGTGAAGAATTGTAAAAAACTTCAATCCCTTACTGTTCCCCGCTCCTTAAATGCTTGAGTACAACAGTCATTTAAATTTTGTTTAACGATTTACAGTAAATTGGCTTGCGTATATTTGCTGAAATGCCCATAGTCACGTATATTTACTGAAATACTCAAATAATTCCTACAATTTCTTCCCTCAGGACGTGACATCAGGATGTCAACTGATTTGGCATTGCTAATTTTTAGATTTTGGATTGAACCCGCGCTATGTGGGGTACTTTGCCCCTCCTGGAGTGGCCACACTCTCCAGCGGGTAATGTTCAATGCGCCTGTCGCTACAGTCATCTGCTTGTCGTGGTTCCCAGACTTTGCATGAGCCAATCTCCTGTTTTATTCCCCTTGAGTCTCTTGGTATTGACGAGCAGCTTGAATGTTGGCTCGGTAAAAGCACAAATGCTGAAAAAGTCTGAGGTAAAGGCTAGGTTAGCAGAGGAAGCACCAGCCACGTACCCACTGGCTTTTAGCGAACAATTAACGGGAGCATCCCATTTTTGCAAATATATCCACTGTAGGGGCGAACGGCCGTTCGCC
>DALYIW010000482.1:0-3976 GCA_031970155.1 Coleofasciculaceae cyanobacterium CTOTU46601 | reverse complement strand
GTCAGGAGTCTCCTCCCCCAAAAAACTGCCGCGAAGTTTCTGCAAGAGGTGGTCTTTATGTCCGGCAAGAGCCATCGAGTAACAGCAATGTTATCGGAGTAGTACCCAATGGACGGAATGTCACTATTGAGAACAGAGGTGCAAATGGTTGGGTGCCAATTTCAGCTCCTTTACAAGGCTATGTATCTGCAACTTATCTCACCTATTGTCCTTAACTCGACTTCATAAATTTTTCAACATACCTTTATTGGGTCTGGTTACTGGAGTTATCAGTTAATTTGATGATGCCTCAAAAATAAAACAGAGGTCATGAAAATACGCACGTACACTCCCATCAAAATGATTTGTTTGGGAATTCTGGGAGTTATTCTGTTTTTTGGGCTATCAGGATTACCCGGTTTTACTCAAGGAGTCTCAACTAAAACAAGTCAGCTTCCCATCTTATCTCCCCAACAGCCGAAAACAACTGAATCCGAACAGGTTGGACTACCGCGTCCTACTTGCCAGGGACCAACCAATCCTCAGGAAGTAGAAACCTTCCTAGACAAATTCTTTGCTCAGGAAATGCCAAAAGAACACATCCCGGGTGCAGTCGTTGCTTTGGTGAAAAATGGGGAAATTTTGTTCACTAAGGGTTATGGCTATGCCGATGTAGATAAGAAAATACCTGTTGTTTCAGATAGGACTCTCTTTCGTGTTGCTTCCCTCTCCAAGCTGTTTACAGACACAGCAGTGATGCAACTGTACGAGCGAAGATTGCTCGACCTAGATAAGGATGTCAACCAGTATTTCAAGCACTTCCAAATCGAGAATCCATATCTAGAAGCGATTACGGCTGCTAATTTGATGACTCAAACCGATGGTAGCAGTCAGCGACTGTTCGGCATCGCAGCTCGAACTGCATCAGAAATGGTGTCGTTGGAAGAGTTCATCCCCGACCATATGCCCCCTATCATCTGGCGACCTGGTGAACTCTACAGCTATTCCAATATGGGAATTACGCTGCTAGGTTACTTAGTGGAGGTCATCTCTAAGAAACCCTTTATTCAATATATTGACGAAAACCTCCTGCACCCGCTGGATATGCAGCGCAGCAGCTTTCTTCAACCACCACCACACTTCTTGGCATCTGATTTGGCTGTGGGATATCAGTATCAAAATGGCAGCTTTCAACAACTACCGTTTCTGTATCTCAACATTGCCCCAGCTGCCTCTCTTAGTGCGACTGCCACAGATATGGCTCACTTCATGATTGCCCATTTGCAAAACGGTCGCTACAAAAACTCGCGCATTCTTGAGGAAGATACTGTGCGGTTGATGCATCAGCAGCACTTCACTCACCATCCCAAATTACCCGGCACCACCTACGGCTTTCATGAGCGATTGGAAAACGGTATTCGAGCAATCGGGCATCTTGGCAGCTTACGCGGGTATTCCAGTTCTTTGACCCTACTACCTGAACAAAACGTTGGGCTTTTTATTGCAACCAACAGCTTCAATGGGTTGTACGAAAAACTCGTTACTCAGTTTTTTGACCACTATTATCCAGTTCAAGAAAAACCTGCACCTCCCAAACCACCTGCCAATTTTGCAGACCAAGCCGCCCGTTTCACTGGTGTTTACCGCGATGTTGAGTATCCTCGTGGCACCATCGCTAGTCTAGGTGCACCGTTTGGACATCTGCATGTGAAGCGTCGTAGCAATGGTACTTTGAGCATTAAGACTCCTAATTTCTTCTTTTCCAAAAACCGTGTACAAAAACAGTTAGTGCCTGTAGAACCTCTGTTATTCAAACGAGTTGACAATGATAGTTACTCGGCTTTTAGGGAGGATAGTAATGGCAATATTACTTATCTATTTAATCCTATTGGTTCAAAAATTGGAGCTTTTGAGAAGATTCGCTGGTATGAAACCGTCGTTTTCCAACTGAGCCTAATTGGTTTTTTTTTGGTGGTCTTTCTCTCGGCTTGCTTCATCTGGCCTGTAGGTTACCTGATTCGTTATTTCCAAACTCGCCGTTCAGGTTCACCAAGCAACTCCAGAGGTGAAAAACCGCGTTCCCAACCCGTAAGGCGGGCTTGGTTGGTAGCTGGTTTGGTCAGTACTTTGAATCTGGTTTTTTTAATAGGTCTACCTCTATCTGCTTGGCTCATCGGCGTTTGGAAGCTTTTGTATGGTGTACCTGCTGTAATCATCGTCCTGCTTTGCATTCCATTTGTGACTACTGGCATGACAGGGGTATTGCCAATTTTTATTCTACTGAATTGGAAGAGCAAATACTGGTCAGTTAGGGAGCGGTTTCACTACTCTTTAATTACACTGGCGGCACAGGTTTTTATTCCTTTCCTGGTTTACTGGAATCTCTTGGGATTTCAGTTTTAACCGGAGAAATGGTTTAGATAATATTAGTCACTCAAAAATAACAGGAAACTAGAATCAAATTTTGGCTAACAGAACGTTTTCAATTCTTCTTTACTAAAGAGACATCTTCCGTTAAGCCCTAGAGATTGCGTTCCTCCTACACAGCAAAGAGTGGACACTTTTCTAAGATCCACTCTCTGTTAAACTCTCTTAGCGCTAGTTTTAACAAGCCGGAGTCAAGTTCTTACTTTACCTCGTCCTTAATCATTCTCTTGTCATTAATGACCACTCTTTCCTTGACTTCTGGACTGTCGGAGATGTGAATATCCTTATCCTGATTTTCCTCCTTGGCGGATTCATCTGCATTTTGAGCAGATGACTTAACATCGTGCGCTGCACTTTGAGCAGATTTAGCTGCACTTTGAGCAGATGACTTCATTGATTCAGCTGCACTCTTGCCCGATGACTTAAGCGATTCGGCGGCACTTTTTATAGATGGCTCAACTGCCTTCGCTGTACCTTTTACAGTCGATTTAACATCCTTAGTGGTACCCTCAATTTCCTTAGCTACAGCTTTGGCGGAAGGCTTAACTTCATCGGCAGTACTCTTAATAGAATCTGCTGCACTTTGTACAGAAGGCTTGACATCTTCGACTGTCTGCTTGACTGAATCTTTGACTTCTCTAATCGTAGGTTTGATTTCCTCGGATGCGCCCTTGACTGAATCTACTACAGAAGGCTTGCTTTCCTTAACTGTCTGATTGACAGATTCAGCTATACCTTTAATCGAAGGCTTAGTTTCCTCAACTGTCTCCTTGGCTGCTTCTGCTGTACCTTTGATAGATGGCTTAACTTCCTCAGCAGTTTCCTTTGCTACTGTCCCTAGCTCTTCTACAGTGTCTTTAATACCATCTGCTACAGTGTGTGCTGCATCCCCTAAATTATCTACAGCACGGTTAACCGTATCAGCAGTACCTTTACCAATCATAGCGCCAGCAACTGAGCCTGCTACAGCACCAACAATTCCTCCAGAGCGAGCACCGAGTACACCACCAACTGCTGCTCCAGCTATCCTCGCACCGATGCCTGAGCCTGATGATTGATCTTGCTTAGATTCTGCATTTTCGTCAGTCTCAGCCTGAGACTGCTGGTTCTCAAGCTTGTCAATATTCTTTTCCTGGAAGTCAGGATTTGCATCAGGCTGACTAAAAAGCTGCTTATTATCAGTCATAAATATTCTTGCGTATTACTACATTCTCTAGGCTAACTATTACTTCTAATAAATTCTACAAATTAAGGATATATTTTTACTAAACAGGGTGATTTACGGGTTTAGACGAATTATAAACCTTAAGTATAAATGTTGTCTAAACACTTGCTTTTCGCAGAAATAATAAAGATAATTTTCCTGGTATTCATTAGGATAAAAACAAAAATATGATTCTTTTAAAACTCGCGGATTTTTATCCCAACCACAAAGCTCTTCTTGGTGAGGATGACATCAAAGGATATGATGTTTACGCCCAAACAGATGAAAAAATTGGTGACGTTTACGATGTTCTTGTTGACGAGTCCGGTCGTTTCCGGTATTTCGTAATTGATACGGGCTTGTGGA
>DALYIW010000481.1:0-4058 GCA_031970155.1 Coleofasciculaceae cyanobacterium CTOTU46601 | reverse complement strand
CAGCTATTTCGACAGCACCAGATATTTCAACTCCTCCAGTCGCTGCGACTCCCCCAGCCACGGCGACACCCCCAGCTACCTCAGCTGCCAAAAGTACCTCGAATGTCAGACAGGCGGAGCAAGCACTCAAGCGCATTTACTCGGAGAGAATAGGAGTACCCATCGAGTCTGTCACCTGCCCAGACAACGCCAATTTTACTGCGGGTAAAACCTTTGAGTGCAAAGCCAAGGCGCAAGGGGCTAACTTTGGCATACAAGTCAAGATGCAAAACAACGAAGGTCGTTTTAACACCAACATCAAAGGGCAGCTGTTAAACCTATCAAAAATTGAAGAGTTACTCCAGAAAACCTTCAAGGAAAGAACTCAAATTGATGTCACAGCAGACTGTGGTGGCAAAATTCGATCTGTCAAAACAGGGGATTCCTTTACTTGTCAGATAAAGAACCAACAAGGCCAAACACGTAAAGCTCAAATCACGGTGAAGGATGACAAAGGGCAAATCAGTGTCAAACTCATCTAGTTCTTGTGGGACAGGCAAGATGCCTGTCCTGATACATGCAAATTAAACGTGCATTAGAATTACTCAATCTTCCTCTTGAAGGCACTCACCACTGAGGAGGAGACGATGCTTGGAACATAGCAGCTATCCTCTCAAGATTACTATTACAAACAAGAGCTAAAAAATAGCATCATGCAAATCATTGATCTGTGTCCTGAAGCTCTAGATGCAATTCAGCAGGCAGCGGCGTTGTTAGTTGAAGGTTTCCAAGAGCATTGGCCAAATGCTTGGCCTGATTTAGATAGTGCTGTCGAAGAGGTGAAAGAATCGTTTGGAGCAGAGCGAATTAGCCGAATTGCAGTTGATGATGAAGGTGTTGTTTTGGGATGGATTGGAGGTATCAAACAATACAACGGGAATGTGTGGGAACTCCATCCTTTAGTTGTCCGTTCAGACTGTCAAGGAAAGGGAATTGGGCGTGCTCTTGTGGCGGACTTGGAAGATCGAGTCAGAGAACTCGGTGGTCTTACTCTCTGGCTAGGTACGGATGATGAAGATAATCTCACTACCCTTGCGGGTGTTAACCTTTACCCTAATGTTTTTGAACATATTAGCCAGATAAAAAACCTACGTAGTCATCCCTATGAGTTTTACCAGAAGTGCGGTTTTGTAATTGTCGGGGTAGTGCCAGATGCAAACGGCTTGGGAAAGCCGGATATTTATATGGCAAAGCCTGTGAGTCCTGAAAGGTGAAGAGAACACTAGCGCAATTTAGCTAAAGCGGAGCATCCACTTTGATAAATTTATCATATGTATGATTCTTCGTTGTCTATGTAACATAAATCACAAAAAAATATTTTATTCTGTTCTGTAAATTCACAAAACATTCAGATTACCTACAATAGACTTTTATTGAGATTGCACAGTTAGGTCGGCTGACTAAGACGTAGTGAAAACCTAAGGTTTATTTTATTATTTTTACATCTCAACTATCAACAAAGGGTGTTATTGATGCAGTTACTATTCAAATCCATACAGTTAAATAAAAAAACTGTAGACGTAGATGTAGACGTAGATGTAAAGAAGAAGCCAGCGCGCCGGAATTCATCGCGAGTGCGAGATCACTTGGCGAATGAGCGCACCTACCTGGCATGGATGCGAACGGCGATATCGCTTCTAGGCTTCGGCGTTGTTATTGTGCGCCTTCACACTTTCCATCCACCCCTTGTACCCTCTCTAGGCAATGGCTGGAAGTTAGGTTTACTCTTCTGTCTGGTTGGTCTGTTGACGGTGTTACTCTCAGCTGGGCAATACTTCTCTGTCCGCCGTGATATTGACGAGGATACTTATGAACCACCAGATCGTTGGGTACTCCTGTTCACCATAGCTGTGACGCTCTTGGGCGCTGGGGTTATCTATTTTGTTTTTACAATTCCTTTGAACTTAATGGGTTTGGTTGTATCTGAGTGATTGCCGCAACCTGTAAGTAATTTTACTTGCCAACCCAAAGCGATAATTTTTGGTAAGTCTTCAAGATAGAGATTTCGCCATGCTAGGTTTAGCTGGCGATCGCTTAACCAACGCCCTTTTACCTCGTCAACAGCAACATTTTCATCGCTCAATATCAGAAAAATCGCATGAGTGAGGCGATCGCTTAACTACTATCTTCAGATCACTGAAAACCATTCCTAGGTGGGGGCTGTGTTACAAAGAAAACAGAAACCTTCTAGGGATAGCTAAGTTATGCCAGTCATCAATGGGCGTTATGCTCTATCGGATAACTCTCGCTCAGGTGGGATGGCTGATGTCTGTCAAGCAATCGATATGAAAGAAGGTTTACGGCAAGTTGCAGTAAAAGTATTCAAGCACGGGCAGATTGAAGCAGATATTCTAACCGAGTCCTTCAGACGTGAAACCCAAGCCCTCCAAGAGTTGAAGCACTCCGGAATCGTGGAACTTCTCGATTCAGGAAAGGATGAAACTACAGGTAACCACTTTCTCGTCCTAGAGTGGATGGAAAAGGATTTGGCAACACTTCTGAAAGAATCTCCACCGGATGGATGGGATTCATTTTGGAAAGCGGTAGCGCTTCCCGTGCTGGAGGCTCTGGCATTTTCTCATAGTCGCAGAATCATACACCGGGATATCAAGCCCAGCAACATTTTAGTGGGGAGTGAGGGTAAACTCAAACTCGCTGACTTTGGCATATCCAAGCTTAAAAGCTATTTGCAACCAAGCATTACTCTTAAGGAGTTTGTCTCGCGTACATTCACGCCGCCAGAACCCGATGATGGTTCCTATACCTACACCCGCGATATCTACAGCTTTGGTGTATTGGTGCTGAAGTGCCTAACCAACGTGGAGCTCGTCGATTACAATGGCATCCCCGACGCTCTCAAAGTGTTTGAGGCACCGCCACAAATCGTTGAAGTAATCGAGCGTGCTGTTTCCCGCGATCCGGCAGAGCGTCAGTGCAACGCCGAGGTGCTGCTGGCAGAACTAAACGCTATTCAAGAGAAGCGATCGCAAACACACTCAGCCAAGAAACGCCTTTGCTATCTGAAACTGACTCGAAATGCTTTGAACAATCTTACGAATGAACTTGATGTATCTCAAGATGAAATTCAGAAGATTATCCTAGAGGACTTGAATACAGCTTGTGGAATCACTCGCTACAGAAAATTTAGCGCAGCTAGTTCCGATGAGGAATTCCCCGCCGGACATTACTCTATCTTTGGTGTTTCCTATAAATACCATGTAGCCGTAGGGCAAGAATATATAGATATTATTAACGCTCAGGCTTTGCCTAGTTCAACCCTAGAACAAAATCGAGAACGTGCATGGGTTCCCCCCTACGAATTCAAGTTTGGAAAACCCTTGGTTATGTGGGAAGCAGTGGAGGCTATTACAGACCTTGAACTGGCAGTAGAAGAACATGAGGCAAATCGGCGACAGACAAGAGCCGAAGAAGAAAGCAGCGATTATTTCGAGTTTGGGGGGATATTCTCAGAGCCAAAACAGATTGGGAGAAAAACCGAGAGAAACCGATTAAATATACAAGCATTACTCGTGAGGGAAACCGCATTACCTTTGAACTCTCAGAACTTCCAGAAAATGACATAGCTGGACAACCCCGCCATGTGACAAACTCCAAAGGATTTAGCATAGTGGGAGGAGATGTTGAGGAAGTCATAGGTGATAAATTGGTTCTTTATGTCAAATCTGGAAAACCAGACCGACTGCCACATTCTGGTGAGTTGCGCTTTGATACTCGTGCTGCTGAGGTTGCCCTAAATCGACAAAAAACAGCCCTTGATGCCGTTCGATTTGACCGAGCAGTCCGCTCAGATATTCGCCAACTCCTTGTAAATCCTCAAGAAGTTCGTACTCCTGACGTAGAGGTAAATGTGCAGCTTGTTCAATCTCTCAATGAATCACAGCAGGAGGTTGTTAAAGCTGCACTCTCGACAGAAGATTTTCTGATTGTCCAAGGTCCACCAGGTACAGGAAAGACAACATTTATTACAGAAGTTGTTCTGCAAACTCTTAAAGCTAATC
>DALYIW010000480.1:0-4072 GCA_031970155.1 Coleofasciculaceae cyanobacterium CTOTU46601 | reverse complement strand
CGAACTTGTCTTGGCAAGCTCCCGGTTCAACGAAGTAACCGGGAGAAGCTGACCTTCTCCTCGTGATTGCACCAAACGGTACAGATGGCTTCACAGAAAGCGGCGATAAGCCCCAACATCCACTTGGTTGTTGGTTATTTGTTGTTGGTTATTTGTTGTTGGTTATTTGGCTTGCCCTGAGCTTGTCGAAGGGTTGTTGGTTAAAGAATACAGATAACTAACAACTAACAACAACCATTTGCGATCGCTAAATCTTATATCCACGGCTAGGGTACTGACTTTAGACATGATGCTCCCAAGACAACTAGGCTCTGTGCCTCAAAAACTTTACAGTTGCTCATGACGCGGCTCAACGCTGGGGAAGTTCCCTGCTTAAGGCTGTTGATCGCTTCCTCAGCCGCTGGCTGATAAGCTTGAAGCCAAGGATTGCTGGTGAAGTACTCTGGCGTAAATGCCTTTCGCTCCACTAGCCAGAAATCAATTCCATACTTTTGCATGAAGTCTTTTACCTGTGCCCAATCTGGACTGTACTGGGCGCGAATTAGGTCAAGAGTTCTTTGACTAAATTTACGATAGTACCCCAAATGATAAGGAATAGCATATTCTCGACCCACTAAAATTGAGCGCCTAGCGAAGGTCGGCAGGTTACTCACTTCACTAGCTAGAGAGGCAATAAGGCTATTTTTGGGTTGCTTTTGAAAAAACTCGTACAATGGCGGCACGCCTCCCACTTCATAGGCGGTTTCAGGAAAGTTTTTGATCAAACTAGGATAAAAAACGAGTGCCGCCCCAATCAGGGCTGTTGCTCCTAGGGCGATGAACTGTCGCAGCGGTAGAGAGGGTTTAGCTTGCTGCGATGCCCAGTGGAGAACTGCATCTAGAATAACGCATAGAGCTACACCACTTGCCAGTGCCACAATAATCCGAAAGCTATAACTCGTGTAGCGACTAGGAAGGTGAAGCTTAAACAGTACGGCATGAGCCGCAAAAAACATGCCGACAGATACCAGCAGCAGTTGAGGTAAAACCAGGATGCTAGATTTGATTTCTCTGACTAAGGGAAAGTGAGACGAAAAGCGCAGCAGTAATGGCAACAACAATCCAGCGCACAGGGTTACTGGTGTAAACAACGATTTGGGAAACATACCACTGCGATCGCCACTTAGCCAAAAATCCAGAGGATTCTTCTGAAAGAACTCAGATCGTCCTTCTGGCCCCATTTCCGGCAATTTTCTAGCTTCTGCAACTGTGATTACTGGCCCGAATTCAGAAGAAGTCAAGGCGTAAGGTAACATCACCAGCAGTATGACTCCTAATCCAGCAGCACAGAATCGATAGTCACCTTTATCTTGAGAAAGACGAAGACGGCCACTTTGCCATTGTGCTAGTTGGAGAATCAGCAAGCCAGCACACAGGAATATACCTTGCGGGTAAAACAGTCCGATAAATGCGATCGCCATTAAACACGGTAATAGCGATCGTCGAAATAAATAATACAAAAACGCCAGCAACAGCAGATACACAAATGCTCTAGGCGTTCCAGATACCAAGTCATCCTTAACCCAAAGATTTTGATTTAACAGCAACGTAGCGATAAATCCAGCCGCTGGCACTGGCAACAACTGCAAGCAAACGCCAAAACAGTAGCCAGAAGTAATCAACCCCAGCACCAAGGGCAGGAATTTATTAAAAATCAGAGGATTAACTCCCATTGAGGCTGCTACATGGTAAAGAGTAGAGTAGCCTGCTGGAGCGACCGATTGAAAATAATCTGCAATTAAATCCTTAGGAAATAACTCTGGGTCAATAAACCGCAGCATCCAAAACACATGCTGTCGCGCATCATCTTGCACCACGTATTGGCTACTGAAAGCCTCTCGCAGTGCTAACAGGCTGTAAATTGCTGAAAAGGTTAAGCTCAAACTCAACCAAAATATTATCTGAGAGCCAGGTGTTTTCGAGGCTGGAGTCAGAAATCTACGTAAGCGTGCAGTCAGCATAGTAGCTGTGGATATTACGAACAAGGGAGTGGGGAGTAGGGAGTAGGGAGTAGGGTACTGCAAAGAGTTAGTCGTAGAGACGTTTCGGCATCACGTTTCTACAAAGTGTTGCGTACTTGGAAAAAGAGGATAGCCAACCCAAATTTTGTATGATATCAAGTTGCAGTCACAAGCGTAACGCTATAAATTATAGCTCCCAACTCCCGACTCCCGACTCCCGACTCCCAACTCCCGACTCCCAACTCCCAACTCCCAACTTTCTTATCTACACCTCACCAAGTCACTCAACAAAGCAGGTGAATCGATCGCGATCGGCAGCTCAATCACAAACTCTGTACCTTGACCAGCTACTGAATTACACCAAAGCTTCCCACCATGTCTATTTACCACAATCTGGTAGCTAATCGATAGCCCCAAACCCGTATCACCTTCTACGGCTTTTGTCGTAAAAAACGGGTCAAATATTTTCTTTTGCACAGCTTCACTGATGCCAAGCCCATTATCAGCAATCCGAATCACAACCGATTGAGTTGAGAGTGGCAATTTAGCAGTCGAAGAAGATTTTTCCCTATTCCCGACTCCCGACTCCCAACTCCCCAATTCAGTACGGATAGTAATCACCCGTGGATCAGGCTGGCTCAATAATGCATCAATGGCATTATTCAGCAAATTCACGAATACCTGATTGAGTTGCTCACCATAACAGGTGATTTTTGGCAACCGTCCATAGTCTTTAATTACCTTAATCTCAGGACTAAGGTTGCTGTCGTGGCTGGTTGTGCGATCGCCTTCTGCCTTCAGTCGAGGCTGTAAAAACAGTAAAGCATTATCGAGTTCCTCATGAATATCTACAGACTTTAGCTCCAATTCATCCAATCTAGAGAAGCTTCTTAAAGATAGAAGAGATAGAACCATCTCCTGGATACTCTCGGCTCCCAGCTGCAGGGAATTAATCAGTTTTTTCCAATCTTTTACCAAAAAATCTAAATCAATTTTCTCAGCAACGTTCTGAATTTCTGGTGTAGGACTAGAGTAAGTTTGCTTGTAAACTTCAATCAAGCTCATCAAGTCTTGGAAGTATTGACGAGCTACAGGAATATTATTGTGGATTGAATTAATAGGCTGATTAATTTTATTGACAAAACCCACTACCGTTTGCCCAACAATCGACATCTTTTCGGCTTGAATGAGTTGAGCTTGAGTTTGTTTTAATTTTTCAAGGGTAAATTCTAGCTCTTGCGCCTTATCTCGTTCTCGTGCTTCCGACTGTTGACGGGATTCAATTTCCTGAACGAGAAGTGCATTTTGCTCAACCAGTTGAGTTTGAAGCTCTCGCAGGGCTAATTGGTTTTTAACACGAGCTAAAACCTCTTCGCTCTGAAATGGCTTGGTAATGTAGTCTACACCACCAACCTCAAAGGCTTTAACTTTATCAAATACATTATCCAAAGCGCTAATAAAAATTACAGGAATATCCCTGATTTCGGGCATCGATTTTAATTTTTCGCAGACCTCATAGCCATCCATTTCTGGCATAGAGATATCTAGCAAAATCAAGTCGGGTTTGATTAGATGTACACCTTTTAATGCAAACTTACCGCTAATAGCTTTCCTGACTTGATACCCCTGAGGCTGTAGCATATTGGATAAAAGATGCAGATTATCTGGAGCGTCATCAACAATCAAGATATTACTTGGCTTTTTAAACATGTTCTGCCGATCTTTTTTCTCGCTCATGATAATCTCCTTCATTGTAAAATCTTGAGCTGAGGCTCTTGTAGAGCTAGGAGAACACCATGAGGTTGAATTGAACCTGGAAGGTGAATGGTTTTGCGATCGCACTTCGTTAAATCCACCTCTTGTGACATGGAAAATTTCCCTATATCGCTAGATCTCACACTCAAAATGGAATCAAGTACATAAACAAGTACTATAACAAGTCAAAAAGTGTTTAAATACCTCTTGCAGTAAGGCCTTTTGAAAGATAGCTCAAGTTTGTGAAGTTTTTGTGAAAGCCCGGAAAAAGTTAGGGAGGCAGGGGGAGCAGGGGGAGCAGGGGAGCAGGGGAGCAG
>DALYIW010000479.1:0-4103 GCA_031970155.1 Coleofasciculaceae cyanobacterium CTOTU46601 | reverse complement strand
CTCAGGGCAAGCCAAACAACCAACAACAAACAACCAACAACAAACAACCAACAACTCTTTAAAGGTGCAGATATGATTGAGGTCACTGTCTCTCGCTACCATCAAAACTTTGTACAAGTCATTCAGAGTTACTGTCAGCTAACAAAGCCCCGGATTATTCCACTGCTACTGCTGACTACTGCTGGCAGTATGTGGATTGCCGCCAAAGGAAGAGTAGACCCCCTATTGCTGATAGTAACCTTGATTGGTGGTACTCTTGCTGCGGCTGCTGCTCAAACCATCAATTGCATTTATGACAGAGATATTGATTATGCAATGGAACGCACGCGCCATCGGCCATTACCTTCGGGCCGCGTACAGCCATTGCACGCTTTGATGTTTGCGATCGCACTTGCCTGTCTTTCCTTCACTGTGCTTGCTGTCTTTGCTAACCTGCTGAGTGCCCTGTTAGCGATGTCCGGCATCCTCTTTTATATCGCCATCTACACCCACTTCCTGAAACGCCACACCCCTCAAAACATCGTCATTGGTGGGGCAGCTGGGGCAATTCCGGCGCTAGTTGGTTGGGCGGCTGTTACAGGTACAGTTGGTTGGCCCGCTTGGATGTTATTTGCGATCGTGTTCTTGTGGACGCCTCCCCATTTCTGGGCACTAGCGTTGATGATTCGTGATGACTATGCCAAAGTCGGTGTACCAATGCTGCCAGTTGTGGCTGGTGAGGTGGCTACCACTCGTCAAATCTGGGTATACACGCTGATTCTTATCCCCACCACATTTTCACTGATCTATCCTCTGAATGCGACAGGTGCAATTTATGGCGGTATCGCCCTAGTACTGGGAAGCGTGTTTATCAAAAAAGCTTGGGCACTGTTGCAAAATCCATCTGACAAACAACTGGCGCGATCGCTTTTCCTGTACTCAATTTCCTATATGATGCTGCTGTGCGCTGCCATGGTGGTTGATAGCCTGCCCATTACCCATCAGCTGACTAGCGCTTTGATGGCCATTGTGTGTGCGATCGCTTAGTACAAGCAAGAGGCTGAAACCATCGATTGCTTAAAATTTGCAAATGCCTTTATCTATTCCTGTATTCCTGTTTTTCAGGACAACCTCCCCCGACGATAGCTAGCGCTAAAGTCGAGGGACTTTCATCACTGCAAAACTCAGGGTCACTAATCGTTTAATCGACAGCCAGTACTACATCTGATGCCTTAACCACCGCGTAAGCCTCCTTGCCCACTGCAAGACCAAGCTTATCAGCCGAAGATTTTGTGATGATTGAAACCACTTCGACCCCTGGGGCAATTTCTAGGGTAATCTCAGTGTTAACCGCTCCAGGCTCAACGTGTTTTACTTTTCCCTTGAGGGCGTTACGAGCACTAACTTCCATAGTTCACTCCTGATTTAACAGTTTTTTAAGCAACCAATACTACCATATTATCTGTATGAAGATAAATTTATGACTGTTAACTGAGGGAGCGTTTATCAATGAATTCAGAAGCAAATTCTCGCTTTCATCAATTAGAGGCTCCTTTCTTGTATTATCAATCGATAGTAAAGTATGTCAGAGTCAAAGAACTATCAAACTGAAAGTAAAACATTTGATCGCAATTGGTCGGCCTACTATAGTGCTGTAATGGGTCGTCCGCCACGAGACACACTTCTGGTAGCATTAGAGCGTTTTGAGGCAGAAAATTCAGCAGCTGATTCTCGGTTGGCAGTCGATCTCGGTTGTGGAGAAGGCAGAGATACAGTAGAACTGCTGAAGCGGGGTTGGCGGGTTTTAGGGATTGATGGTCAAGAAGAAGCAATTTTCCGTTTGTTAAGTCGTCCTGACATTATTCCTGAGCGTCTAGAAACCCAAGTTAGTCGCTTTGAAGATGTGATTTTACCAGACTCAGTAGATTTAGTGAATGCCAGTTTTTCACTGCCATTTTGTCCACCAGAGTATTTCCCTGGTTTATGGGAAAAGATTGTGGCATCTTTGCCTTCTGGGGGTCGCTTCTGTGGTCAGTTATTTGGCGATCGCGATTCTTGGGCAATTTACACTTCAATGAATCATCATACCCGCCAACAGGTAGAAGTATTGCTGCAACCCTTTGAGATTGAGATGTTTGAAGAAGAAGATCATCCAGGAAAAACCGCGTTAGGTGAAGACAAACACTGGCATATCTTTCAAATTGTTGCTCGCAAGCAGTAGGATTTGGAATTAGTTGTAATGTTCAGGACTTACGCAAATTTCTCCTTACGAACCGCCATTCGTAGGGGCGAACGGCCGTTCGCCCCTACTGTGTTGTCCATGCGTAAATCTTGAGCTAGATTCTGCTCATTTACCCATTACCCATTACCCGTCTTTATTTGTGCCGGATGCGCTCGTAAATCTCCAAATAATCCTTACCTGGGTGGTTCCATGAGTAGTCATATTTCATACCCTGAAGGACGAGTTTACGGAACTCTTTTGGATAGTGATACCACAATCCAATTGCCCGATCCATTGCCGATTCTAGAGCATAAAAATCGGCCTCATAGAACACATAACCATTGCGCTCTTCAGGCAAGTATTTTTCATCGTAGTCTCGGTCAAACACCGTATTGACCAAACCACCAACTCCCCGAACAATTGGCACAGTGCCATACTTTAACCCAATCATTTGAGTTAAGCCACAAGGTTCGTAATTGCTGGGAACAACAATCATATCTGCCCCAGCGTATATTAAGTGGGATAATTCTTCATTAAAACCAAGTTCTAAATGAACATCGGGGTTATCGTTTAAGAAGCGTTTTTCGTGCTGAAAATGATTATTAATTCCCGCTTCTGTAGCTGAACCTAATAAAACAAATTGTGCGTCTCTCTGAAGGGCGTAGTAGATAGCATGATGGACAAGATGAACACCTTTTTGATCGTCTAAACGACCGATATAGGCAATAATTGGTTTATCGGCATCGCGCAGCAGCAATCGTTCTCGAAGAGCTTTTTTGTTTTTTGCTTTTCCTTCGAGATTTTCCCTCGTGTAGTGAGAAGGAATGTAGCGGTCTACTTCAGGATTCCAAAAATCATTATCAATGCCATTAAGTACCCCGGTGAACTTATCTTGGTACTGATGTAAGGTGTGACCTAATCCATAACCAATGGGGGTGAAACGAGCTTCCCAGGCATGATGAGGCGAAACGGTGGTTACAGCGTTAGAGTAAACAATGCCCCCTTTCATGAAGTTCAAGGCAAAGGGGTTGAAGTTGTCACGTAAGCGATCGTACTGGAAGAAATAGACCGGATTATTTAATCCTGTTGCCCATAGAACATCTGTACCGCCCATTCCTTGGTGTTTGAAGTTGTGAATGGTGTAGCATACCCGTTGATTACCCATCTCATACTTGTAGCTCTCAAAAAGCATGACTGGAACTAAGCCAGTTTGCCAGTCATGGCAATGGATAACATCGGGTCGTTTATTGCTCTGCTGTAAAAATTCCAAAGCGGCTTTGCTGAAAAATGCAAACCGCATATTGTCGTCATCGCAACCGTAATAACAGCCTCGGTTAAAGAAATTATCCTGGGAGTGGGGTTCAATGAAGAAACACAGCCGCCCATGTACCCAGCCGCAATAGACAGAACAGTGGATTGCACCCCCATACCAGGGCACCCATAAATCACGATAAGCATCATGGAGTCCCCAAATATGGTCGTAGCGCATACAGTCGTACTTCGGCAGAATCAGTTCTACTGCATTACCCCGAATTTCTAACTCCCGACTCAGCCCATAAACGACATCACCTAAACCACCAGCTTTGATAACAGGGGCGCACTCCGAAGCGATTTGTACGATATACATTTTTCCTCATCGGTTTCGCGTGAGACTCCGGGTTCAGCGAAGCAACCCGGAGAGGGTCATTCGGTCAAATCTTGCCACTCGACGTGGCGAGATTTGACAATCCGGTTGAAGGCACGAGGTCAGTGAGCCTTGTCGAACTGACGATCAACCCCGCGCTTCGCTGCAACAACTGGACTTTTTTAGCAGTAAACTGACCTAGTCGTTTCCAATTGGCATCTGATACCGAGACTTGACGCTCTGTATCGCCAGACACCCAACCGTAATAGATGCGACCCG
>DALYIW010000478.1:0-4122 GCA_031970155.1 Coleofasciculaceae cyanobacterium CTOTU46601 | reverse complement strand
GATGAGGGATGAGGGATGGGGGATGATAGCGCAGCGGGACGTTAGCCTGGGATTATGTAGTTTTTTTTACATCGGTCATCGGTCATCCTGCCATTGACGTGAAATGACGCAAGAGTTGGTTGCTGGTATTTTTTAACCAACAACCAACAACCAACAACCAACAACCAACAACAAATGAGTATTTATCCCACACCTACCACATCTATCTCAGGTGTGAGATTGATGCCAACTGACAGTGAACAGTCTATCTCATTAGTGTTTTCAACATCATGATTTTGGGAGTTGAAAAGTTACATTGAATGAGTATTGACATAAGCAATGCTTTACATAAATAAACTTTATTTGGTTTTGATAAAGCAATAGTAAGACTTTTGTATGATTTCTATAAAGTCTACGTGGAATTACTAGCAATCCTTAAAACGGAGATAGTAGGATTCATGGAGAAAAAGCTTGTGAAAAAGCGTGAAAGTAATGAAGATAGAGACACGCAGATTACAATTAAGGCAGTTCATACCTGATGATGCGGACGATCTGTATCGCATCTATAACCATCTCGATCTGTTTCAATACATGTCGAATGAAAAACCGCTACTCCGAGACCAAACCAGATTGCTTATTTATGAATTCATAGAAAATTGGCAACAGCATAATTTTGGAGTGTGGGCAGTAATTGAGAAAAAACATAAAAAACTAATTGGTCATTGTGGATTTAAGTTTCTCGAAAATACAAAAGAAATTCAAATGGGTTACTTGCTGCTGAAATCTCACTGGGGCAGGGGTTTAGGTACAGAAGCGGCTGAGGCCGTGCTCAAATATGGGTTTGAAGTAGCAAAGCTTAAAAGAATTGTTGCGATCGCAAAACCAGAAAACATTGCTTCGCTTCGTGTAATGCAGAAAGTGGGCATGAAATACGAGAAAAATGCCTACTACTACAACAATAATGTAGTTTACTATTGCCTAACTCGAGAAGCTTACCAGTCAAACATAACGTACTTAAAGAATCGCAAAAAGAAAGAAAATTATGCCACTTTAACCTTAGCCTCTACATGATGGTGAGATAAACTCATTCAGCCAAAGGAATAGTAAACCAAAATTTAGCTCCAGCTCCTTTTGAGCTTACTACACCAATTTCGCCGCCATGAGCGATGATAATTTTCCGGCAAAGATACAGCCCTAAACCTAGCTCAAGGGAGTTGCGAACCTGGGAGGAACGAAAGTAAAGATCAAAAAGGTGCTCGCACTGCTCCTGAGTCATTCCCACGCCATTATCCTCCACACAACACCGAATCATACGAGGTTCGACGGTTGCATCAAGAGTTAGTGTCAATCCAGGAGGATTATGTTTTAAGGCGTTAGTGATGAGATTACTAAAGACTCGCCACAGCTGCGTGGGATCGGCACTGACTCTGGGCAAATCTTCAGGGATTAAATTTTTGAGGAAAGCTTGATTGCGTTCTACTAAAGGTTCTAAATCGGCGATCGCACTTTGCGCTAGCTGACTCAACTGTATCGCCTCTCGGCACAGAGCAATACCCTGTACATCACTGGCATGAGCTTCTAATAGGGAGTTGATCAGATTGAGTTGGCGCGAACTCCCTTGAATCATGCGCTCTAAAATCGCGCGAGAAACTTGAACAGGTTCCTCTGGCTTGTTGAGTAAATTCTCTAGCACCATCAACAGGCCTGTGACTGGATTACGCAGATCGTGCGAAACTCCGTGCAAGAAAACCTGTAGCTGTCTTTTCGACTCAAACTCACTGCGCTGTAGACGTTCGTATAGGTACACCCCAAGGTTACAGATGAAACAAACCCAGAAGTAAAGTACACAAATAACAACATAATTCACTACTGGATACTCAATCTTTGGGTTACTCAGGCCGAGGGCTAAATTCGTAAAAAAGTAGTAACCCAGCGAAACAAGCTGTGACACTAAGTGGAGAGGCCAACACACAGGCATCAGCGTGGCTTGAGCAGGAAACACAAGAGTCCAACCGATAAACTCTGCGTCCACCTCTCCTCTGAGCGTTCCCTGAATTTGTGAGAGTAGAGTCAGGGACCAGGAACAACCCAAGAAAAGTCGCTGAGGGTAACGACGCGCCCAAGGAATTTTCAGCAGAATCAAGCACAACAATATAGATAGCTCGATCGCAAAATAATCAATTACCCCCGATAAAACTGTTTCCTGACTTACTGCTATCTTTGGATCGCCTGAGGCATTAGCAACCGTCGCCACAAACAGACTGAGAACCAGAAAAGTCGGACAGGCAATCAGTGCAATCCACACCAGCCAATGCAGTCGCTCTAGCATAAAGCGATGCCGCCATATCTGATACTCAGTCGAGTCAGGTACACCCTTGGTTCGCGCTAAAAATGTCCGCACTGTTTTAACCAGCACAGCCAGCTGCTTCTTGTCCATCATCACCTAACAGCTTGCGCCTACCTAGGTTTATTTTGTCCAGATGGCTGAATATTGCCTTAAAAACAATGCCTCAGGCAATCGCCCAACCAGGTGATTTTTAGGTGGAATGAGCTTCAACCTTTTCCACGGGAAACTGTATTGAACAGTCAAGTGGGGAAGATGACCTTTGAAAGGATGAGGGATGAAGGATGAGGGGTGATAGCGCAGCGGGACGTTAGTCCGGGATGAGGGTACAAGCACCTTTATTTATGAAGAAAAAAATAAATCTTCATGATTTAAAGCCCCATGATTTATTTATGAGACTATTCCCGCATTCATCCATCATCCTTTCTAGTGACAAAATGGGATGAACGCCGAAAGAGGAGATATTGATGATGCCGCTAATCTGCTTAGAAGGGCCAAGTGCTGTGGGCAAAACTACGACAGGCAAGGCATTGGCTGAACAATATACTGCCTATGTTGTTCCAGAAGTTAATCAGTTGTTTGAGCGTCCAACTCCTGAACCAACCTACTGGTATTTTGAACGTCAAGTTGAACGTTGGGCACTAGCTCAAGAAAAGCTAGAGACTCATGAGGTAGTAGTGTTAGATGGCGATGTGTTTCAACCGCTTTGGTATAACTGGTCTTTTAATTTTGTTGATTGGCAACCGTTATCAGTCATGCGTGATTTTTATCGTCAGCATCTAGTTAATCAGACAATTGGTTTCCCTGATGGTTATATCCTCTTGAGTACAAATGAATCCGAGTTGCTACAGCGAAAAGTGAATGACCCAACTCGAACCAGGAGTGGATTTACAAAAAACTTGCAAGTTATCGAGCCACAGAAGCGCTATTTTCAAGCGATGAATAGCAAGATTCCGGGTTTAGTTCAAGTGATAGAATCAACGAATATTGAGCATAACATCCAGAAAATTAATCAGGTATTACCTTCTTTTTTAAAGCTACCTAAACATTCCTATTCGTTGATAATCTTTGATCTTTTAATTGAATGGTTATACACAAATAGGTTATCCAGTACCTAAATGAAGAGCAGGTGATGGAACTTGCTCAAGTAAAAAATGTATCTGATAATCTCAGGATAATGCTTACAGGACTTACGCAAATTTCCTTTTGAACCACTATTTGTAAGGGCGAACGGCCGGAAAGCCCCTACTATATGTGGTGTCTATGCGTAAGTCCTGGCTTAAAAGAAAAAATCAGATTGTACAGGTATCCATCACAAAGCGATCGCATAAGTTTTCGGTCTACTGAAAGTGAAAAGTAGAGAGTTAGGTGCGTCCCAGCAAGATGGCGATCGCTCTGACTAACACTTCTGGCTCCACAGGTTTTGTGATGTGATGTTGGAATCCCACTTGAAGCGCTCGCTGCTGATCAATTTCTGCGGCATAGGCAGTCAGCGCAATGGCTGGAATCATCCCGCCTTGATTGAGTGGGCGCGATCGAATTTGCTGGAGCAGCATATAACCGTCCATCTGAGCCATCCCAATGTCACTGACGATCACATCAGGAATAGATTAGACCTCTTGCAAAAGTCGCGGCTGGGGTACTATAAGGACTGAAATTATGCGTTCGCTCTCCGTAACGACGACATCGATTGATGAATCTGATTCTTGAAGGTACTTCTTTCCGGGCAGAGTGAACACCCTTGATTGACTGATAATATTTTCTATTTTCCGAATAAAACGACCAAGCTGTAGATTCGG
>DALYIW010000477.1:0-4153 GCA_031970155.1 Coleofasciculaceae cyanobacterium CTOTU46601 | reverse complement strand
GAAATCTGATTCTTCCAAGCTCACCCTTCAACGAAGTAAGGGTGAGTAGTTGACCTTGATAAATTTTTCCTTTAGCTTATCTCCCTATCCCTAATCCTCGATCGCTGTATTGTCTCCAACGAACCGAGATTCGGGTTCATAATACTCATCGTACTTTCCGACTATCCGAGAGTTGTAGTTGCACTTAAGGAAGCGAATTCGGTAATACCATTGTGCGGGTTGGTCGCCTTCGGTTATGTATTCCATCCCGACAATCACCCCTATTTCACAGTAAGAATTGCCATCATCATCTTCCCCATAAATAGCAACTTGGTCATCGAATTGAAATTTGGATTTGGGGAAGCGTGAGATAGGTAATTGAATTTGCCAGTATTGCTGCGGGTCTGATGGTCTATCTGTCATGCTTAAAACAGCCTCCAAAGGTAAGTGTTGGGGCTAGAGCCAGTGCCGGAGGTTTCAATTCGAGGCGCTGGCTCTTAAACCATTGTGATAATACCACCACAAAAACCATAAATGCAATACTTTAAATTAAAAAACTTTACAAAACGTTTTTAAGCCCTGAAACACTACAAAATTCACCCACCTCAAACAAGGCTGGAGGACTCATACTATTTCTCGCGTGAAGATGCATTTAATAGCCTGTGCAGACAGGCTTTGTTCGTGTAGCCCCAGTCTTCTAGACTGAGGGTAAATAAAGTGCATTCGTTATAGGAAATTGGTATCAGATTCCAGCGCTAGCTATAGACGAAGCGGCTGGATAGCGATCGCTCCCTACAACCTCACACACATTTATAGTATTTTGTCAACTATCTCAATTGAACAGACGCTCTACCCTTGATTTACAAGCGTGGCAAAATTTCTGGTAACAGCTGACCTGGAATATTGGAGAGAGCGCGGTTTTGCCCAGGAATCCCAGCTTCATGGTAGATAGCACGAATCGTTTTAACGATATAGCTCAGAGCAGTTTGGTAGGAATCAGATTCAACAGCAACGCCTGTACAGGCTTGTACATGCTGATTTAGAGCCGTTTCAAGATGAGATAATTTAGACTCTTGGGCTAAGGAAAGCTTTGGCTCAGTGGCTAGCTGGTAGTGCGCTAGTCCTAAATTATTGTGGGTAGCGAAAACATCGAAGTTTACAGGTACTGGTGGAGTATTTTGCGAAAGTTGATTGGTAAGAGCAATAGCACTCTCATACGCTGCAATACATTTGTCTAAGTATTCTGCCTTCTGCTGTGGCTCATCCTGATAACGATCGCCTAAATGCCAATAAGCTGTTCCCAAATTATTCAACGTAGCAGCACAGGCAGCAGGCGCTACTTCAGGTGTCCGGTGCTGCAAGGCATCTTGATAGGCAAGCGTCGCTAGGTTTAACCAGGTTTCTGGTTGTTCGTACTGGGCAAGATTCCAGTAGGCAGTACCCAGGTTATTTTGAATCATGGCCCAGTTCAGGGGTTCTGATTTGGTATCGTAATAAGAAAGGGCTTCGGCATAGGCGGCGATCGCCTCTCGTAAATGCAAGACTGGTGATTGATGCTGAGCTAGATTCCAGTGAGCTGTCCCTAAATTATTCTGCGTGGAAGCATACTTAATTGGCTCACTCTCAGCACGGCGGTGGCGCAAGGCTTCTTCATAAGCGCGAATCGATTGCTCTAGGTTTTCAGCTGGCTCTTTGTGGCGGGCTAAATCACCGTAAGCGGCTCCTAGATTATTCTGAATCATCGCATAGGTGTGCGGTACCTCTTCAGCAGTCAGCTTCGCTAAAGCCAGCTGGTAAGCTTGAATAGCTTGCTCTAGGTGAGAAAGCGTATGATCGGCACAAGTAGGACAACGGGATAGCATCCAGTAAAGATTCCCGATGTCATTGAGGATATCTGATGCCTGAGACGAACCCTGTTCTATCCAGTGCAGCGATTGCTCATAAGCCTGAATCGCAATCATCAGGTTTTCCTCAGAGGCATCACCCTGTTCAATAGCGTGGCGGTAGTGATTGCCGAGATCTAGATAAGCTTCCGCTGGCGATGAGGCTGGCGGTTCTTGCGGGGTTGGAGGTTGAAGGTTTAAACTTTCAATTTTCAACTCTTCTACTGGTTCATCTATTGAGAAGTTGGGGACTTGAGATTCAGGAAGCTTCAATTCCTGAGCTACATCTTCTAATCTCAAATTGGCGATCGCTTCTTCAGAATTAGTTACGGGTGAGAATGCCACACCAGTTTGACGAATCAATGCCTCTATGTCAGCTGAAAGATGTTCTGCATTATCCCTTTGTGCAGGTTGTTCCTCACTAATTTCACCTAGGGGAACTAAATCATGAGCCAGTAGCGATCGCAAGTCTTGCTTAAAAGAACCTCTTCCCTCTTCTGAGGCTGGTAAGGTAGGGGAAGTCTCAGGTTTAGAAGAGCCAACTGGGGGTAATGGTGTTGGTTCTCCTTCAAACTCAAAGACACCCGTGTGCCATCGCCAAAATTCTGGCACAGAGCGTTCAATAGTATGTAACCAAGGTCGTGGCAACCAAAACAACAGTGTTGAGTCCAAGCGTAGCAGATTGCGCTCAATTGTGCGTAAGCGTCTGAGGAACAATCGCTGAACACCTGGCGGTTGTCGCGTCAATAGTTCTACACCCAAAATCTGGAATCCGGGGGCTGGTGTATAACTTCTCAGTTGCTGGTTTTGCGCTAACCATTGAGCAATTTGTGCTAAGGGATGAGGGTCACTTAAGTTTAAGTTCAAGCTCACTAATTGCGGGCAGCCTGAGGCATCCATTGGCGCTTCTGCTGAGTGTACGCCCATCTCGGCGTCTAATTGTCGTGCTAAGCGATCGCGCAAACTCAAATCATCACATACCGCCACAAAAAGCTGACGGCGCAAACCGAGACTCAAAGCCAGTTTCAAGCGTTGATAGGTTCGCCGATTCCAGCTCGAAACTTTATGTGAGGCAGTCTCTGTTACTGTCATCAAAAAAAAGGGTAGAAACCCCGTCCTAGAAGGACGGCTTTACAGTGAATGTAGTAGAATGTGAGGCATGATTCAACGCGCCTACCAATACCGCTTTTACCCAACGCTGGAACAAGAACAACTCTTGCGCCGCACGTTGGGTTGCGTTCGGTTGGTCTACAACAAGGCGCTGCATACTCGCACAGAAGGTTGGTACGAGAGACAGGAGCGGATTGACTACAAGCAGACATCCGCCATGCTGACCGACTGGAAAAAGCAAGAAGACTTGCAATTCCTCAACGAAGTTAGCTGCGTTCCATTGCAGCAAGGATTGAGAAACCTGCAAAAAGCGTTTACCAACTTCTGGGCCGGTCATGCCAAGTATCCCAACTTCAAGAAGAAGCATAGTGGTGGCACTGCTGAATTTACCCGATCTGCTTTTAAGTGGAAGGATGGACAGTTGTGGTTGGCAAAGTGTTCCCAACCGCTGCCTATCCGCTGGAGTCGGACTCTTCCAGACAACTGCGAACCGTCCACGGTAACAGTAAGACTGGATGCATCGGGGCGCTGGTTTATCTCGCTGCTGGTTGAAGACCACACCGTCAAGCCATTGCCTCAAGTTGATAAAGTTGTTGGGATTGACGCGGGAATCACCTCCTTGATTGCTACTAGTGATGGAGAGAAAATTGCTAATCCCAAACATTTCAAGCGCCTCCGTTACAAGTTGAGACAGACTCAAAAAGCCTTGTCTCGTAAAGCCAAAGGCTCCTTGAACAGAGAAAAAGCACGGCGTCAAGTAGCTCGAATCCATGCCAAAGTTGCTGATGCTCGAACAGATTTCCTTCACAAGCTGACTACTCGACTGGTACGTGAAAACCAAACGATTGCTGTCGAAGATTTGGCTATCGAGAATATGATGAAGAACCACAAATTTGCTGGGGCTATTGCCGATGCAAGCTGGTCTCAATTGGTTCTTCAGTTGGAATACAAGTGTCAGTGGTACGGTCGAACACTGGTCAAGATTGATCGTTGGTTCCCTAGTTCTAAACGTTGTGGAAACTGCGGTCACGTTGTCGATAAATTGCCGCTTGATGTCAGGGAGTGGGATTGTCCTGAATGCTCTAGCACCCACGACAGAGACATCAATGCCGCAAATAATATTCTTGCCGCAGGGCTTGCGGTGATAGTCTGTGGAGCGAACGTAAGACCTGATGGGCATG
>DALYIW010000476.1:0-4173 GCA_031970155.1 Coleofasciculaceae cyanobacterium CTOTU46601 | reverse complement strand
AGGCGACACGAGCAGCCCTTGAATTTGATGAAAAGGAGTGAGCGCAAGAGGTTTATTGTTGGTTATTTGAGGACGAGTATTTCTGACAAACAACCAACAACAAACAACCAACAACCTATACATGAAATCTGCCAACGAACTTGATCAAAGTCCTGTTTACGGGTCTACACCCCTGATTGCTGGCGTTGATAGAGTGACCAGTACAGCCCCTTAAGTTGCAACAGCTCAGCATGAGTACCTCTCTCAACAATCACACCCTTTTCCAACACTAAAATCAGATCAGCTCGCTTTAAAGGCGCAAAACGGTGAGCAATTAAGAAGACAGTATTGTTACTAGAAACCTTCTGTAAGTTCTGTAAAACTTGTTGCTCAGTCTCACTATCCAAAGAGCTAGTTGCTTCGTCGAGAATCAAGATAGGAGCTTGAGAGAGAAACAAACGGGCTAGAGCAATCCGTTGTCGCTGCCCACCAGATAGAGCAGTGCCGCGCTCTCCTACATTAGTTTCGTAGCCTCGGGGTAGTTCTGAAATAAACTCATGAGCAACAGCTAAGCGAGCTGCTTCTACGACTTGTTCAGCCGTGATGTTTGGATTGCCCAAGGTGATATTTTCCAAGATAGAACCATTGAACAGGAAATCTTCTTGGAGAACTACACCAATTTGTTCTCGTAGAGAAGCTAAGTCAGCACTTTTGAGGTCAAAACCATCAATCAGGATGCGACCCGACTCTACTGAGTAAAGACGTTGCAACAGCTTAGACAGGGTACTTTTACCAGAACCACTGCGACCCACGATACCAACAAACATCCCTGGTTGTACGGTAAAGGAAATTCCCCGCAGAATGGGTTCTTGGTTAGGTTGATAGCGAAAGAAAACTTGGTCAAAGCTAACTTGTCCTTGCAGGGGAGGGAGAACTAGACCTGCACCTGGTTCAGCTTCTGGAGCGACATTGAGAATATCTCCAATCCGGTCTACAGAAAGTAAGACTTGCTGGAGATTTTGCCATAGCTGGACTAAACGCAACAGTGGCCCTGTCATGCGGCCAGAAAGCATTTGAAAGGCCACCAACTGACCCACTGTTAGCTTATGTTCGATGACTAGCTTCGCTCCAAACCAGAGAATCAGTAAGGTAGAAAAACTGGTCAGAAAGGTGCCGATATTGTTGCTGATGTTAGACGTAGTGGAGGCTCGAAAGCCAGTACGGATGAAGCGAGCAAATAATCCCTCCCAGCGATCGCGTGCTGTTCGTTCTGCCGCATGAGCCTTAACGGCATGAATTCCTGTAATCGTCTCCACTAAAAACGATTGACTGTCAGCATTGCGGTTAAACGTTTCATCAAGCCAATTGCGTAAAATTGGCGTTGCCACCAACGTCAGAATCGCAAACAGTGGAATCACCGCCAATGCCACCCAGGTCAGCTGGACATTGTAGTAAAACATCAGCCCCAAGTACACTACGGCAAAGATGCTATCGAGAATCACCGTCAGTGCCGTGCCGGTGAGAAACTGGCGGATATTTTCCAGTTCCTGTACTCGTGCCACCGTGTCTCCCACCCGACGCGCCTCAAAATAAGCCAAAGGTAGACGCATCAAGTGACGAAATACCTGAGCTGATAAACTCAAGTCAAGCCGTCGGGCGGTATGGGTAAAGATAAATAGCCGCAGAATGCCCAAAAAGCCTTCAAATAAAGCGACCAACAGCAGAGCAATGCCCATCACATCCAGAGTGGGAAGGCTCTCCTGCACCATCACTTTGTCAATAATCACCTGAGTGATGATTGGAGTCGCAAGCCCCAACAGCTGTAAGGTGAAAGAGGCAAAAAGTACCTCTCCTAGCAATCTTCGGTAGTTCCAAACTGCTGGTAAAAACCAACTAAGATTGAATTTCTCCTGCCGCTGGATAAGTTCCGCTTGCCACAGCTGCCCATCCCAAGCGGACGCCACTATCGAGTGGGGAATACTTTCGCAGGTTTGATCGGGATTTAAGGGATCAGCGATGATTAAGCGATCGCCTCTAATCCCATAAACTACAACCCAGTGTTCCTGTTGCCAGTGCAGCAATGCTGGAAATGACAACTGCCGCAAGTCACTCCAAGTAGTGTGTAATCGTCTCAGCTGTAGCCCCAACTTTTCAGCCGCGTCTACCACCTGTTTGGGATGTTGCCCCCTTAATTGCCGCTGTACCCAATCGAGTTGAGCGGAGTTAGAAAGCTGCTGTGTCACCATTGTCAAGCAAGCCGCTGCTGTATTTGGGCTAGAGACGAAGGGGTAACCTGATATGGGTTGAGGAGTATCGGCGGTTTGGGGTTGGATTTGCGATCGCTTTTGATTCCAGAACCGCTCAATTTCTACGGTTGAAGCTTCTTCCCAGAGGGATTTATCCC
Organism: Coleofasciculaceae cyanobacterium CTOTU46601; assembly: GCA_031970155.1. Classification (GTDB taxonomy): domain Bacteria; phylum Cyanobacteriota; class Cyanobacteriia; order Cyanobacteriales; family Coleofasciculaceae; genus DALYIW01. Next base: position 1,790 of record DALYIW010000476.1, on the reverse strand, counting down.
ACCGCACTACCACTACTTCCTTGCCAGCCGCTACCGCTTTTACTTCGCCTGAAAGCTTGAGCAAGTCACCAAACCATTCTCCGGCCTCTAACGTAAACAGTGGTTTAGTAGCTCCTTCTTCCCTAAGGCGCACCTTACCAGAAACCAAGAAAAACTGCTCTCCCTGACTCTCTGTAGACCAAATCTTTTCTCCCAGTTTATAGCGACAAGTCCGAGCTTGATTTCTCAGTCGAACTTGCTGATCGGGGAGTACAAAATCAAGGGGCGGGTCATCCCACGGCAAAGAGGCGATCACCCTAGGGTCTACAAATTCATTCTCAACAACTGTCGGCCCACTTGTTAGCGAAGCGGAACGATGTTCAGCATTATGGACATCTTTTGGATTTTCTCTGCTAGCCATTGCTCAAATAGCTCATTTTGTAGTGCTTGCTTTAGCTGACCATCTTCTAACGACGCTGGCACAAATTGTCCGACTTGAAACAAAACCCAACGTCCTTCCATTTCTAATGGTCCGACTATATCTCCTGGACTGGCCGAATCCACAGCCGCCCTAACTATATCCGGCAGTGTCCCCCGACTAACGGGTCCCATCATACCGTTAACAATTCGGTCGTCTGCGATCGAATACTCTTTGGCTAGTTGCTCAAAGCTAGTTCCTTCCTCAATTTGACTAGCGAGTTCTTCAACTAGTTCCTGTTGGGCAACAACAATACGAGAGAGTACCACCCGATCTAGAAAGAGCTTTCGCTCAATGAAGTGTTCTTGTAGTTTCGGTTCTGTCACTTGAGCTTTAAGTTTTTCTAGCTTAAAGCTCATCGCGATCTGATGGTGAAAACTACCGTAATCTTTTCCATTACTAGCGAGCCACTCAGCAAAAACTTTTGGGTCAGTCAGCTGACGTTGTAGCCTAAAATCAATTACTGCCTGCTCGGTTAGGGCAGGACTAATTTCCAGATCTGCTCGGGTTTTCAGTTCTTGTTCTATGACATACTGGCGCAGAATCTCTCCAATAAAAGGCTTGAGTTTTCCAGCAGATTGCAGATATTGCAGGGCTTGCGCCAGTTCAATCGGTTGGTCATTAACGGTCAGAAAGGTTTGGGATACCATGAAATAATGCAGTAACTGGACTAAAGCTTACTCAAAAATAGACTTTCATTGTTTATTGTGAGCTTATAGCGCTCTGTTGGGTCGCGATCGCATGACGTTGACGCGAAGGTCGGTGACCACTACCAATCGAGTCGCGATCGAGGCTCTTGAAAAATCACTGTTGGCTGGCTACCTGTAGTACTTATCTCTCCTGGCTTTGCCACTTATGCAATAAATTTCTTCAAATATACTCGGATAAAATGCTAGGAACCTTTCAACAAAGTCATCTCCGGATTGAAGTAGAAGCACCACACTCACTCATCCGTGACAGTCTGCTAAATTCCGAGCAGCTGCGCCAGTGGCTGTGGCCTCAACACTTTTCTGTAGGGCTACCAGAGCAACTGCATCCAGGGCTAACCTTCACCACCTGGACTGGTTTTGTAGCCATCCAACACCAAGTTGAGGTAGCGCACTCCAACTGTCTACGCCTGCTATTAAGTCAGGGAATTGACGGTTATCACGAGTGGTACTGGGGAGAAGGTTGGGTGCAATCTCGCCTGGAAGGAGTGTCGATGCTGCCGCTCAATCTCGGTCAAACCCTAAGTTTGCTCCAACTACGGCAATTTCTCACATCTGCTCAAAGGAAATAGAGAACTGAGAATCTACCCATTACCTAATCTGAAAATAGGGAGTAGGGAGTGGGG
>DALYIW010000475.1:0-4175 GCA_031970155.1 Coleofasciculaceae cyanobacterium CTOTU46601 | reverse complement strand
AGACGTGAGCTTTGCCAAAGGATAGCTCAAACGACTGGAACCGCTCCGGGTGTTTGTGCAGTAGATAGCCCAAAGCTGTTGCAGGTGTTTGAGTCGTTGTAATTGTCAGCAGCATTTCCTTACGGCAAGCTGGTCAACGCTTGATCCTAGTGATTCGCCAGTCTCCAATATACTACAAAAATAATACAAGCCGTCAGGGAAGATGAGAGGGAGAGGGGGAGATAGGGAGAGAAGGAGAAAAAGAGAGGGAGATAGGGAGAACTCCTCAACTCTTTCCCCTCCAATGGGGCAAGAAACTTCACCCTTCGGCTTCGCTCAGGGTCAACAGTCAACAAACAACGAGTAACTCAAGTATTCTGTTTGAAATGAACAGCAGCTTAAAGTAATTGTTTTAGGCTAAATAAAGTAGATAAAATCCACAATTTTAGAAAATGTTTGACTTTCTCAATCCTCTTTTAGGACGCCATCCAGAACGCATCAAAGCCAATGTCGAGATTTACACTTGGCAAACTTGCCCATTCTGCATCCGAGCTAAAATGCTGCTCTGGTGGAAGGGCGTAAACTACACGGAATATAAGATAGACGGCGATGAAGCAGCTAGAAGCCAGATGGCTCAACGCGCTAATGGACGCCGAACTGTACCACAAATTTTCATCAACAATCAGCACGTTGGTGGATGTGATGACCTTTATGGGTTAGACACCAAGGGGCAATTAGACCCCCTACTTAGTGCACCAGCTAGCTAAACAGCCATCCACGCGCCAAGAGTGCACAACTTTCTTTCCCTGAAAATGCTCTCCTATGGAAATAGGGAGTAGGGAGTCGGGAGTAGTGAGTAGGGGAAGAAAGGCTATTTTCATATGAAGTAGCCGCTTTCTAGGTCATGACGCCTGTCTTCTAACTGCTCCATAGAACTTAGCTAAACTTATCTAAGTCTTGCTATTCAACCAAGATGAGAACTTGGAGGGTCTACTTCCCGCTTGGAGCCAAGGAGGTCGGCCTCTTCTTGTCCACGGGCGTCAATTCCGCTCAAGCCGAGCGTACTTGAAACATCAAAAAAAAAGATGGTGAGAGCGAAAAAGGCTTCGCCGTTTTTTTGCCTTGGTTTTCGGCAGATAGCATAGCTTACCACAAAAATACCTACTCGTTGCGAGGAAGTATGGTTAAGTTTAGTTAAACTTTTGGTGATTTAGTTATGCTCCTGACTTGGAGACTCGTATTTTCAGATTAGGCACCATGAGCTGCGCTCACAACTGGCAAAACAAAAATCTTTCTGCCCCGACTCCCGACTCCCGACTCCCCACTCCCTATTTTCAAGTTATTTGGATGGATGAAAGTTCACAACCACCCGTTGATGACGCGGCTTATTTAATTCATCGGCAATGGATGAGTGAGGCTCTAGCACTTGCTCAGTCAGCAGGTGATGCGGGAGAAGTGCCAGTCGGTGCTATTGTTGTTGATGCTCATGGTAACTTAGTTGCAGCAACCGAGAATCGCCGAGAACGGGACAAAGACCCAACAGCCCATGCTGAAATTCTTGCTCTTCGGGCTGCGGGTCAAGCCTTACAAACTTGGCACCTCAACAGCTGCACCCTTTATGTCACCTTAGAGCCTTGTGCAATGTGTGCGGGTGCGATCGTCCTGGCGCGGCTAGGTCTTCTTGTCTACGGAGCAGATGAGCCAAAAACTGGCTCAATTCGTACCGTTGCCAATATTCCTGACAGTGCCTGCTCGAATCACCGATTGCCTGTCCTGGCTGGAATTATGGAATCTGCCTGCCGTCAACAACTGCAATCCTGGTTTGACAAGCGGCGTCATCACCCACGTATCGACTAGACACAATCTGACTCATGACACCCATAGAACTGTCCCTAAAGTAGGAGACAGGAATTGACAGGAAACCTAAGGTGTTAGGAGGAGAAAAAGATTTAGTAAATTTACTTAATCCCTGATGCTTCAGCTAGAATCCCGCGAACATACCCAAGCCAAGACAACACCGACGGAACACACTCCGGAGATGTCAACTTCGGCTAAAGTAGTTCCCGTTACTTCTCGGGTTTGCCACTGGTTGACCCCTATCCTCTACTTTTTGGGTCGTCGTCTTGTTTTACCGTTTTACTTCCGTCAGCTGAAAGTGACGGGGCAAGAAAATATCCCCAAGACAGGTTCAGTTATCCTAGCCCCTACCCATCGCTCCCGTTGGGATGCGTTGCTTATCCCTTACGCTGCTGGGAAAACTGTAACAGGTCGAGACTTACGGTTTATGGTTACCCAGGATGAAGTAAAAGGGATACAAGGTTGGTTCATCCGACGCATGGGAGGATTTCCAGTCAATACCAAGCAGCCAGGAATTGGTAGTATCCGTCATAGCGTCGAACTCCTTCGCAGTGGCGAAGCGCTGGTGATTTTTCCTGAAGGGAATATTTTTCAGGATGGTAAGCTTCACCCCCTCAAACCCGGTATGGCTCGTATTGCCCTGCAAGTAGAATCAAGTCAACCGGATGTCGATCTCAAAATTGTGCCCATCAGCATCCGTTACAGCCAACTTATACCGCACTGGCGCTGTGATGCCGCAGTAACCATTGGAACTCCCTTAAATGTGGCAGATTATTGTACCCAGTCGGCCAAAAAAGGTGCCCAGAAGTTGACAAATGACCTGGAAAGGGCTATCGAAAGCCTGGATGAAGACAGAGTATCCGTAGATTCAGTAGATGTCCTGCCAATCCCGACGCCGTGATACGCTTCCGGTGTTCTACCCATAGAGTCAGTGTGGGGTGTGAAACAGGTAAGCTAGTGCATCTATAAGAATTGACTAACATCAAGATTTTGCTCCCAGAATTCCGTATTTGGTAGACCAACTCTTTGAATGTCAATTTCGATTTCTGAGCCTTCACGCTCAAACTCAAATAGATAGCCATTGTGGACAATCCTAGTGCCAGGAACTGAAGATTTTAGATTGAATGTCTGTTCGTATTCCTGCCCATTAGGAGTTTTCACTTCACATTCCACATCGCCACCAGGGGTGACTTCTACCTCAATCTTCGTTCCATTTAAAGCTTGATGTTCTCCTGATGAAGTATTGACAACAAATTCTTGTTCTATAGCTGCCTGACAACCGCTCACCAGTAAACTACCACTGATGAGTAAACCTGAGAGAAATTGTGAATTCATAGTACAAAAGTCTTTCTTTACGCTTGGCTGTTGTCGAGAGGAAAACTATGTTGAAAAAAATTAGCTGTGAACTGGTGCTACTGCACTGAGCGCGAACCAGGGGGACACTCTAAACTAGATGCACCGGGATTAGGTGTAATCTGAATTTTTGGTGGCTCGGTAGATGGTTTGTCTGTTTGGCAAATGTTAGCGATCGCACTTACACCAGAAGCATCCTGATTTAAATAGACAACACCCGTATAGCTAGTCAATTCAGGAGTCTTGGCAGCAGCAGTCATCACTACACTCTTGTCCTGTTCTCCTTTAGTGAGTTGGTAGCGATAGGACTCATTCTCCAAGTTAAGACCAATTGAAAGCTTATCTAAAGAACCTGCCAATTCACCGTTGGCTAGGTAATAAGCTTGCTGTCCTTTGGCTATTGCCTGAATGTAGAATTTGGCTTGGTTGGCGTCGGAAGAGTCAGCAACTCCCGTGGGAGTTGACAAACGCACCATACAACCTGTTAAAGCAAATGGACTTAAAATTAGTAAGCCCCAGACCAGTTTCTTGGTAGTCTGACTAAGGGTATTAAGCTTGCTGTGTGAAGGGATATCGTGCTGTAACGTGCCTATATGCAGGCAACTTTTGAGGAATTTTTTCTTCATAAAAGCTTGACTTCGTAATGCGATCGCCAAATGGCTCATCTACTACTTAGTCAGGCTCTCATTAGGAATTTATGAAACACCTCGTAAACAGGTAGGCGTAAAACATCAAAATAAATTTGTCGGGGCAGGTTTATACTGGATTTCCATTGGGCATAACCCTCTTCTGTCACTCTCCGAGAATTAGAATGAAGAAATAAATGGTGTAAACCTCGTACATTGTAGGCAGGGTAATGGATGTAGAGTTACAAATTCTGAAACATTTACCAAGGGATGCACAGCCGACGGTATCCTTTATCGATAAATATTGTGTGGGGTATAAAGACTTATTTCCCGAAGTGAGAAGTTATGAATGTTTTAAAT
>DALYIW010000474.1:0-4179 GCA_031970155.1 Coleofasciculaceae cyanobacterium CTOTU46601 | reverse complement strand
GCTTTCTTGACCGTTGAACCGCCATTTGTAGGGGTGAACGGCCGTTCACCCCTACAATATGTGGCGTCCATGCGTAAGTCCTGTTCCACTCCGACAATGACCTCATCAAGGATGAAAACAGAAGCGGTTATTTCATCTGGCTCTCCCGTAGTTATGGTGAAAAGACAAACTGATTAATCAAGCCAAACGCTTACTGGGTAAGGAATTACCCATTAGCCATTACCCATTACTCAAAAATGCAGTTTTCCACCACAAGGGAAAGGAGAGCCTTTCATCTCTCATGCCGAAGGTGACAGGATAACTCTGATTAACACACCCGATGGTACGATAGCGGAAAAATTGGTTGAGGAGATATGGAAACACTCGCTTACTTTCACTTGACTGTAGCTCATGAGGCATCTACAAATCTGGAGCCAGAAACCGCCTCTGATGAAGATTTATTTTTCCTGGAATTAAACCTCACACAGCACCTGAGTGGAGCTTCTGCTTCATTGCTTTTCTTTGCTCTTGCTCTATTAACCTTATGTTTAGCTAGCCCTGCTCTAGCTCTGGAGCAAGGAAGCAAGGGTTCTCAAGTCACCTCCCTCCAGAAAAAATTGCAAGCAGCGGGATACTTTAACGGAGAGGCTACAGGATATTACGGCTCTGTGACTCAAGCAGCTGTGATCAAATTTCAGAAAGACAAAGGGCTAAAACCTGATGGTGTTGTTGGTGAACAGACGCTCAAGGCACTCGAATCTAATTCTGGAGCATCAGCACCCTCTACGCAAGCTGCCCCTCCACAGGAGGTTACTGATAAGCCTTCAGAAGTATCTAGTTCTCCTGTAACTCTCCAGAAAGGCAGCAAGAGTTCTCAAGTTACCGCCCTCCAGAAAAAACTGCAAGCCGCTGGATACTTTGACGGCCCAGTCACAGGATATTTCGGCTCTTTGACTCAAGCGGCTGTGATTGAACTACAGAAAGCTAAGGGGCTAAACCCTAGTGGTATTGTTGACACAGCAACGCTCACAGCACTCGAATCTAGTTCTGGAGCATCACCACCCTCCAAAACCGCTGCTTCACAGAAAGAGAGTACTGATGAAACTCAAAAAGAAACTCAGAACAATCTAGACAAACCTGAGAAAGCTTCTCCAACTCCTCAAAGCAACCTTGAGAAAGGTTCTCCAGCTGTTCAGAAAACCCCACAGAAAGCTTCTCCAACGCCTGAAATCAACCCGGAGGAAGCGTCTCCAGAGCTTCAGAAAACCCCTGAGAAAACTTCTGCAAATCAGTCAACGGGGATGAAGCTAAAGAAAACGATCTATGGCAAAATTTCCCCCAAATCAGTGGTTTATTCCGGTAATGGGTTATTCTTTGCCCAGAACATGATGTACAGCCACACAATTACAGTGTATGACCGGAACCATAACTTAGTAAAAACTATTCCTGATGCCGTAGATTTATCGAAATTTGGTTTTTCAAAGTTGAAAGGCAATTACAAAGGTGCTCCAGTTGAAGCCAGCTTTTCCGGTGATGGCAAGTACGCATGGGTATCTAACTACCAGATGTATGGTGCAGGCTTTAACAATCCTGGCAGTGATGTATGCAGTCCATCTGAAAGAAATGACAAGAGTTTCTTGTATCGAATCAACACGGAAAATTTAAATGTTGACAAGGTAATTCAAGTAGGAGCAGTTCCTAAGTATGTAGCGACTTCTCCTGATGATAGTTTTGTGCTGGTTAGTAACTGGTGTAGCTTTGACTTGAGCGTAGTAGATCCGGAGGAAAACCGAGAAATTAAACGGATTAAACTAGGGCGATATCCTCGTGGAATTGTGGTAGATGGAGAGTCAGAAAATGCCTATGTTGCTGTAATGGGTTCTTCTGACATTGCTAAGGTAAAACTCGATGATTTTTCAGTAAAATGGCTGAAAAATGTTGGTCGTGGACCACGCCATTTAAACATAGACCCAGCTGGGAAGTATCTCTACGCAACCTTGAATAATGAAGGAAGAGTAGCAAAAATTGATTTGTCTACAGGTAAGGTGCTAAAAAAAGTCAGCACTGGCAATGCTCCTCGCAGCATGGTGATATCTGATGATGGTCAACATCTTTATGTTGTTAATTACAACTCGAACACCGTTAGTAAAGTTCGTACCAGCAACATGAAAGTGTTACAAAATGTCAATGTTAATGCCAATCCGATTGGGATTACTTACGATCCAGAAACTAGAGAAGTCTGGGTAGCTTGCTATTCGGGCAGTATTATGGTGTTCAAAGACTAAGCTCAACTGTTGCTAGGTGAGCATCCCAATTTGGCAGATCGCCCACAGCGTCGAAGTCTGGGGCTATATAAACTAAGGCTGCCGACTCATGTTAATAAATTCAGTCCAGGCAAGTGGATTGGGTTGGTATAGACGAAAATTCTATGCGCCATGTGTTTTTTCCAAAGTGGGATGCTTCTGTTCCTAAGATTTTAGTCAAAGTTACCCAACCTTAGGCATTTTGTTGTCTGATTAGTTCATAGTCCTCAATGGCGATCGCATCGCTGTCAAAATTGTCACCGGATTGAGGGGAGTAAAGCGGGTTAACTGTCCCACAGATACAGAGCGCGATAGCTGAACTTGTAACAATCGGTAACTCCAGCTGTGGGTATTCAGCCAGTCGAGAGCCATATAGAGATGTTCTAAGGTGGCGAACGCTAGCACCACAATGCCACTGGTAGACAATCGGGTGTTACAGGTATCAAGAATTGCCCTCAAGTTGCCGCCGCTGCCACCAATAAATATGCGATCGGGTGCAGGAAGTTGCGGTAAAGTGTCGGGCGCACTGCCGTGGATAGAAACTACATTTTTGACTTGGAGGCGTCGGCAGTTTTGTTCAATCAGGCTATAACCGATCGCAGTTTTCTCAATGGCATATACCTGAGAAGTCTCAGACAAGCGAGCAATCTCAATCGAAACCGAACCCGTTCCCGCACCGATATCCCAGACTATTTGTTTGGGTTGCAGTGCGAGTTCTCCCAAGACGAGAAGCCGAACTTCGCGCTTAGTAATTAAATTAGGGCGATCGCTAAAACTGGCAAATGTCTTATCTGGTAATCCCAGCATGGGTAGGGAGTTGACCCTTCGGCTTCGCTCAGGGTCAATATCTAACTGTTGGTCAGCGAGATTAGACTTACGGAGTAATATAACTACATTTAAGGGAGCAAACTTCTCCTGTAATAAAGCATCCACCGAAAAACACTGAACCTGCTCGTTACTTCCTCCCAGGTTTTCACACACCCATAACTCATAACTGTCAGATACATCTAAAGCCTGAACTAGGTGAGCGATCGCACTAGGCGTATTTGTCCGATCCGTCAGCACTGCTATTTTCTCAACACCCTGCTGTAGCGCTTGAGCCAACTCATCTAGGGAACGTCCATGAGCACTTATAACACGAGCATCCTGCCAAGGAACTTTAATCCAGTTAAAAGCTAGCTGAACCGAACTCACATGGGGATGAAACGTTAGCTGTTCCCGTGGCAGTTCTTCTAGCAACAGGCGTCCTAGTCCAAAAAATAGCGGGTCACCGCTGACTAATACTACAATGCAAGTCTTTGGGTCATCTATCGCTAGCTGATGGCAAATTTCTTGAATTGCTTGTGTAAAATCTCCCAGTACCAAGCGTGAGGAAGGGTGATGGGGAAAGTAACTCAAATGGCGATCGCTTCCTACCAATAAAGTTGCTTGTTCCACTACCTGACGCACTGTATCCGTCAGTCCGGCTGCGCCATCCAAGCCAATTCCCACAACATGTACTGGTGTCATAAATAGTTATTTGTTGTTTGTTGTTTGTTGTTTGTTGTTTGTTGTTTGAAAAATACTTAGGTAGATGGGTATAATTTAGCGTAATTTGTTTTTTTTGCGACCTGATGCCCAGTCCTTACAAGTGAGATTTATTTTACTGACGTACTTAACAACAAATAACTAACTAGGCTTTTTAGTACTCGTGGTTAAAAACTACTTTTTTAGTAATAGGTAGTGAGCAATTTTTTACCAAGTAAGCGCTTGACTTGATTACTGAGTTTATCTTACTACCATATCTACGATAGAGCCACAAACAACTAACAACCAACAACTAACAACTAACAACTAACAACTAACAACTAACAACTAACAACCAACAACCAACAACCAACAACCAACAACCAACAAC
>DALYIW010000473.1:0-4180 GCA_031970155.1 Coleofasciculaceae cyanobacterium CTOTU46601 | reverse complement strand
TCCCGACTCCCGACTCCCGACTCCCTGTTTTCATAGAAAACAACCAATCATCATGTTAATGGCGAAGTGGATAAGCAGTACAAAAGCCGATTTTTTAAGAAAAAGTTAATTATTGACGGCTAGAGTATATTAGAATCCCAGCCACTGGGGTGAACTAGTCCAGGTAGTGTCCTTGCCGTAAGATAAATTCTTTTGGCTGGGACATCTACCGTTTTCCTGCTCAAGTTAAGGTGCATTCGATGAACACAGCACACAACTCAGATTACGAGTATCAAGTTGGTGGAAGTCTACCTGTTGATGCTCCTAGCTATGTAGTGCGGCAGGCAGACTTTGACCTCTATAACGCCCTGAAGGCTGGAGAGTTCTGCTACGTCCTTAACTCTCAGCAGATGGGTAAGTCTAGCTTGCAGGTACAAACTATGCGGCGGCTAGGAGATGAAGGGATTGCTTGTGCGGCAATTGACCTGACGGCGATTGGCGCTCACAATATTACTCAAAATGATTGGTATGCAGGCATAGTCTACAGGTTAGCCAGTAGCTTCAATCTCTTAAATCAAGTCGATATCGAAACGTGGTGGTGCGATCGCCAACGCAAAACTTTGTCTCCTGCCCAGCGCTTTCATGAATTTATCCACAAGGTATTACTCAAGTTAGTCACTCAAAATATAGTCATTTTTTTAGATGAGATCGATCGCATTTTCAGCTTAAAATTCCCAATCGATGATTTTTTTGCGGTAATCCAGGCTTGCTATAACCATCGCGCTAACCAGCCTGAATACAAGCGCCTTACCTTTACGATATTAGGGGTGGCAATACCCTCGGATTTGATTCAATACAACGCATTTTTGAACAATAGTCGCGGTATTGAGCTATCTGGTTTTCAGTTGAGTGAAGCCACTTCATTAGCGCAAGGATTTGAAGAGAAAGTGAGTAATCCTCAAGCTGTGCTAGAAGAAGTGTTGGCATGGACGGGTGGGCAGCCTTTTCTTACTCAAAAACTGTGTAAGCTTATACTTACTCAGCTCAATTCAGAACTGGCTCGCTGTGCTCTAACTTGCCAAAACTCATACCAGGTAAGGGACAGCCAACTCTACTCAAAAAGAACAACTACAAAATACACATTTTCCTCTAGAGTAGGGTCTACATCTGTAATCCTTCAGCCTAATGAAGCCCAGTGGGTAGAGCAATTGGTGCGTCAGCACTTGATAGAAAACTGGGAAGCCAACGATCAACCAGAGCATCTCAAGAAGATACGCGATCGCATAATCCAATACACAGAGCGTAGCACTCGGTTACTGAGACTCTATCAACAAATTCTGCAACGAGGAGAAGTTACAGCCAATGATAGTCCAGAGCAAATGGAATTGCGGATGAGTGGGTTGGTAGTCAAGCGTAACGGCAAGTTAAAAGTATATAACCGTCTTTACCAGACTATATTTAATCTCAATTGGGTTAACCAAACATTTCCACTGTCCAATCCAGATACCAGCTTACAAGAGCAGATACTATACAAGCACCTGCTTGAATTGGTACAAAGAGAATCTCCAACCCAAGTGATAGAGCGCTTTCGCACACTGTTTATCGACGGCAAGAGTTATCCTGAGCCAGAAATCGCCCTAGCACTTGAGAAGATTACTACCTTACCGCAGGCTGAGCAGGAATTTAAGCATATCCTTAATCGATGTTGCCACATCCTGATTAATCGCTGGCGAATGCATCCTAAATACAAAGATGCGATCGCTGATTATTTGGTAGCGCTATTTCAGAGTACTTCATCAAGTTCTGATGATGAAATTCTGCAATCTCCCTCAAATCGACGCTTGCAACAGCTGGTGCAGATGTTTGGCCAGAGTCGAGAGTATCAAAGCTTATTTCATAGCTCGAAGCCAGAACTTTCTAGTCCGGCCCCTAAAGTAATCCATCGCCGATTGGGACAGTTGATTAGTCGGTATCCTTACTTATATACCCATTATCTGCTCAGGGACGATAGCTCTGCTGAACATCAGACAACAATTCGGCAACTTCAATCTGAAAGACAACGGCAATTTGAAATCAATCTGTCGCGATATACGACTTACCTGATGCGGCGCATCCAAAGTGAGCGTCAAACGTCCTCAACTTCAGCGACGCAGATTATACAGCCGGTGCGAAACCCTACCCTCTTGAGCGATCGCGAGCTGTTCGTCGCTCTCAAGCAATTTGTCGGAAAAGTTGAAGGTTCCTATACCTACCGAGAGTTAGCTCAGTGCTTCCTAACTCATACTGGCAATACTCAGTCCTACCTATCCTTCAAAAAAGATTTATATGAGTATCTGATTACTTCAATCGATCCAGAATATGGTAGACATCAATTTAATCAGCGCTTGTCTAACCATCTACAAAACACCTTATCTGAATTCGATTCCCAAAGAATTAATGAAACTTTAGTACTGAGAACATGTAACCATTTATTCAACTTCTTAGTAGAAAGTCCTCAGCGCTCTGAACACATATTCTTTATTGACTTAATTTCTAACATGGGACCTGTACGGACAATAGGTTTGTTGCTCAAAATTGTCCTGCTTTCTCGTCAAACTAAACCTCATTTAGAAAAGCGATTTTCTATGTTATTTAACCACTATGAATCCCAGACAGTAAATGACATTATCTGGTTGGTTCAATCGCTGGAAAATCTAAATATCGCTTTAAATGTAAATTTTGGAGCTGTGGATCTTTCCTTCATCAGTAAATACCTCACCTGACAAGTAACTTACTCCCTTCTCGGTAGAAGAATATCTAGGGTTGGGGTGGGGAGTCGGGAGTCGGGAGTCGGGAAGAGTTGCAGTAGATAATCTTACGGTTTACCCATTACCCATCTTGTAACTAGGGCAAAAATCGATCTAGAGCGGCCTTTAACTCTTCAATCTCGACTTCGATGTTTCCTTCTTCAGCAGCGCGACCAATACACTGGGTCAAATGTTCATCTAGAATAATTCGTGCTACTCGATCCAAAGCACCCCGAACAGCAGCAACTTGCACTAAAACCTCAGGACAAGGGCGACTCTCCTGCACCATCGTCTTAATCCCTCGGATATGTCCCTCAATTCGAGAGAGTCGATTGACGATTCGCCGCAGAGATTCTTCGTCGTGAACGTGGCGATGTGCGGCTTGTCCCTCACCATGATGATGCTCAGTGTGGCTCATCGTCATCTCTTGTTTAAGGGCTTGTTCATCTTTCCCTGAAAGGGCAAAGGTTTCGTTAGTCAATGGGTCAGCTCCACTTATGGGTTGAGAAGATTTATTGGTTTCTTATTACTCCCCATCCTAGTCTAGAGCAGAGAATCGCGGATGCTGCTGTTTGACGCAACAGGAGTGGATATTGTTCTCAAGACGTGCGATCGGGCAAGCCGTTTCACCGTTTAGGTCACAATATCTGTAGAGCTGCTTTTAGCAAAGAATTAACAATTAAGTAAATTGTCCCAGAACCTTTGCCGAACTTAAACATTAATGCTATGCGATTGACAAAGTTTTTTCTCTTTCTACGCCAAACCAGTACTTACCTACTGGCTATTGTTCTTGGAGTTATTCTGATGACTGGCGTTTATCCTGTGTCGCCGTCTCAAGCAGCACCATCACCAACGATTGAGTCAAGCAAACCCAGGCTATTGGCACAACGAAAGCCGCTTGCTGCGGTAGCTACCCATAGCAGTTTTGTAACAGCGGCAGTAGATCGGGTGGGGCCAGCCGTTGTCAGGATTGACACTGAGCGTACTATCACACGGCGAGTCGATCCGATGTTTGATGACCCCTCTTTCCGACGCTTTTTCGGCGAGGATTTTTTCTCCCAGATTCCCCAAGAAAGACGGTTAAGGGGTCAAGGATCGGGCTTCATCATTGATGGCAGTGGGATTATTCTTACAAATGCCCATGTTGTCGATCAGGCAGATAAGGTGACTGTCCTTCTTAAAGACGGCCGCACTTTTGAAGGGAAGGTGCAGGGTGCGGATGAAGTCACAGATTTAGCTGTTGTCAAAATTGCTGGTAAGAACTTGCCCGTTGCCTCTCTAGGAAATTCCAGCGATGTTAGGGTGGGCGACTGGGCGATCGCGATTGGGGCTCCGTTCGGGCTCGAGACGTCGGTGACGGTCGGGATCGTGTCGGCCAAGGGACGGTCCCTGCCGCAGGAGAATTTCGTCCCGTT
>DALYIW010000472.1:0-4182 GCA_031970155.1 Coleofasciculaceae cyanobacterium CTOTU46601 | reverse complement strand
CTTACACGCCATTAGCTGCTATGCATGAGTTAACTAGCAACTTGAGTTATTACTTAAATCCAACCCAAGTACAAGATCTATCGCCGTTTAAAATGAATTACTTGATCCAAACGCCCTAACGAACTGACTGCGGATTCGCGCACGTAAGAGTCAACTGATTCGTCTTGAGTTAATCCTGTAAGAACTTCTACCGCGCGTTCATCTCCAGAAGAACCGAGTGCGTTGACAATCGCTACCGCCACTGCCACATTATCCGTCGTTTTCAGCGTCTCTACCAGAATATCAAAAGCAGGTTCGCCAATTTCTCCCAAAGCCATCACGGCGGCGATGTGGACAACGGGATTGGGGTCATCGATCGCGGTTTTTAGTCCTTGAATGCCTTGATCTGGAAAGGTAACATCGGGATGATTTACTGCTATTTGTGCCAGTGCTTTAGCGCAGCTACCCCGAACGGTGACGTTATCGCTGTTGAGCAAGGATTCTACTATCAATGGTACGGCATCGGCACCAATTATCCCTAACGCGACTACTGCTGCGCGACGATAGGTGACATCTTCGTTATCCAAAACGCTCATCAGACGCGGAATCGTTGTTTCGTCGCGGATTTCGGCTAATTCTATCATTGCCCGTTTCCGCAAGTTGGGATTGGGGTGTTTGAGTTGTTCAAATAGGGTGTCTTGAGTCATGAGAAGATTTTAGAGTTTAGATTTTAGATTGAAAATCTGCTTTGGCGCGAACTAGCCAATCTGGGTCATTGGCGGCGATTTTATGACTGCTGGTATCTCCCAGTTTTTCTAATGCCATTAAAGCAGTATATTTCAAATCCCAAATTTTAGTTTCCAGACAGGTTTTGAGGGGTTCAATCGCGCGTTGATCGCCGAGTTCGCCTAATGCGATCGCAGCGGCGGCGCGAGACTTCTGAAACTGAGGTTGGCGATTGTCCAGCGCTTCAATTAATAGGTTATATGCGGGAGCGTATTTCAACCAACCAAATAGTTTCATGACGTGGTAGTGAGCGCCATAGTCATTGTATGCTTCTTCGGCATATGTCGCGAGTAAAGCTGCTGGTGCTGCTTCTGGGTAAACTTCCAACAATGTTTTAGTCGCGAGGTAGCAGCGTCCGAAATCGGTTTGATATAACTCGCGGATCAAAAACTCTAAGCTGGGGGTTTGATCGTAGACATGTACTAAGTCAAGGTCATTCGGATGGTCGCGCAGAACTTGTTCTAAACTCGGTTGAATATCTGCAAAACTAATCTTTCCTGCGGGTATCCCAGCTTCCCCCATCAATCGAATTCCTCGCAGGCGAAACACCAGCGAAACCGGACAGCGAGCAATGTTAGGAATTGCCGCATAATATTGGCAATCAATTAAGTCTTGAATGCAGCCGCGTCGGGCATTAACATTCGAGTTTTGCAGCAGCGCTACCACATTTTCCATTACAGCATAGTCGCCGGTGAATCGGTAAACTGCTGACATAGCAGCACTAGCAATCGTTTTGTCATCATCATCGACAAATTTACGAATTCGATCCAGCGCTGGCTGATAATTCAACTTTGCCAATGTATGAATAATTACCCGATAAATTTGCCCTGGTTTTTCCAATAATTGAGCAATTTCCGCTAAAATTTCTGGGTCTTGCGTGCCGATTTCTCCAATCGCCCAGACAGCCGTTTCCACGGTGTAACAATCATCATCTGCCAGACAAGTTTGAATCGCGGGTAAGGCTAAATTTGTCTGTAGTTTTCCCAGTGACTTTACCGACTCGCGTCGGACGATGCGGTTATCTAGGGAAGGTTCGGTGTTGTGTATTGCCCTAATCAGAGCATTAATCGATGCTTCGGTGGGGAAGTTGGCTAAATGGGAAGCTGCGATGTAGCGAGAATCATCTTCTCCGAGTTGATCGAGGGGTTTATCTAACAGAGCGATCGCTTCTGCTTCTGTTAGATTAAAAAGATTCCGAAAGCGCTTATCCATGTAGCAATTCCTCCACAAACATAAACCTGGGGACTCTTAAAACAATACTTAACCCACTTTGGCAAAGCACTATTCTAAGAATCCCCAGACTCGATTAGCCTAACTTCGCTCGGCGATTCGAGATATTTAACTCATCTTACGACAGAGAGTTAATTGCATAGTCGAGCAGTGCATTGTATTCTACCAATGCTTGAGCAGACATATCGCGAGGAGCGCAACCACGATTGCGAGCAAAGCTCAGTGCTTCAACGTAGGGAGCGGTGGGCAGACCCAAAGCGCGATATACTTCACGCTGTCCGGCAATACCCCACTCATCCAGAGGACCAGTACCGCCAACAACTAGGCAATATTGGATCAAGCGCATGTAGTGCTTGATGTCGCGCAGGCATTTGGCTTTGTAGGTATCGGTGGAGTTAGCTTCACCAGCATTGTTCAGGTAGGAATACTTTCTGATGCAAGCATCGTAAGCTTCTTGAGCTACTTGGTCGAGGTTGTTAGCCAGCTTTTCAGCAGCTTCCAGACGAGCAGCTGAGCGTTGGATAGAACCTTGAACCGATTCTAGATCGGAGGTTGTGGGGAAACGACCTGCCGCATCAGCAGCAGCAATAACAGTGGTAACAACGGATTTCATCTCTTAAATCTCCAAAGTTGATTTTGTACTATGAGCTTAGTTTCAATCTTCCTGAGCGAATTGCGCTTAGCAATTGACTAGCTCAGAGCCGAAATCACGCGATCGAAGTAGCTGGAAGCTTCAGCAACTAGGTTAGCGCAACGATCTTCTACCACTGGAGCGCCCATCTTGCGGAGCCTAGCGCCTGCGCGAGCTTCGCTGGGGGTGTCTTGGATGTGAGCAGCAGCTTGAGCCTTCATGATCTGAACGGCACGCACGGTGGAGGTGGTAGGAACGCCCAATGCAGCGTAGGTTTCCTTCAAACCGTTGAGGCAGCGATCGTCTAGAACAGAAGCGTCGCCAGCCAACAGAGCGTAGGTTACGTAGCGTAAGATGATTTCAGCATCGCGCAAGCAAGCAGCCATGCGACGGTTGGGGTAGCAGTTACCACCAGCTTGGATCAAGCCTTGGTTTTCGCAGATCATTCCAGCTACAGCGTCAGAAACCATACAGCTGGCGTTGCTAGCGATCGCGTTTACTGCGTCCAAACGCTTGTTACCTTCAGCAACAAAAGCTTTTAAAGCACCCAGGTCAGATACACAAGAAGTGCTGGTATCTGCCGTTACAACGGCTCTGGAAAATGCGTCGAGCATTGAACTCTCCTAATTTCTGTAAGTTTTATCTTGTCTTCACCAAGACACTCTTGAAGATAAAAGAAGAGGCAGGCAACCGTCTCAGTTATGAGAAACAAAGTAATATTCTGTAACAAATTTTAAGCCTAAGAGCCTTGGTTAAGTGGCTCTTAGGCTCAAATTTTAGGACGCCTGGGGCAGGCTACGAGATCGCAGCAACAATCCCGATTTCTCAGAACGCCCTGCCTTAATTGCTGGATTTTCTGGAATTCTGACCGACTATAACTCCTTCTTCATCAGGTGCTTAATCACATTATCCTTAATCATCAGCTGCCGCATGACTTCCAACAGGTAACCTTGAGCCTGTTCCTGACTCAGTCCTTTGACCTGCTGCTCATAAGCCTTCAGGTTAAATTGTTGCTCTAAGCTAAGTCCAACAGGAAATTCCATTATCTTTGCCTCAAATCGAGTTGGTTGGTTACAGGTGAGAAAGCGAATGGGGTTTTATTCAAGCTGGAATCGCGATTGTGTTGAATGGCATCCCTGACGGTGAGTGGGTTGAGACTTAATTATTAACTAGAGTAACAAATGCTTGACAAAATGTCTAGTATGCCTATGGAGTTAAGTTCGAGGATGAACGCGCACTGGTGGGCAGTAAAAGCTTTATCATCAGAAAGAGTTGAAAACAGAGGCTTGGAGGCTGGAATTAAGTGATGGACGCAATGGAGTTTTTTCAACAAAGTGCTGGCAGGTGGCGATCGCAGCGCACAACCCATCACCTTGCCTTCAAACGTTCTGAGGTGGGTGAGTCGGAAATTCAGGTGGATGCTTTGGCGGCGGACGATCCAGAAATCGTTGCCCTGTGCGAATTCCATCAAATAGATGGGAATTTGGCGATTGGGGGTTGTCGCGTCACCTGGGGTGGTTCAATGGGTTGGGATCAAGAGGGAGAAAATCACGAAG
>DALYIW010000471.1:0-4192 GCA_031970155.1 Coleofasciculaceae cyanobacterium CTOTU46601 | reverse complement strand
TACTCCCTACTCCCTACTCCCTACTCCCTACTCCCTACTCCCTACTCCCTACTCTTGACATCAAACCGTAACCTGTTCTTTTTGGGTTAAACACATTGCAATACCTTTTTCGTAGTAAGCCGCCTCGTTGATAAAGATGGGGTACACTACACAATTGCCTTCATAAGCGATCGCCTGACCATCAAAGGTCAAAAACATTGGATCGCCCGGATGAAGTGCCTCATAGTCCCTAAACTGAAGCTGTGGATGGATCATCGCCTGAAGTTCGCCTTGCTCAGTTCGGGGGTAATCAATATCTGCTACATAGGTATAAACCGTGAGCGTGCTGGAGAACTGGGGACTAGCGCCTTGATTACAGGCTTCAAAGTAGTCCAAAACTGCATGAATGAGGTTTTCGGTTTCTTGAAAGAATGTCGGATTTAGAACTCCGGTTGCCACCGGCCCGACTTCAATGACCATTCCTAAGTGGCAAAGCGATCGCATCAGTGGGCTTTCTGAGTAGGGACGTATCAAACAACACACCTTGACCAATGGGTTGATCGAACTCAAATAGGCAGCTAAGCGCAGACTGTCAGGATGCAAGCTATCCAGCAAGATGGACAGTCCCATGTTGGCAGTGGTAGAGTGCAAATCCACGATCGCATCCACCTGAGCACTGCCTTTTGGCCCTAGCTGTTGAGCAATAGCTTTGGCTCGCTGTTCTTCGTAGCCCTCAAGAGCTGGATTTTGCAGATCAAGACTGAGGAAACACCGATTTAAATCTTTGTCAATGTAACGTCTACCAGCTTGAAAGGCTTTGGGATTGGCGAACAAGGTCAAAGTTTCAAAGCTACTGCGTTGAATTAAATCTGGGAACTGCTCAAACTTTTTGAGCAGGTACGCCCCTGTAAATTCATTTCCGTGAGTGCCTCCCACAATTGCAACTCGATTAAACTGATTCATGATGATACTGTTCCTTGTTTAGGCTTAGCTGTTCGTCAATATTTTTATATAAATATTGACAAATTAGAATGAGTATAATATGTAATTCATGAAGGGCACCGGAGAAGCTGCGTCTTAAAATATGCCTTTTGCAACTCAACTTGGCGCTGGAAGTCAGGGCGACCATCGGTGGATAAGTGAAGATTGAAATGACTCCTAGCAACTCGCTCGATATGCACGAGTTGTTAATGTAGTTGTTGATGATTGCTACAATCCATTCACCCAAAGCCCAAGGCTTTTACGCAAATCCCATAACTTTTTCCTAGCTCACTGACTAAGTAAAAAGTTTTGCTGCTTTTTCAGCATTTTGCGTAAATTTTTAGTCCCGATGCAGAAAGACAAGTAGAGATTCATAATTAGGAGTTCTTCAGTCCAACTTTAGTGCCAATCTAGGAGACAGTTTCAGTGTCAGGGTTGCTCTGGATGAAGCTAGCATCACAGAGAGTTTTGTGGTCTAAAAGCTTGCTAATTATTAGCTGTTAGTGCTTAACTAATGGCTAATCGCTGGTTGCCAATTCTTGTTTACTAATTCCTAACTCCTATGGACAAGCTGGTTATTTTTAAAATTGACAAAGGTAGCTTTGAAGAAGGTTTTCCTGTTACCCTCGAAATCAGTCATAATAATCAGCTTCCCTATACAGATATTCAAGAGCAGCTCCCTCCAGCACCTGATATTCCTCAGCTTTATGAACAGTGGCAAGGTAAGTACTATGGCTTAGAGCCAGTGCGAAGAATCATCAAAGTGCCTCCTTCTCAAATTACTAACTGCTCTACTGAGAAAGATAAGAAAGACTGTGAAAAAGCAGCTCAAGCCCTCGAAGAGCGCATCAAAGATTGGTTTCAACAGCCGTCTCTAGAAAAGTTGCGAATCTTTGTTCAGGACAAGATTGCTCCACATGAGTCAGTTCGCGTTATCTTCCAAACTGAGAACGAACTCCTACAGAAGTTACCCTGGCATTTGTGGAATTTATTTGAGCATCGTCAGCAGGCAGAATTTTCTCTAGGTGCCCGGTTTGCTCCTCCAGCACTGCCTCTCAAAAGCCCAGTTAAAATCTTGGCAATCTTGGGTGGCGACGAAAAGCTCAACATTCGAGAAGATTTAGACATTCTGAAGAAGTTACCAGGAGCGAAAGTTACTCTACTAGAAAAACCAAAGCGAGAGACGCTCAATGAAAAGCTGTGCGCTCAAGCTTGGGACATTTTATTTTTTGCGGGACATAGTTCTAGTTCGGAGGGAGACAAGAGTGGAGTTATTCAACTCAATGATGCTGATAATTTATCTCTAAATCAGTTGAGGAATGCCCTAAAAAAAGCAATTAAAAATGGCTTAAAGTTAGCAATCTTTAATTCCTGCGATGGATTAGGATTAGCTCGTGACTTAGGGGACTTGAGAATTCCTCAGGTGATTGTGATGCGGGAACCTGTGCCCGATCGCGTGGCGCAGAAATTTTTGCGGTACTTCTTGGATGATTTCTCTCAAGGGAAGTCGTTTTACCTAGCGATGCGACAGGCGCGTGAGATGTTACAAGGAATGGAAGGCGAATTTCCCTGTGCTTCTTGGCTCCCGATCATCTGCCAGAACCCCGCAGAAAACGCGATACAGTGGCCTCAAACCCCGATTATTCGAGCTAAAGCCCAAATTGGTCAATTTTGGCGATCGCATCAGGTAGCCATTGTCGCCGGAGTAGCGCTGGCGATCGGAGTGACTATCGGCGTAGGTAAAATTCCTGGTGCTAATCCCAGAATTCCTCAACCAGTACCCTCTGGTGCGATCGCATCTCGGATTAGTACGGGAGAAAGGCTCCTGATTAGTAACAATACCAACTCCGATAAAGAACAAGGGATAAGAGCTGTTTCTAATAAACAATTTGGGGCTGCCATTAAACACTTCAGAAACTCGCTTCAGAAAAACAAAAACGACCCAGAGACTTTGATTTATCTGAATAATGCGATCGCTGAACAAAATGCAGAAAGCAATACCAGTGAAAAACTGAAAATTGCCATTAATGTTCCCATTAACGATGAATCCAATGTTGCTGAAGAAGTTTTGCGCGGAGTGGCACTAGCTCAGAGTCAAGTGAATTGCACCCTTGAAGAAATCTCATCAGCAATTGACAATCCTAAAAGAGGACTCAATTGCCAGGGTGGTATTAATAAAAAACTGTTGCGAATTTCAATTTCTAATGACGAGGATAAGCCTGTAATTGCTGAACAAATAGCTGATACCTTGTCAAAAGACCAGGAAATCTTAGGAGTCCTTGGTCGATACTCCAGCGATGCTACCTCACAAGTAAAACGTGTTTATGAAAGAGAAGAACTTGTTTTACTTTCTCCTACAAGTACTTCTGTCAATCTAACTGATATCAGTCAATACTTTTTCCGTACAGCTCCCAGTGACGCTGTTGCCGCTAAAAACCTATTTGACTATGTGCGAACAACACTCGGCTCATCTGTAAAAGTAGCTGTTGCTTATCACCCTAGAAGCGATTACAGCGAGTCTTTAAAAGACGAGTTCCGCAAACAGCTTTCCTCCAAAAAATTTGTTGCTGAATGTGACCTATCTCAGGCAAACTTTAGCTCCGGCGAATGTATCAATCGAGCCAAACAAAAACAAGCAAAAGTGCTGCTGCTAATTCCTAGTACAAAAGGGAGCTTAGACAAAGCGCTTAGAGTTGTTAATAGCAACAATGGAGAGTTGAAGCTATTAGGTGGAGACGTGATGTATAACTCAAGAACACTCATGGATTCTGGCAAAGTAGCAGCAAAGGGCAAACTGGTAGTTGCTGTTTCCTGGCATAGTCCTAACTCTGAATTTGCCCAAAAAGCTCAAACATTTTGGAAGGGTGCTGTAAATTGGCGAACCGCTATGGCATACGATGCAACTCAAGCAATGATTGAAGGTTTGAGAAGAATTAACGGAAGTCCTGATCGGCAGCGGTTGAGACAGGTACTCTCAAAACCTGATTTTTCAGCAATCGGTGCTACAGGAAAAGTAGAATTCGAGCCATCAGGCGATCGCAAACCCTCTCCTAATATCGGAGTCCTAGTCCAAGTTCAACCCAATCCCAATGGGAATTTTCTTTATAAGTTTGCTCGACTGAGTAATTAACTCATCCCTCACTTCAATAACGGGGAATGTGAGTGTTGTTGGTTGTTGGTTGTTTGTTGTTTGTTGTTGGTTGTTAGTTGTTAGTTGTTGGTTGTTGGTTGT
>DALYIW010000470.1:0-4193 GCA_031970155.1 Coleofasciculaceae cyanobacterium CTOTU46601 | reverse complement strand
AAGGCATCGTTGATAAATAGCAATAAATAGTAAGAAAAAATAATGATCACGCTGATGCCAAAGGTGGTAGCTCTTCCAGTCCTTTGAGGTCGGGTTCCCAAAACTGCACCGACTAGCCCAAAGACTAGACAAATGAAGGGAAACGCAAGTTTTTGTTGAATGCGTAAATCGAGCCTTCGGAGTTTCTTTGTATCACCACCAACTCGCACAACGTCCTTATATTCCTGAATCTGAGCGATATTCATCTCAGCAGAGTCCCGGCTTTTACCCGCTAAATCAAGTGGTGTTCTGGGAAGTTTCACTTGATGGCTCTCAAATCGCCCTATATTACGATATGAGGCGTCGGGAGCGATTACATAAATGGTGCCGTTGAAAAAATCCCAAGTACTTTGCTCAACGTTCCAAACTCCTGATTGAGCCGTCAAAATTTGGTTAAGACCCTGCTGAGACCAGTCTAGAACCGTCACGCCTTTCATTTTTTCACCGTCAAATTGATTAGCGTAGAATAATTGCTTGAGTACCCTACTTTTCTCGCCATTGGGTTCTTTGACTTCCTGATAAAAGGGCACGAAAATATTGTTTTCTTTGAAGGATGGTCTGTCCTCTTTGAGCGCTTTGTCCTGAATCGTGGATGCTTGGAGGTTGGCGGCAGGGACAACAAACTCGCTCAATACGAAGGTCATACCGACGACGACTAAACTTAAAACCACGGCAGGTGCGACAAGTCGGTAGATACTAACACCACAGCTACGCAACGCCACTAGCTCACTATCGCTGCTGAGACGAGAGTATGTCATTAGGGCGGCGAGAAGTGTTGACATCGGGAACGCATAGGAAACAGCCAGTGGAAACTTCAACATCAGCACTTGAGTGGCAATCTCTATCGGAAGTCCCGCCTCGGTTATTTTCCGTACCAAATCAAATAGGCTGAGAACCGAGATGAGAAGAGATGAAAAGGCACCAACCCCAAACAGAAACGGTGGGATTAGTTCAGTCGTGATGTATCGATCCATGACCGATAGGCCTGGAATTAGTGAATAAACTGGTGGAAATTTACCTGATGTCATTGCAGTCAGTCGGAGGGATGAGGGATGAGGGATGAGGGATGGTGCCCATCAATAAATTTAGGGGCTTGGAACCTGCATCACAACTTTAAATACCGTAAGGCCGAGGATAGGGCTTTAGCAATGTCTTACCCTGATAGACGTAGATGACTTCTATAATCTCGCCACCTCGTCTAATGGGTACCTTTCCAATCCTCTCTAGGCTGCTGAAGTAAGTCCGATAATGAGCTGTTAAGTCTTTTTTTCGATGAAAGCGTTTTAATGTAACGTATAGACCGTCTTTTCCTACCCATTGATCAGCCCTTGACCAGAAGGCGAAGCCGCGCATATCTTCACCAAAGCAAGTTATCGGGGTGTGAAAAAGAGGCGTCAGTGCCATGCCAATTGGTCCACCTAGGTAATAGCCATTGGTGAATATAAAGCTGGAGTTCTGCAAAGCTTTACTGAGAACAGGAGAGTCGGCAAAGCCTCTCCGTAATTGCTGAATATCAATTAGTTCTGTAGAGGGGTCGTCGTCTGGAGACACAAATCCCCCTAGTAGGGCGTACTGGCTGGATTTTTGCAGTGTGCCTGTTGTTATGTGGAGCAGGGCGAGTAGTAAACTGGTGCCGATGACAATGCCTGAACCTTTTAGCCATCTTCGTACCCCACGTCGAGATTGCTGCTGCCAGATAACTGCCTGTTGCCCTAGCAGTAACGTTACTCCCCAAAATCCGGGCATCGGCCAAGTGGGCAAAATTTGTTGGTATCCTCCCATAAGGGTAAATCCGAGCATCAAGGGTAGAGATACCCATAAAATCAACAACTGTTTTTCCTTAAAATCTCCCCTGTAAATTAGGGATTTCTTAGAAAAAAGTGGAGTGATTTGAGTCAACGCTGACCGCAAACTCACCCACCACAACGGTAATCCTAAGGTGGGGAACAAATAAGCGATATGAGCTAAAAAGACGCCTACTACACTCAACAGGTTGTACCCTTCTCTGGGCACTCCGCGCTTTAATTGAAACCGAAAGGACACCCAATCATGCTGGATATTCCAGAACAAAATTGGAAAGATAGTGACGAAAAATAAGCCTAATCCCAACCCAGTCCAAGGTGACAGCAATGCCCGACGATGACGCGGACTGGTTAAACAAAAACAAATTAGGCCAAAACCTAAAAGAAAGCCGTGATATTTACCTAGGCAAGCTAGCCCGATGAGAATGCTCAGAATTGTTAAACGATAGCTGGGACGGTATGAAGTAGATGGTTGAGCTCTATCAGATTCTGATAGGTTGTACTCCTGAGGGGAAGGCTGCGGAAAAAATTCACAGGCGGCGCAATATAAACTGGCTGACCAGAAAAATATTAGGGGATTGTCGGGTAGGGTTAGGACGCCAAAACCAATTTGAAACATGGGAATGATGGTGGCGATCGCTAAAGTCAATCGAGCCGCTTTAGTCGAGAAGAGTTTGGCGCTGGCTAGATACAGAAACCCTAAACTCCCTGTATGCAAAATCAGCGTTCCCAGGCGAATCGTAAATTGAGTTACTTCTCCTGTCAACCACGGCCCCAAGCCCGTTGTGAGTGCTACTAAAACTGGGTGATCAAAATAGCTCCAGTCTAAATTTATGCTGTAAAGATAGTAGTAGGTTTCATCAAAGCCAGGGTATAGCCACCAAGCAATGATGCCGCGAAACAGTAAGCCCCCAAGCAGCAAAAAAAGTACTGACTGATTGGCTTTTTGAGCCAACCATTTCTGAACAATCTGCATTAAAGAACCTTTACCATTGATATACGAACTAATTGATAAATTCCGGCTTTAGCGATTTCTTGATACTGGTTGGGTGCCAATCCCGTTTTTTTAAGAGATTTACGAGTAGCGATTAACAGTACAGATTCAGGACTAGATTTTTTATCGGCTTTCTGGATGTAATCAACTGCCTTTGAGGGTTTGTGGAAAAAGGTTATAGAGCGCTGTGTATAGAAAACCAAACTAGGCTTTTCAAATCCGTCTGCAATCATAATTACTTTTTCGCTGGGAGTTTTAACTTGTACTACAGATTGAGCAATCTGACGTAAAGGAAGTTGACGTTCGGCATCAATGATGCCTGCGGCAGGCATGATGACGAACATCAAGAAGGCAACAAATCCTAAAAAGTGAACTCCCCAAAGCCAATGGGTTTGACGACGCACAAACAGAAGTGTTCCTGCGATCGCACTGACTCCCCAAATTGCCGCCCCAATTTCAAATAACCCAGCTTGCTTGATTCGCAATCCCAGATTGGGCATAGAAGGGTCATCTCCCAGCCAGTTAGGGCTATAGAAACATGCTCCTGCAAGCCCTAGAAAAAGCAGAATACTCACCAGGCTAGTTAGCTTCAGGCGAGTGGAGTATTGATGGAAAATCTGCCCTTTCACAATCTGCTCACTCCACCAGATTGCCAGCAGAATCGCTGCCGCAGGGATTAGCGGTAAGGTGTAACTGAAGTATTTAGTCGCAGCAATGGTGAAAAAGCCCAAGATAATCAGGAACCAAAATAGGGCAAATAATACCAGATGGTCTTGGCGAGGTGATTTTTGCCAATTTCGGCGCTGAAAAAATTTAGTCTGAGTAATGGCAATTGGTAAAGCGATCGACCAAGGAGTAAAGCCAATTAAGAATACCAAGATATGAAAGTACCATGGTCCCTGATGTTGATTGACGACACTTGTAAATCGTTCAAAATTGTGGTATCCAAAAAACGAATCAATGTAATCCTCACCGTTACGCCAAGTCACCAAAATGTACCAGGGCACGCTTAAAGCCAGAATAATCAAAGCGCCCCGAACTAAACGCATTTCCCTGAGAACTTCCTTAGCTCTGCCAACATAAAGTAGGAAGGAGCCAATAATTAACCCAGGCAGAACAATTCCCACGGGTCCCTTAGTTAATACCGCTAAAGCAATCAAGACGTAGAAAGTCAGATACCAAACTGAGGAAGGCAACAGGCGAGAGGTAACAGGTGAGAGGTTAGATTCTTCACTTGGATTGGTATTGTTTGCCTCGCCTTGGGCATAGCCTAGAAAAAAAGCCAGTAACGCCCCTCCCATACAAGCACTCAGTAACATATCTGAGTAGCCAGTGCGCCCAAAGAACAACGTTTGAGG
>DALYIW010000469.1:0-4227 GCA_031970155.1 Coleofasciculaceae cyanobacterium CTOTU46601 | reverse complement strand
ACAACATTTATTACAGAAGTTGTTCTACAAACTCTTAAAGCTAATCCTGATGCACGAATTTTGCTGAGTTCACAAACTCATGTTGCGCTGGATAACGCCCTAGAACGGATTCAAGCTAAAAATTCTAACTTGAAATTGCTGCGAATTGGCAACCACGAACGGGTATCAGAGAATGTTCATTCGCTCTTACTCGAAGAACAGATGGAACAGTGGCGGAAGGAAGCGATCGCCAAGGGGCACAAGTTTATTAATGAGTGGTCAGCGCAGCGTGGTATTTCTCAAAATGACAGTGAAATGGCAACACTGTTTCAAGAATTGGGGACTCTAGTCGCAAAGAACGAAACCTTGAGAACAGAGATTGCTATTTGGAAACAGGACTTAGATGAAATTTTAGCCATCAATTACGATCCAGAAAACCCAGACTTATTAGTAAAAGCTCACATACCAAAAGAGAGGTTAGAGGAAGTTCAAAGTATTGAAGCTGAAATTATCCGCCTGCGTCAGCAGTCAAAAGAAGCGCGTGATGAGCACAATAAAACAGCGAAACGCCTGCAACAGCTCAGCGGAATTGATACAGAAGAACTATTGAGTCTATCGTCGGAAGATATAGCAGGTTATATCAGCATACTAATTGAGCCAAACAGCCCAGATGTGAAAAGGCTTCAACGATTGCTGAGTATCCAGACGGA
The DNA here is from genome assembly GCA_031970155.1 of Coleofasciculaceae cyanobacterium CTOTU46601. Classification (GTDB taxonomy): domain Bacteria; phylum Cyanobacteriota; class Cyanobacteriia; order Cyanobacteriales; family Coleofasciculaceae; genus DALYIW01. The sequence continues at coordinate 3,538 of DALYIW010000469.1, read as the reverse complement.
GTGGTTCGATCAGTTTGGTCGAAATGAGAAATTCAATGCACCTCTGATTAAGCGATCGCAAGTAGTAGCCGGAACCTGCATCGGAATTCCTAGAGATATTCAAGATATAGAATTTGACCTGTGCATTGTTGATGAGGCTTCAAAAGCTACAGCGACAGAAGTGCTGGTTCCCATTGCGCGATCGCATCGCTGGATTCTCGTTGGCGATCCCAAACAACTCCCACCCTTCCGAGATGAAGCTAGCAGAGATTCTGACTTTCTGGACAAATACGAACTCACTCAGGATGATATCCGAGAAACCCTGTTCGACCGACTGCTCAGAATACTTCCAGATGGGTGTCGTAAGATGTTAACAATCCAACATCGAATGGTTGCACCAATCGGCGATCTTGTCAGTGAATGCTTTTACGAGAGTCAACTAAAAAGTGCCAGAACTGATATAGATAAAAACCTGAGCCGAGTTTTACCGCAACCCGTCACTTGGTTGACAACAACGAAACTTCCTAATTTTCGTGAGCAGTCTGCCAACTCTAGCTTTAACAACGCCTGTGAGGTCAACGTTATAGTTCAGCTTCTCAAACAGCTAAATCAGATGGCACAAGAGGCTGAGAAAAAATACAGTGTTGCTGTCTTAAGTGGGTATGCAGCACAGCTAAAGTTACTCAATCGTCGCCTTGCATCATTATTAAACAGCTGGCAAGCATTGACAGTTGAGTGTAATACAGTTGATGCATTCCAAGGACGCGAAGCTGATATTGCCGTGTACTCTGTGACTCGTTCTAATAAAGAAGGTAAGGTGGGTTTTCTGCGTGATGCAGAGCGATTGAATGTGGCTTTATCCAGAGGAAAAGTTGGCTTAGTAATTGTGGGAGATCACTACTTCTGTCGAACCTCACGCGATAACCCGTTACACCGAGTTTTGGATTACGTTGAGCGTCACCCTGAAAATTGCGCCCTAATGGAGCCTAACGAGTAAACTCGCGGCTACACGAACAAAGACCGCCGACGCGGTCTAAAAACATTGCTAACTCACCGAGTAGCCTGCGAAGGCAGGCTTTGTCTGTGTAGCCCCACCCTTCAGGGTGTGGGCGTATATTTAACAAACTAGGATTTCACCTATGAACCAAGAAGAATCAGCTTCTCTTACTTCAGAAGAACTACGTCGCTACGATAATCGAACAGGCTTTGACCTTGTTAGCTGTAGAGAAATCGGTTTGCCTGTTTATAAAATCACCGTTCAAGCTCTAACACAACTCCGTAAACCTATTCCCCCGATAGAAGAATATGTCTTAAAAGCTATTAACGCTGGTCTATCCTCAGAAGCGGATATCGGTGGGTTTCTCGGTCTCGAACCGCCTATTATCAGGGATGCAATGATCAATTTAAGGATGAGTGAGGATATTGACCTCATAGCCCCTGATGACTCTCTGATGCAAGTTTGGAAGTTGACCAAAAAGGGTGAAGGAACACTCCGGGATGCCAAAATCATTGTCCCGGAGGAGCGAACATTTGATATCAACTTTGATGGACTTCTACGGCATCCTCGCTGGTACGGGCGATTGGAGTTCCGTTTGCTAAAGCCAAAAGACTTGCGCGACAAAGGTATTATAGAAATTGAACCCTCTCCGAAAAAGCCACCAGAATTGTCCGACCTCAAACTCAAAGATGTGGACGCAATTATTCGTCAGATTGAGGGGGCAAGCAAAGCCAAAGTCAAGCAAGAGCGAGACCTGCTAGCCTTGAAAGTTATTGATCGTAGACAGAGATTTTTTCAACCGGCTTTGGCGCTAATCTATAAGGCAAAAGACAGTGATGATGTTCAGGTTGCCTTCGCTATTGATGGAGTTCTCTCGAATGAACATGAGGCGGCTTTCGCCCGTTCTAATGGAGTCAAAAAACTTAAAATATTAGAGACAATAAAAGAGAGCGCACCACGAAAGCTAGCTGAAGAAGTTTTAGGACGTGAGTTCGTCACTCAAAATGAAATTTCAGATACTGAACCTTTTAAAGAAGAAGTATTTACAGCTCAAGCTGAACTACAAGCCCAAATTGATACAACACAAAATCAGATTGAGCAAACTAATAATGATGAAGAAAAACGCCTTCTTAATCAGCAGCTTCAAGAGGCTTCACGGCGAATAGAAGAACTTGAAAATCAACTTAAATCGAAACTAGCTTCGCTACCTATTCGTTTCCTAAAAGTATATGAACACCGTCCACTGCTCGAACAGGCTCTTAAGGATAGCAAAGAACGTCTGATGATTATCTCACCTTGGATTCGAGCAAGTTCTGTCGATAAACGATTTCTCCAACAGTTTGAAAATCTCCTCAAGCGGGGAGTACAGGTTTTCATTGGCTACGGTTTGGGGGAAAACGACAATGATAAAAAGTACAAACCTGATATCCAAGCTGAGAAGAATATTCAAAAATTAGCGAATCAGTATAAAGAGAATTTCAAGCTTAAACGTCTGGGAGATACCCACGCTAAAATTCTCATCTCTGATACAAAATTTGCTGTTACTACAAGTTTCAACTGGCTTTCATTTAAGGGAGATCGCGATCGCACTTTCCGGGATGAGCGAGGCACACTTGTATCTGACCCCCAGAAGATCGATGAGCTGTTCGATAGCTACCTCAGGCGATTCAACGAGTGAATTTTACTATCGAAATGTGGAGCAAGGCTTCGAGTTCAGCAAGTACATGTGTGCCGATGCTACACTATCGCCGCCCCCTCTTAACTCTTGCTCATAGCTTCCTCTCCAGTCAAACGCTCCTAGTTTGAGTGTGACGCGATCGCGATCGCTTATTTCTCTCCCTTACTCTTTTTCGCAGGTGGGAGAGTTTCGTTTTCCTGCGTTTCCAGCCATTCAAGAATCAACTCAACTGCCTGCTGGCTCATCGTCGTTCGATTCTTGGCACAAGCCACCTTAAACCTGGTTCGATCTTCCTCCGACAAAAAAATTCTGAAATTCACTGTCTTCTCTTCGTCCGTCATGACTGCACTACTAATACTAGCTATCCTTATTATTGCACTTGTCTAATTAATATAAAATATATCAACTACAGTACTTGATTTAACTATTATAACTGATGTATGATAATCTTCGTGAGTTGCAAAGCTCTTGCAGCTCACAAACCAAAAGCCAGCGTCAGCCTCTGGAAAAGTGGGCGCTGGCTTTGGTCCCCAAACATACATAAGGAGACTCTTTCAATGGTAAGTCGATTGAGCAGTCAATGCGATCGCCCTTGGGCAATAGCGCGTATTTTGCCCAGCGCGAAAGTCTATATCGTTGCCCGTTTCCGAAACCGTCAAGACGCTGACGATTACAAGCGAGTTTTGCATCGGTTCATACCAGCAGCGAAGTTTGAGATTATCTTTGATTTTCCTAACGAGGAACAAGAAGATAACCAAGCCTAAAACTTAAGGCAAACCTAACCCCCAACCCCCTTCCCTGCAAGAGCAGAGGTTGGGGTTAGGTTCTTATACCAATTCTCTGTAAAGATGCGCTTAATATATAGATCTTCAGGAGCAAGCTGG
>DALYIW010000468.1:0-4245 GCA_031970155.1 Coleofasciculaceae cyanobacterium CTOTU46601 | reverse complement strand
AGTCAAATTTATTCAAATTTAGGCTCTGTATACCATTGCTGGATTTCTGAGAACCATTCATAGGCTTGGCTCATTGCTGCGTCCCATTCTGGGGAAGTATTTACATCTATGAAATTATTCTGCCTAGCTTGATAGCGAATCCTGTAAGCTTTTGGTAGAGTCTTCCAGTAAGTTGCCTGCCAGGGTTCGATCCGATCCCAAATCTCTGTCCCTGGTATAGGAACTTCGCTAAGCACGTAGCTGCTAACGCTCAGCAGCTTCTCGATTAATTGCCGAGAGAAACTGGTTATCTCGATTTCATATTCAGGTATTTCACCAGGTCTATAATCTTTACAAATGTATTTGTAATACTGGTTCCAGTTGGGATGAGCCATAGCTTCCCAGCGCGTTCCTCCCTGGGGAGTTAAATAGTAATAAGCCTGTAGTTTCCCATCCAAATTTGCCCCAATTTCAGCTTCGGTCATTACCACATCTGAAACTTTAGTTCCGCTGCGGTAGACTTGTGCCAGGATATCTCCATTTTGAAACAGAGAATGCACCGCAGTTAATGTTTCAGCATGAGAAAGGTTACAGTCTAACGCTACACCCCCAAAATCCCCAAGATCGCTGTCACGCATTACAGCATAACTAAGAATAAAGTACTTGGCTCGTTCGCTCGCAGTTTCACGATCTGCCACATAATAGTTAGTTGCTGTGTAATCGGTGAGGCGAGATGGCTCTTCCTCAAATTTGGGGTCTGTATACCATTGCCTAATTTCCGAGTACCGTTTTTCTGCCTGCTTATATGCCTCAAACAAATCTAGGGGAGTATCCCCGCAGATGTGCGGAACTCTATTTCTAGCTTGATAGCGAACCCTGTAGACTCTTGGTAAAGTCTTCCAGTAAGTCGGCTGCCAAGGTTCCAAAACATCCCAAATTTCTGTTTCTGGAATATGAATCGAGTGACTGGGGAGATAGCAATCAATACTGAGAAGCTCTTCTATTAATTGCCGATTGCTACCTGTCAATTCACACTCAAATAATTCACTTTCAACATTATATTTGTCACCTGACCATTCAAAGTACCGATTCCAATCTGCATGAGCCACAGCTTCCCAGCGATTCCCTCCTTGGGGAGTTAAAGCATAATAGGCTCTGAGTTTACCGTCTAAACATGCTTGAATTTCAGACATCGTTAAGTAGGCATTTGGAGGAGCCTCAAAATCTTCGTCATGAGTAGCTACTCTTGCTTTGATATCTCCATTGTGGAATAAGCGATTTGCTGCCGCCGCTACCTCAGCTTGATTTAGTCCACATTCGTAGGCAACATCTCTAAGACATTCGTAATGTTTGACCGCACGCCTGAGAATCCAATACTCGGCTTTGTTCATTACTTTTCTCTTAATTACAGGTTAACGAGTGTCAGCAGGGGGCTGGAAGCTTTAGTTACTTTTAGTTTTTTTTATCTCGCGGGTTAAACTCATAGCGCATCAAAATTAGACCTCTTTTGTATCAAATTATTTATTGTTTTTATAGTCTCGGGGCGGTGCGTTAGTAATGCACCTACCAATTAGTCATCAGTGCAGGTCATAGTACACTTCAAATCGGCAATTATCATGGCGTTTACGCACATAAAGTTCTTTAAAAGAGTAGTAGGGGTAGTAGTTCCCCTTGATACAGATATAGGCTCCATCTTGAGGCTCTCCCATAATTTCGTTAGGAGACAACGGTCTGTTGCAATAAAGAGTGCCTTCAAAGTTGTCTTTGAAGCCAATGTAGGTCTTTAGCAGCACGCAGTAGCGATTATCAACAGTACGTAGTGCCTCGACTGTACCTTGAGCGGTAATGTTCGCTAAGTGGTCAGGCAGTTGGAACTCCCAGGCAGTACCCCGTGGCAGATACAGAGCCATAACCCAGTCAAGAACCGCCTTGCATTCATTCGGTGAAATAGGTTTTCTAAATTTGTATTTGATCAAATCAAACAAAATGTATATCATTAGTTTTGGGGTCATCGGTAGTACCGTCCTTAAATCCAAGCTTAAGTAAAGATCTCGTGTAAGTCAGGGCTTTGGCCTTCAAAGACATCCTGGTTTTTTTCAGTAGTGGTAAATATCCCTAAGTCACAGGCTTTAGGTGAGAACTAGCCGATAAATCTGTCAAGCTGAAATACTCCAAACTTTTGGGTATCGACCAGAGCGTGTACATTCCCGTAGTTACGGGAAACCGTACTACTCTATTTAGAACACTTGCGAACCCCAAACTGCTTGGAATTCACCCTCAACAGGTCGAGGACAGCTCGGCAAACATTTCGGTCTGTCACCAGATGGGGGCGAGCCTCCTGAGGGCCAACCATTGTAGCCAGCAATAGCCCATTGTAAGGATGCCGCATAATTAGGCGCGGCAGATCTATATCCGGGAATACGTCCTTTGTACAAATAGACGGCTACTCGTGCACCGGGATCGGAAAATATAATACGTCTCTGGGGTTCAAATGTTGATTCAAAGCAGAGTTTGCACATCAGGCCGAAAACAACATAGTTGACCGAGCCCGCATAGTAACATTGATTCTCAACTTCAACTGATGTACTGCATTTCCCGTCGCCTGGTGTAGCACAGACCCCTGGTAAGTGCATACTAATCCATTCTTGGTAGTGAAGTTCACTTATATCCCAGGCTACCAGGCCCCCTGGAATGCTGATTAGGCTATCGCAAGCTTGTCTCTTTTCCTGCCGACTCCACCCGCCAAATGTGTTTCTCACCTTAGATAGCGTCTTAGTCAGAGGTGATGTAATATCAGGTCCACATATATTAGGGTTACGCCTCTGGTTCCCTACCACAAACCGGCTAAGGGATTGCTTAAAGTCTTGGATAGCTTCAGCTATCTTATTCCCAAACAGGCCATTGAGATTTAGAGGCTGAACAATAGCTAACTGTTCTGGCGTCAGCTGCTGTAGCTCGAGAGCAATATCGACGAGTTGGGGATAATAATTTACTAGGGAAAGGTAGTTTTCCTCACCACCCAGCTTTGCTTTGATCTCAGAGGGTAGACTTTGGAGGAATTTTCTTTCGAGCTGTAGTTGCTCAGGTGACGGGATATGAGCTGGCTGGGCTGCTCTGTTTTCCTGTGCTTGCTCACCCCTTACCTTACTTATAAATCTCTCACTCAAGACCCTATCAACAATACCAATCCAATCGCTAGGGAAGCGAGGATTTGGACTGCTGGGGTTCACTGGCTTATCACTACCACGATGGATTTCGTTATATCTTCTGGCAGCCTCCTCCATAACAGCTTGTCTTTCTTCCAGGGAAAGCTGATTTAGGAAATCCCGCATTTCTGGACAGAGACGTTCCTGCAACAACTGCTCTAGGAGTACCGGGTTGTTAAGCGAACCAGGAATCCTAATTGAAGGTAGTTGAGCTGTCGAGAAACTTTCCGAGCTGGACTGATTTCCCATCTGGCTGATGGCAGCAGGTCTGTTCTTAACTTTTTTACTTGATGCCTCTTCGTGCATCAGCGGACAATCTTCGTCTTGACAGCTACATTTCTCCCCTACTGCATCACCAGCTTGCTTTTGCACAGAATTGGGAGCGGCTTTGGTGTATTCTGCCAACAACTGGGCTGCCGATTCGCCCGCCGCCACAAGAGCCGCCACAGCATCAGCATGATTCTCATACTTATCCCCCACTTGCCCAACACCACCCGCCAGTTGCACCTTTCCTGACCTTTGCTGCACTACATGCGCCGCCTCATGTGCTGCTAACTCTAAACTCGGTTGCTCTTTAAACGCAATCTGATTACCACTGGCATAAGCAGCCGCTCCCATCTGTTGGCAAGCCGCCGCCGCCGACCCACCAATGTATGCTTGCACACCAGAGAGGTCAACGCCAAAGGACTGCTGAATCTGGTTTAAATGCGGCAAAGATGTGGAACTTCCACTAAAACCCGTTGCGGCTACCTGTTGAATCGATGGCGAGGATGATTTTTCCCCATTGGCTGCTTTTTGTACTTCATCGGCGCTAGGGTTACTGTCGAGTTGCAACTCACTCGCCTGGAGTTGAACTGAAGAATCAGCAGTACAACTTGCACACTTTAGTTGTAATGATTCTGCTTCGACAGTATCGGTGGTAACGTCGCCCTTAGTTGCACTACCTTGCTCCGAGTGCTGTTGCAAGATTTTCATCATCACCGGGTTGTTTGCCATAATTCTCCGCATCACCGGGTCTTGTTGCATCCAATCAGAGGGAACTGGGGAGGTGTAAGTACCC
>DALYIW010000467.1:4064-4288 GCA_031970155.1 Coleofasciculaceae cyanobacterium CTOTU46601 | reverse complement strand
TTTGCTGATATTTAGGCGATCTAGATGCGTAAAACCCCAATAACCAACGCCTAACAAAACTAGGATTAATGAAATTGGAACACTCGTACATCCGCATCCATCGTTTTCTTTTTTAGGTGGCATGACAATACAGGGTGGTTGTTTAACTCGAACAGCAATTTTCTTGGCTCGATTGGGGCGTGCCTGTAGTCACCGGTACTCTTGAAGTGCAGCAGGAAGAATTT
>DALYIW010000467.1:2914-4054 GCA_031970155.1 Coleofasciculaceae cyanobacterium CTOTU46601 | reverse complement strand
CCTGACTCCTGACTTTCAAGATAGGTCTATTAAGCTACTTCACTAGGCGATCGCTCCATTCCGCATAGAGACCGGAAAAAAAGTGTGGCAGGTGGACTTGCAAGGGCGGCACAAGCAGCTCCTAACTATCGTTCTTCTAATACCAATTTCCCTCGAACTTGCTACACCTTTAGATCCCCCCCAACCCCCCTTAAAAAAGGGGGAGCAAGAGTAGTTCTGTTGCAAATGCTTGGGAAAACGGTATAAGAAAGAGACAGCCGTTAAAGCATTGGCTCGACAAACTGAATCACGCCCCATTGCCCATTGGTTAACCACTGAGAATCTTGTAGATTGAGTGCTTCCACCTGGTCTAACCGCAAACCTGCTGCTACTTCTGATTTGAGAGTGCGTAAAGCTACAAATGGTGCAGGGAAATAGCAGACAATGTCTTGCAAAGCGGTGGTAAAAGGCCAGTGGCGATCGCCCAAGCATCGCCGATAATTCGCATCTCCCTTGATTAAAATTAGCCGCGATCGCGCCAACTCTTGCCGCAAGGGTTCGGGCATTTCCCAGAATACCAGGGGAGATGTCCAAAAGTAATCGTCACGGCACAGCAAACGATCGCGATCAATATAGTCTTGCAGCCGCTGCCCGAAACACTGCACCTCTCGATCGCCAGCAGCCACCAAAAACTCGATCGTGTGGCGAACATCCTTAATCATCGCATCCGATACGAAAGTGGGATGAGGCTTCAGGTGCAGGTAAACCACCTCTGCTGCCTGACTTGTCAGCAGAAAGTCCGCAACACACAAATCGCAGACCAATTCAAACCCCGCATTATCTACAATGATGTCAATGCGTACCCCCTGAAAGTTGGCAATTCGTTCAGCAACCCTCGATGTGTCGTCCACCAAGATGTGAGTTTGTTCTAAGTTAATTTCTGGGCTACTGTCAAGTTCTTCCGCGTCAATCGGCCACAGACTCAAATCGGCTCGATTACCCCACAAAACCGAATATAGCAGAGCAATCAAACTATTGCGATCGCTTTTACCATCCTCGTGTTCCTCTTGCTCAATCCAAGAGTTAACTCGTGAACTCAGTTCTCGGATGGAATCCATTGCTGTCTCCAAACCTCTGCCTTTTTGGAGTGCAAATGGATCG
>DALYIW010000467.1:741-2783 GCA_031970155.1 Coleofasciculaceae cyanobacterium CTOTU46601 | reverse complement strand
GTCTTGGAGGAAACGCACTGTTGTGTTCGGCAATTCCTGGATTAGGTTTTCCAGGTTCTCCCTGATGAATGAAGGGAAGTCGTTTTCATCAATAACCCGCCGGACAATGGCTGGCATACGCTGAGTCAGAGTGAAGTAGGCGAAGGAGCCTTCCTCCGACATCATCAACGATGGAGGAAGGGGTAATCGAGGCTGCTGAAATTGTGAGCCGAGCAAATTTTCCTGTTCAGTCACGGGTTTACCAGTTTCAACGACGAAAATGATTCTACACGCCTATCAATAGAGGTACTGCTGAGGATAAAATCCTCTCATACAGTCTAAGTTCTATCAGCGATCGCCTTTGGTCGTGAGTCAAAACGCATCGTCGCCTGCGTTGATGTGCTTTGCCCTATCAATCCTTTGGGTTTCACCCTAAAATACACGTCTCAAAAACTCACGACCGATTCTGATAATTTAGGACTGACACACTATTGAGATTATTTCGGCTAGTTCAGTTACAAAAGCTACTCCCTAATCCTCACCAATACAAGTTACTCTTTGTTTCATTCCTTAATGCAGAGGGAATGAAGCTAGAGCTTTAGGAGTGAGGAGTTAAGGGGAGCGATTCAGACTTCTGTTAACTCCGACGCTTTTCCAAGCGTTTGTCCGCCTTTTGTCCAGAGTTTGCCCAAAGGGACTCAGTCACCTCTAATTAAACTGTGCAGCTATGTTACAAGAACGACTTAATCAAGAGGAGCCGGCATCGCCCTTGAAAAGGCTACGAATTCAAGCAGGTCTAACTCAGGCTGAACTTGCTAGGCAAATTCCTGACAAAAGTGGAACTAAACCCATATCTCAAAGAGCCGTGAGTGCTTGGGAGAGAGGTGAATATCAGCCTGAACTAACTATTCCACAAATGAAGGCGCTTTGTAGAGCGTTAGGTGTTACTCTCAATGAGTTACCAGACGACTGCGGACCACCAAAGCCTCCATCCCAGGAGCCAAATGACCCAGATGGAACGAGGGAATAAGGACTAGGGAGGAAGTAGAGACTAGCTTGAAAATAGAATTCAGGAGTCAGGAGTCAGGAGTCAGGAGTGAAGAATTTTCATTCTTTCGTTGTGAACTCCCGTTCATGGGTGCCTAACTTAAAAATAGGGGTCAGGGGTCAGAATTCAGGAGTCAGGAGTGAAGAGCTTTCATGACTTCGTGGTGAGCTATAGCTCATGGTGCCTATCTTGAAAGTCGGGAGTCAGGAGCGCACAACACAGATATCACGGATACACGGATAAATACGAATAAACTATCCGTGTATCCGTGTAATAATCCGAGTCGTGCTGTCAGAAGTTAGGAGGAAAGACTTTCATCCAATGTTCGTGAGCTTCCGCTTATGGTGTATCTTGCGATCGCGTCTATGCCCACAGCTCAAATCCAAAATCCGCACTTGAATGACTGACCAACCTCTCACAATACCATCAGGATGTGTTCTGCGTCCAGCCCGCACTGGCGATATCTGGGCAATTCGGAAATTAGTGCTGAGTGCCAAACTCGATCCGACCCAGTTACGCTGGTCGCAGTTTTGGGTGATTGAATGCGAGGGGCGTGTAGTCGCTTGTGGGCAGTTGCGTAGCTTTCCTGGAGCGCAAGAACTGGGGAGTATAGTGGTTGAATCAGCTTGGCGAAGCCGGGGATTGGGGAGCTTGTTGGTTAAGCATCTGATTGGGGAGGCAACTGAGCCACTGTATCTGGAATGTTTGGGTAGCAAGCTGGCGCAGTTTTATACTCGCTTTGGGTTTGTGCCCATTTCTTGGCAAGAATTACCCCAATCATTGAAGTGGAAGTTTGGGATTTCTCATCTAGCTTCTCGGTTATTCCCCCTAATTTCTGTGAAAATTATGCAGTATCAAGGGTCTAGTGAGTGAGTGAGAAATTTCCTAAACATGTTTCCCTGTATTGTCTCTAGCCTTCACCTTCTTCAAAATTGACTTTTTCGTAAATATCACTCATATTAATTTTGAACTCAATTGAGCTTAGTTCTAGAACTGCTGCCTCAGATTCATAGTC
>DALYIW010000467.1:371-659 GCA_031970155.1 Coleofasciculaceae cyanobacterium CTOTU46601 | reverse complement strand
GGGATTGAGCGATAGTATAGAAACTTATCGCCTTGGTCGTAGTTTTTAGTTGATTTTGATAAAACCTCAACAATCAGCGAGGGATTCATCACTGTAGTCGTACCCGTTCCTGTATAAAGCGGTTCTCCCTGAATTACCATCACATCAGGATAAGTGTACTGGCGATAACGAGGTATCCATAACCGTACATCACCGATATAAATATCGTAATCTTGCCCTCTTAAAGCAAACTTCAAACTAGCCGCAATATTCAGAGCAATTTTATTATGATTCGTCGTGCCACCAGTC
>DALYIW010000467.1:0-216 GCA_031970155.1 Coleofasciculaceae cyanobacterium CTOTU46601 | reverse complement strand
TATGCCAATAGTTCATTGACTGCCACTAAGGAGAAGGCTTTTGATTGTTCTAAGACAGGGGTAGAAGTGACCATTGCTAAGCTGATGTGCATCTAATTTGCATAATCTGGACGGGCAAGATGCCCATCCCACAAGAAATAAGCTAAACACCAAGTTGCAAGTTAAATGCGCGACAGCTTACTTCATTCTCCGTTGCAGCAGTTACTTCCATTATCG
>DALYIW010000466.1:0-4293 GCA_031970155.1 Coleofasciculaceae cyanobacterium CTOTU46601 | reverse complement strand
AAAACAACTAACAACTAATTAAGGGTTATTGTTATTTGTTATTGATGATTAGCAACAAACAACAAACAACCAACAACCAACAACTAATAACTAATCACGATTTTGACTTTCCCCTTGACGGTCATCGGGATTGGCAGCAACGGCGGGGTCGGGGTCTGCCCGTAAGGCTGAATTAGGGCCAGCAGCTAAGGCGGGTTCTCGCTCATCAGAGAAGGGTACGTAGGTTTGATATTGGCGATCGCCCATGCCATAGTCATAAGGACCTGTCGCTAAAACGGGCACTCCGTCAAAGTTTTCAATCGCTGGTGGTGAAGTGGTCATCCACTCTAAGGTCAAACCTCTCCAAGGATTGTTACCCGCTTTTTCACCGCGAGCTAAACTCCAAAAGACGTTAATCAAGAAGGGAATAATCGACGTATCCATAATGATCGCGCCGATGGTGCAAAGCTCATTGAGGGCTTGAAACTTCGGGTCATAAACGGCAATTCGTCGGTTCATCCCCAATAAGCCTAACTCGTGCATTGGCATGAATGTCAGGTTCAAGCCAATGTAGGTCAGCACAAAATGAATTTGACCGAGGGTTTCGTTGTACATCCGCCCAGTTGCTTTCGGGAACCAGTGGTAGAACCCAGCATAAAGTCCGAGAACACTGCCACCGAACAGGACGTAGTGAAGGTGAGCAACAACAAAGTAGGTGTCGTGAACGTGAATATCAAACGGCACTGACGCCAGCATCACACCGGTAATGCCACCGATCACAAAGACTGAGATGAAGCCCATACCATACAGCATCGGGCTATTCAAGGTGAGTTTGCCTCTCCAGATGGTTGCCACCCAGCTGAAGACTTTAATCCCTGTGGGCACGGCAATCACCATACTGGCAATCATGAAAAACATCCGCATCCAGCCTGGGGTACCGCTAGTAAACATGTGGTGCGCCCAAACCAACAGACCTAGAAAGCTAATGGCAAGGCTGGAATATGCGATCGCACGATAACCAAAAATTGGCTTGCGTGCATGTACTGGCAACACTTCCGAAATCACCCCAAAGAAGGGCAAAATCATGATATACACAGCTGGGTGAGAGTAAAACCAGAACATATGCTGGTAAACAACTGGGTCTCCCCCACCAGTCGGGTTAAAAAACGTTGTCCCAGCGATCAAGTCAAAGGCAAGCAGAATCAAAGCTGCGGCTAACACTGGTGTAGCAAGCAGCTGAAGGGCTGTAGTTGCCAGCATCGACCAGCAGAACAACGGCATCTGATTGAGTCCCATTCCCGGCACCCGCATCTTTAAGATGGTGACGGCAAAATTCAGACCCCCCAAAATTGAGGAGGTTCCTGCAACCAGGATGCTCATAATCCAAATTGCCTCACCCGCCTTGCTAGCCACTGTACTTAAGGGCGGATAAGAAGTCCAACCCGCTTCAGCTGGCCCAACAAAAAAGCTAGTGAGGAGCAAGACTCCACCAACGGCATTCATCCAAAAGGCTACGGCATTCAATTTCGGGAACGCCATATCCTTTGCACCAATCATCAGGGGAATCAGAAAGTTAGCAAAGGCACCTGTTCCCGCTGGAACCACCCACAGGAAAATCATAATTGTCCCGTGGAGGGTAAACATTCGGTTGTAGGTTTCAGGGCTAACAAAATCGGAAGCAGGCGTTGCTAGTTCCGTGCGAATAATTGTTGCTAGTACCCCACCGACAAAGAAAAAGAAAAACGCAGTTACAAGGTATTGAATACCAATAACTTTGTGGTCAGTGTTGAAAGTGAAGTAATCTTGCCATTTCCTGACCTGATGTTCATGGGCTTGGGCAGGTTTATTGGCAGTTTCTTGAATCTCTGCTTTTGTCATGTTCTGTGTCCGTTGTTTGTTGTTTGTTGTTTGTTGTTTGTTGTTTGTTGTCTGGTGAGAGGTGAGAGGGTTAAGAGGTTGTTCTACACTTTCAAACTCTTGTGACCAACAACCAACAACCAACAACCAACAACCAATTACAGCTGATTGCTGATGGCTAAATGGTGAGCTGTATGCTCTTGGTTGGTGTGCAACTGTTCTAGAGTTTTCGACTCAATCCCCATCTCTTGGGCATAGGGAGCAAGAATCTCGCTATTCGACTTCTGGGCAGGATTGGCGGCAACGGCTTTATCTAATGTCTCGTTGCTGGCAAGGGCTTGCTGTTCTTTTAGCCATGCTTGGTATTCTTCGGGCGTCTGAACATAAAGCTGGGCACCCATTGCACCGTGGTAAGCACCGCAAAGTTCAGCACAGACTATCGGGTACTGACCAACTCTACTAGGTGTGAAGCGTAGTTCGCTGGCTCTACCGGGAATGGCATCTTGCTTGAGGCGAAACTCTGGCAGCCAGAAGGCGTGCAGAACGTCTTGGGCTGTGATGTTTAGCTGTACTTCTTTCCCGACTGGGATATGCAATTCGCCTGAGGTGATACCTGCTTCAGGGTAGGTAAAAATCCAGGCGTATTGTAAACCCATGACATTAACAGTCAATGGTACTGGTTTGCCTTGATTTTCTGGAGAAGCACCTAGACCAAGGGCTAAGGTTCCTTTACTGGTATCTAGGGCAATTAAACTTGTATCAGGATTAGCTTGAGCGGGTGACATCTCATGAGTATGGGCAACCTTTGGCGCAGAATGGTCGTGAGATGCCATGGGGTCGAGTCCACCCTCCGCGTTGTAAATCTCAAAGCTATAGACAGAAATAATCAGGACGGTAACAGCAGGAATGGCTGTCCAGACAATCTCTAGAGGGATATTGCCATGAATCGGCGGACCGTCTGTCTGGTCATCTTTGGCGCGGCGAAATCTAAATGCGGCAATGACGATCGCACCTTCTACCAACAGAAATAAACCTGTGGCAATGGTCATCATCATGTTGAATAGTGCGTCTACTTCGGCCGCTTCCTCAGAGGCTGCCACTGGCAGTAGACCGTGGTTTTGACCATACCACAGGCTGATCAAGGTCAGGACGATGCCAGCTAATAGTGTTGTAATTTGACTTGGAATGTTCACGGTTTAGCTAGTTTAGGACTTTCTACAAAATTTTGTTCGGGACAAGAGTAGCTCACTCAAAGCCTACGTTGATGCGGCCTGTCAGATTAGACCATCCTCATTCCTTCAAAGGGATGGGATTGTTGGGTTTAGACTGCCTTAACTGATGAGGCAGTCAATGTCATTACACTCTGATAGCGTAGCGGGGCGCTCTCTTTGCACATGTCGTTCGTCTAAATGGTGAGTAGAGCGAAGTATGTTTCAGCGTTTTCCTCCAGGGTGAATTTCCCTATGCCCTACGATAATCATTCATAGCCCATTACACTGCTGGAAGCTCCCATTGCAATCCCTCAAAAGGGATAGGGTATTCAAGGAGAGCATTCTCTACACCCGTTTCCAGGGTCAGCCGCTTTCTTGGCACTTTGAATCTTTGGCTTCTCCGTTGTGGTCACCTACCAAGGTAAGACAAATCCTGTTTAAAAGAGGAGACCGCCACTTGTTTTTTATAATTTTTTTAGCAATTTCTTTGGGATCAAGTAGGAAAGAGACACACTCGTTACAAGAACTGTGTCGGTCAGCGGTTTGCGAAAACAAATGTCAAGATTTATACAAAGGTGTTACGGGTTATATGACTAAACACACAATCTGAAAAATCTCTAAAACTCTATCAGGTCTGGCAATAGCGTCATTAGAGTGGTAGGTGGAGTCTGCTCATCTTCCGAGTTCCGGTGTTAAGTTGAGGATGAGTGGATACTCTCAAGATGAGTTAAATTTAGTTGGCAATTGGTGCTATGACTGAATCAGTTCTCTATCGGTCGGTGACCACTCAGGAACCATCCCAGCCCTCTGAACGTATCCGTCGCTTGGTATGGAAGATTGCGATCGCGACGCTACTATTGATGGCTGTGGGTAGTGCCACACGAGTGATGAATGCGGGTCTTGCTTGTCCTGACTGGCCTCTATGCTATGGTCAGTTGGTGCCCAGTAAGCAAATGAATTTTCAAGTCTTTCTGGAATGGTTTCACCGACTTGATGCGGGGTTAATTGGGTTGAGTGCGATCGCCTTAGCGGTTTGGTGTTGGTGGGATCGACACGCTTTACCCAACTGGTTGCCTTGGGCAGCCACCTTTGCGTTAGGCTTAATTGTGTTTCAAGGTGTTTTGGGGGGACTGACGGTTACTGAACTTTTGCGGTTTGATATTGTCACTGCCCATCTAGGGACAGCACTGCTATTTTTCAGTACGTTACTGGTGATTGGCACAGCACTCCTGCCTTATAAAGGTAC
>DALYIW010000465.1:0-4308 GCA_031970155.1 Coleofasciculaceae cyanobacterium CTOTU46601 | reverse complement strand
GCGTCAGTTTCAGCCCCGACGGCAAGACGATCGCCTCTGGCAGTGGTGACAACACCGTCAAGCTGTGGAGCCTTGAGGGCAAACACCTGAAAACCCTAACTGGGCACAGCAGTCCTGTCAAGAGCGTCAGTTTCAGCCCCGACGGCAAGACCATCGCCTCTGGCAGTTGGGACAAGACGGTAATTTTATGGAATCTCGATTTAAATTATTTACTGAAACAGGGTTGCAATTGGTTAAATGATTACCTTGTGACCCATCCTGATGTGCTGGAAGAACTCAAGGCATGTCAAACTCAATCCATTTTTGTGAAAGCAGCTCCAGCTGTAGTTGCTCAGGGTGAGAAGCTAGCGAGACAAGGCAATAGAGAAGATGCTGTTGCTACCTTCCGTAAAGCCTTAAAGTGGAATCCCAAGTTAAACCTCGACCCAGAGGCAAAAGCAAAGCCATTGGCAGACGCTTCAGATCTAGTTGAGACAGGTGAGAATCTGGTACAAGAGGGCAAAATTGAGGATGCAGTTGCTCAATTCCAGAGAGCCTTGAAACTAGACCCTGACTTAGACTTTGAGATCAATACAAAAGTAAATTCAGCGCTGGTTAGGAAGGGAGAGAGCCTTGTCAAGGAGGGTAAGATAAAGGAGGCGATTTCCGCTTACACACAAGCCCAAAAGTTCGCTCCAACCGTTGAAATCTCTGCCGATTCTTGGCGCTCCCTCTGCCAGTACGGTAGTCCGCGAGGGTATGCAGCTGATGTGATGTTTGCTTGCGAGAAAGCTGTGGCGCTTGCTCCTGACGATGGAGGTATTCGAGGTAGGCGTGGTGTTGCCAGAGCGCTAACCGGCAATACTAAAGGAGCGATTGAGGACTTTCAGGCTTTCATCGCTACAATTCAGGATCAGAAACGTAAAGCACAACGGCAACGTTGGGTCAATGCCCTACGCGCTGGGAAGAATCCGTTCACACCTGAAGATATCAAGAGTCTACTCAATCAGTAGTAAGCGACAAAATCCGCCCGGAATTCAAAACTCCAGCGTCATAGCTCAAGTCGATTAAAATGGACTGAAATCATTGTTTTGAAAACTTGCTGCCCAGATCCCCGACTTCTTCAAGAAGTCGGGGATCTAGATTAAATTCGCCATCAGTATCAAAAGACAATCACCTGGGAAGAAGCATAGCAGTGGACTTACAAAAACTTTATCAAGCAACAAACCCCAGCCAAACCCTGGTTATAGAAAATCCTGAAGATCAGAAGTATTACATCGACTTTTCCTCAGTCCGAGGCGGCGAAATTATCGGCAAACTGAAGCGTAAAATCACAGTTTTCTCGCCCGATGAACCTACCTGTGTTCTATTTACTGGGCATATTGGTTGTGGCAAATCAACAGAACTATTGCGACTCAAGGCAGAACTGGAACAAGAAGGTTTTCATGTAGTCTATTTTGAGTCCAGCGAAGACTTAGAAATGACGGATGTTGATATTGGCGATGTATTACTAGCGATCGCACGTCGAGTCAGTCAAAGCCTTGACAAAATTACCATCGAGGAACCTAGGAGGCTGAAAAATTTGCTGCAAGGTGCCGCCAAGGTGTTGAACTCCGAGGTAACGGGAGTGAAACTTAAGCTTCCCGAAATTCCCAATGTTCCAAAAATTGGTGATATCGGTATCACTTCAGAAAACGAAAAGTTGTCTCTCTATTTCGGCATTGGCGAAATCACGACTAAGGCGAAAAGCGACTCCAAGCTGCGGGAGAAACTCAACCAGTATCTAGGACCACAGAAAACCCAATTATTAGAGGCAATTAATCAGGAACTGCTAGAACCTGCGATCGCATCCTTGAAACAGCAGGGTAAAAAAGGACTGGTAGTGATAGTCGATAATCTCGATCGCTTAGATACTCGCACCAAGTCTTGGGGTCGTCCTCAACAAGAATACCTATTTGTCGATCAGGGTGAGTATCTAACCAAACTCAATTGCCATCTAGTCTACACAATGCCACTAGCGCTGAAGTTCTCCAACGACTACGGCAACCTCACCCAGCGATTTGAAGAACCCAAGGTGCTGCCAATGGTTCCTGTGCAGTTACAGGATGGCAGCGAACATGAACAGGGAATAGCACTATTACAACAGATGGTACTAGCAAGAGCATTTCCAGAACTCAATGAGCAAGAACGTCTCAAGGCAGTTACAGAGATTTTTGATCATCCCGAAACCCTAAACCGCTTGTGCCGCGTTAGTGGAGGACATGTCCGAGACTTGCTGAGGCTGCTCAATGGCTGGATTATGGAAGAAATGAAGTTTCCCCTGTCTCGTGCAACCTTAGAAACCATGATTCGCGCCCGTCGCAATGAGATGATCCTGCCAATCTCAGATGATGAGTGGGAGTTGCTACGTCAAGTCAGGCAACGGAAAAAGGTTAGCGGCGATCAGGGATACCAGGCGCTGATCCGCAGTCGGCTAGTGTTTGAATATCGCGATCGCGGAGAGTCGTGGTTTGATATCAATCCGATTTTGGCAGACGCGAAAGAGTTGCAACCATGACTAACTCCTTACCATCTGAGCAAGACTCACTTTAACAACTGTTGCGATCTGCGCTTCGCAGCAGCGCTTCGCTATCGCATTCTTGCAGCAAAAGGTGATTCGCCTGCTTCGAGACGTAGCTTTTCAGCCTCTTGAAAGCGTCGTTCTATCTCAGCATCAATTTCTTCTTTGTGATCCCAGTAATAGGCGAGTGCAGAGTGAATCTGACTCATGGTCAAATGAGGATATTGAAAACCTAACTCTTCAGGACTCCATCCATAAGCTTTGACGGATGTGACTAATTCAACGACTTTCATCCGAGTTCCAGCGATGATCGGCATATTACGCTCATCAAGTTCTATGTATTTGTACTCAGTAGCTATGGATGTCATCGTTTGTCTTGCCTGATGATGCAATTATTTTTAGATGATAGGCGATTCAACAGAACTATGAGCCTTCATTAAAAAACAGGCTTAGGCGATCGAGAAGTCTGTTAGGCAGTTTAAGCTAATGAATGGCTGGTTGCAATTATGGTAGTTTGCGATCGCCCTTAGGGGGCTTCCAAAAACAAATCCATCATTTCAGGACTTACGCAAATTTCTCATTACGAACCGCCATTTGTAGGGGCGAACGGCCGTTCGCCCCTGCTTGTAAAATTCATTCCCCAAAGCACCACAAGAATGCCAGCAAAGCAACTCCTAGCGTCAAAGAAGTGAAAGGCTTCAATGAATTTAGGAAGTTTAAGGGAACTAATACGAAAACTTCGGAAAAAAACCAACTGCTAGCTAATAGCAGCGTAACCAGAATTAGAAGAGGCATAGTCCCTCCAGAGCAGTAATAGCCCCTACCTAGTATAGCGATCGCAACAACAAACCCTGACTGTGCGAGAGTAAGCAATCAGGCTACCATAGTAGGTAATTTGTCTTATCATAGGGAGATTCTTTGTGCTCTCTGCGCTTCTTGCTGACTTCCGCATCATCTTTGAGCGTGACCCAGCTGCCCGTAACTGGCTAGAGGTGTTGTTTTGCTACCCTGGTCTACAGGCATTACTGTTTCACCGCTTTTGTCACTGGCTATATGTCCTTGGGATGCCTTTCATCCCTCGGTTAATTTCTCAGTTTTCCCGCTTTTTGACAGGCATTGAAATTCACCCCGGTGCCACGATTGGGAGAGGCGTTTTTATCGATCACGGCATGGGCGTCGTCATTGGAGAAACCGCCATTATCGGCGACTACGCCCTCATTTATCAAGGCGTCACCCTTGGCGGTACTGGGAAAGAAACAGGAAAGCGGCATCCCACCCTTGGCGAAAATGTTGTAGTTGGTGCTGGTGCTAAAGTTCTAGGCAATCTCCAAATCGGTAATAATGTCCGAATTGGGGCAGGTTCAGTTGTCTTACAAGATGTGCCTTCTGATTGCACGGTAGTTGGTGTCCCTGGCCGAGTAATTTATCGCTCTGGCGTTCGGGTTAACCCTCTAGAGCACGGCTGCTTGCCTGATTCAGAAGCCAAAGTTATTCGCACTTTAGTAGATCGTATCGAGTTACTAGAACAAAAACTGGAAGAATTAGCGTGCAAGCAACCTGCTATTGCATGTCCAATTCATGTCGAGTCTTCAGAACTTAAATTCACAGATGAACTCGTCGGAGTAACTAATAGTTCTACTGTTAATAACCAGATCATTCAGGAGTTTTTGAATGGTGCTGGCATTTAGAGTCAGGAGTCAGTGATTAGGTGTCAAAAAAACAACAAACAACAAACAACAAACAACAAACAACAAACAACAAACAACAAA
>DALYIW010000464.1:825-4347 GCA_031970155.1 Coleofasciculaceae cyanobacterium CTOTU46601 | reverse complement strand
CGATCGCGCCATCTCCTCCAGAGATGAGCCATATTCTAGAGATGGGCCATACCCCAGAGATGGGCAATAAATTGAGCTATAATCTATTTCCTTGCCAGAGCCGCTATAGAGTTCCCAATTGGCAGAATTCGAGCCAGGTTTTCTCTTGGGTTGCTGCTCTTTACTCATTGGGACTCTTCTCCCAGTCTAGGTAATGGCAATTGGGCCGATGGTGTAATATCACACCCCTTACAATACAACAGAAAAGATTTCAATTGATTGGTTTGGACGGGCAAAAATGTTTGACTCCTCCACCATATCTATTGCCAACAGGGAATCAAACCGATAAACTGCCTAACAGACCTTGAGTTATTTGTCAATAATTAAAATTTAGCTGTTTTGAGCTTTCCCTAGAGGTCAGCTCTCTGTACCAAAAAAACCAACTCAAACTAAACTTAAATGAACGTTAAAAAAACAAGCCAATGGCAGGATGCCAATATTAAATACCTGATGGCATCGGTAGCAGTAATCGAGCAAATATTATCAAGTTATATTACCGAACCTGCAAATTGCCTGCGCGATTTAAAGGTAGAACAAGCCAGATTGGAACTGATGGCAGCGGCGTCAGCAATGACTGAACCATCGGCATTACAAGAACTGGCGATTAGATTCAATTTATCAGATTTTGAGCGAGATGTATTGCTATTATGTGCGGGCATGGAATTACAGCCAAACTTTGACAGTTTGTGCGGCAATGCTCAGGGCGATGGGCAGCTAAGTTATCCTACGTTTAATTTAGCAATGTCGGTTTTTGCCGCACCCCATTGGAATGCTATTTCTCCCAATCGTCCGTTACGACGCTGGCAATTAATTGAAGTTGTGCGCGGTAAAACTCTTACTTATAGTCCGTTGCGAATTAACGAGCGAATTTTGCACTATTTAATGGGAGTAGATGGTTTAGATGAAGCATTTAAAGGGATTATAGAACCAGTATCTTATAGCGGAGAGTTGGTGCGTTCACGCAGTGTGGCGTTAGCCGTATCGCACTCTTCAATCACCACACAAATAGCCGCAATATTGTTGAATAACTGGGGAAATTTTCGCCAATTACCCATTACCGATTACCCATTACCAATCGTACAATTATGCGGCGATGAGGTGGGGGCTAAATATGCGATCGCATCCCAATCCTGTAAAATGTCCGGTATGAAGTTAGCGCAGATATCGGCGCGAGTGGTGCCGACAGTTACCGCAGAATTGAATAACTTGATATTACTGTGGGAGAGAGAAGCGCGTTTGAGTCGATGTGCGTTGTTATTAGACTGCGATGAATGGGATTTTAAAATTTAGCTTAAGCTAGATCGATTAGACTTTTACCGTTGTTGTCGAATGAGGTACGCAACCATTCCAGAAAATCCCTATCTAACGTCTCAGTTTCTTTCAGCCGTTGCAAATCTTCAGTCTCTTTAGCTATTTCTCGCACCGCCAGAGGGTGAGCGGCAATTGCTTCGTAAAACTTTTCCTCTCCGTCTTTTTCTTGGGTAACATTGAATGTTATATCCCGGTAGGGTATGTGTGTTTCAATAGTATATCTAGCGGATTTTGCCACTTCGACTATGCGCTGCACAGATGGATCGACGCAGGCTTTCAGAGTAGCACGGAGTGCTATAAGAGCCTCCTGAGCTTCCAGACAATCGTCACCAAAATCAAGCGAGTCTGGAAATATATCTTCTCTACCGCAGTCCTCTCTTAATTGGCTAACTCTGGCAGCATCTGCTGGCTTTCCTTGCAAAATTTGCCAAATTTCATCCAGCGCAGTTCTGGGCACGCTGCGGTTGCCCCATTCTACCTGTCGGCAAAAATGGTTGTAGTTGGGAAGCATCCGCTCGCAACAAGAAGCAGCAAACGCCACTCTGTGATGAGTAGAAAGTCGTTCCAGTTCTTTTTTCAATGTATCAAATTTAAAAAATTGCAGTTTCATTATTGTTGAGCAGTTCAACTGGACAGTTTTTTCTAAGAAAGTACTTTTTGTTTTTCTCCTCTTTTATAAGGAAATAAATTTTCTATGGTAGGCTCTCATTGAGGGTAAGCCATGCGTTAAGTTCTTCATTAGCCGGTAGCTGGTTGCTTTCAAATAACACTGACAAAACAGCTAAGCGATTTTTAATTCGTCTTAACTCCCGGATTTGATCTAAAGGGCAATTTCTCCAGCATTGTGCTTTTTCTCTAGCCTCATCATAGGACATATTCAAGCTCCTGAAAAACCAGCTAATGATAGAGTTTATATCAAGAAGAGAATGACCGGAAACAGAACCGAATTTACCTATCATAGCTGCTCGTAGCATCATCATTGAATTGATGAAAGATTCGCCATCTTGAGAATTTGTCTCAGTGGCTAGACGCTGATAAACTGATGTTGCTATCTCTGCCCACAAAAGGTTAGCTCGATTGGAATCCTTATCCAAATCAGAGTGAGCGTTAAACGCGGCTGCTTCAGCTAAACCCAGCCAGTTGAAGTCCTCTGGAGGCTCTAGTTGATCCGACTCTATATTTTTTAGCCAAGCTTTCACGTAAGAAGCATCGTGCTGCATTAGTTGCTCGAGTGAAGTTATTACTTGAAAGTTACCCAAGGGTGAAGATACCAGTGCGAAAGCTGTCCCTTACTTGGTTTTCTAGCGAGGAAATATAGGCGTGCGAGTGCAGGTTCATTCTTAAGCAAGGCAGTAATGAAGCGAGTAAAATCATTATCTTGAGTGATAACTACGTCTGACAAGGCTTGCATCTGAAAGCTCAGATGTCAGCACGTTAAGTATCTCTATTTCACTCATACTCAATGTCTTCCCATTCCCCCCATTCATCCTTACACCACCCCAAACTACGCCAACATCCATAACCATTCGCTTGTTTTTCAAAAACAAACTCAACGATGCTTTCGCCAGTTTTTAGACACAAACGCTTTTTACTACTAGCATCAAACAAAAACAGTGTAAGACTCACCTGAAAAATGTCTTTAACATTTCCTTGCTCTTCAATCCCTACCATACCACCGCCAATCACAGCCAACCATACTGGAGACACGGGAGTATTTTCTGCCTGTACAGTCCAAATCCACTGACTAAATGAGGGAGAACGTGGGTTTTCTATTTGTAAGTAAATTTCAGTCTCCCGTTGAAATTCTTGACCAATAAACTTTTGAAAATCACCTAGAAGGTCATCAATGATTGTATACCAAGTTTCTTTGGTATATGGCTCTTCCCTTTGACCTGCATTCCAAAGCTTTTGTTCAAGATCGGCATTCATCTTTTCCCCTCAAAATCACTCATTACTTAATTTCAACGTAATTAGGATTATTTGCCCACCTGTCAGGGGTGACAGGGCTGCCTGGACCTACTCTACCTCCCGGTTTTGTAGAAACTCCACTACGACCGTATGCAGTAATGACGCGAGTAAAATCATTATCTTGAGTGATAACTACGTCCCCATCTTTATAGAACACAGTAACTTGCCGACCGTTATCATTTATCCCGATAAATACATGCTCTG
>DALYIW010000464.1:0-787 GCA_031970155.1 Coleofasciculaceae cyanobacterium CTOTU46601 | reverse complement strand
TACCTGTTGCATGTCCTGCCTGACCAGCGGAATTCGACAATGCACCTCGTAGATCGCTGCTAGATATCCGTGGTCTATTGCGAACCCGCACAGCGTGAGATAGCGCTTCTTGATCGGTTAATGGACGAGGAGCGGGGTGAAAGATACCAGCAGGATTAGGTCGATCAGGTTGTAATGAAGGACTCGGTGTATCCGATGAGCTATGAAAAACAACGCCAACAGGTTGTGGCCCTTCCCCAAAACCTCCCAACCTTTGAGGTATTCCTGTCTCCCGTTGGGAATTTCCTGTATGCGTGGGTACTTCGGGCTGAGATCCCGCACCAAACCCACCCAGTGGTGGTAAGGGTGCTTGCCGTGGGTGACCTGTATGAGGGGGTACTTCTGGTCTTACCCCCTCTCCAAAGCCACCCAAGCTTGGTGGAGGCGGTACTGCTTCAATTCTCGATGTCGCTTGTTGTCGAGCTGACGCAGATTCTCTATTGATCGCAATCTCACCAACGAGATCGGAAAACAGCGGTGCATCTGAGGGATTAGGGTTCCTCAGATCTATAGTCTCACCACGATGTATCTGTTGATACCTAATAGCCGCATCTCGGATAATGGCCTGCTGTTGATCTGCGGGTAGTCCCCGTAGCCGCAAGCGCCAAAATTGGTTGTATCCGTTCTGTTGTATTTGGTTTTGAGCATTAGCCCTGTTCGTCTCTATTTGTTCCACACGGGCTTGATGATCCATTCTGATTGCATCAAGCCTAGCCGCAGCGTTGGTTGCGTTAACTTGTTGCTGATA
>DALYIW010000463.1:4144-4353 GCA_031970155.1 Coleofasciculaceae cyanobacterium CTOTU46601 | reverse complement strand
CCCAATGCGATACCAGAAGTGTGGAGAATCGTGCAAGAGCCTGTAAAATAAACACTCAAGAAACCTCAGCCAGTCAACCAAAATGCCCATTCCCTGTCTCAGCGAAGCAACCATTCGCCGCTATGCCAGCACCAAATCCTTCCAGCGCGGCGAAGACTACTACCACTCAGAAGCAGTCGCCGAACTAATTGAGCGGGGTAATACCTTAT
>DALYIW010000463.1:3833-4060 GCA_031970155.1 Coleofasciculaceae cyanobacterium CTOTU46601 | reverse complement strand
TGCAGTGGAATTCTATCTAGTGCTACCTCGTCTTGCGGTAGAAAACCCAGTTTGTTTTGCTTGTGAAAAGTCATTAACACTCAGATTAGGCTGTTGGTATAGTTTTACTGTGTTGAAAAAGTCAGGGTTGTATCCTGTTAAGGGTGAACCGATGATTCCATTCACCAATCGTCAAACTCTGCACTCAGGCAAGAAGATTACTATCCCCGGTTTAGGAGAATTCAGAC
>DALYIW010000463.1:2827-3823 GCA_031970155.1 Coleofasciculaceae cyanobacterium CTOTU46601 | reverse complement strand
TTCCATTCCTTTGTGCAAGTCAAACATTCACTATTTCCAGAGATTCTGACAAATGGTTTGTTTCATTTGCACTAGATGTTGACAAGGTTCCACCAGTTATACACCCAGTTGAATCGGTTGGTATTGACTTAGGAGTTAAATGCTTTGCCACCCTATCAGACGACTCATTAATTGTTGCACCACAGACCCTCAAATCAGCGAAAACCAAGCTAAGTAAGGAGCAGTGGCAAAATCGCAACAAGCGATTAGGTAACCGCACTCTTGGGATAAAAGCATCAAATAATGCCCTAAAATACTACCAAAGATTGGCAAAAAGACACGCTCGGATCGCCAACATCAGGCGAGATTTTTTGCAAAAAACCACCACAGACATTAGTCGCAAGTACTACCGAATCCGGATTGAAGATCTCAACGTCGCTGGCATGATAGCTAATCACAAATTAGCTGTAGCTATTTCTAGCCTGGGATTTTATGAATTCCGCAGAATGCTAACATATAAGGCGGCATTTTTTGGTAGTAAAGTAGAACTGGTGGATAGGTGGTTTCCTTCCTCTAAAACATGCTCGTGCTGTGGTAATGTTCAACCAATGCCTCTGAGTGAGCGTGTTTACAAATGTGGTAATTGTGGCGTTGCCATTGATCGTGACTTAAACGCGGCGATCAATCTCCAACATGCCCCAGTAGAGCGAGTACGTGCGGCAAGCGCGGAATTTACGCCTGTGGACAAGAAGATGCCGTCATCCTTGGTTGAGACAGGAAGCAAACTTCGAGTTAAGCGCAACACTTGATTTGAGTAAGTTTTGTCTTGCACTACTACCACTCAGAAGCAGTCGCCGAACTAATTGAGCGGGGTAATACCCTATCAGCAGAAGTAGAAGGCAGCGAAGCCTTCCCCTATCGCGTCAGCCTCAATTTTGATCGAGGTGGGATAACCAACGCCACCTGTACCTGTGCTTATAACTTTGAAGGATGGTGCAAACATATAATTGCCACCTT
>DALYIW010000463.1:0-2717 GCA_031970155.1 Coleofasciculaceae cyanobacterium CTOTU46601 | reverse complement strand
AACAGCCAGAACTAATCGATACCATCGAACGCCACATCAACCAGATAGCTAACCCTACACCCCAAAAGCGTCCTGCTGCTCAACCCCAACGCCGCACCACCATAGATGTAGCTCCCTTCTCGCGGCAAGTGAAGCAGATTCTGCGGGATGCCGTGCGTTACTGGGAAGACGGGTTTGATGAAGACCCAGTCGCAGAGAACCTGATCGATATAATTCAACAAGCACAGGAGTTTACCGAGCAGGGGGACGGCAATAGCGCGATCGCCATCTTAACAGCCATCACCGCCACCTGCGTAGAAGAGTGGAACCAGGTAGACAACTACGGTGCCGACAACGACGAAGTAGTCGCAGCATTAAATGACGCTTGGACAGCAGCCATTCTGTGCGCCGAACTAACCTCTGAAGAACAAGTCGATATCCGGATTAACTTAGAAACATGGCAGGACGAATGGGATGCCAATTTTGAGATGTGTTTGGAGGCATTGCAACAAGGGTGGGACTACCTGCCGCTACAGCGCGTCCTCCAAGGGGAAATTACCCAACGGGGAGTATGGGATAGAGAACCCCCAGACTATGCTGACAACCTCGCTCTCATCCGATTGCAAATTCTAGAACGTCAACAGCGCTATCAAGAATACCTGTATCTGGCGGGTGTGGTCAAAAGTAGTTGGTGTGTGCGATCGCCAATGAGTGCCGTCATGCGTATCGCTCCAAACCACCTTATTATTCCCTCTTTAGTAAATAATAATGATAATCAAACTCTTGGGGAGAGACGAGCATGGCTCGTCTCTCCTACAGGTATATGATTCTCATTCTCATCAAAAAAAGGTTAAAAATGCGCTCATTAATTGTATTCAAGTTGGGACAAACTTAACCTCTTGAAAAAAGAGAAGTTTCTTGTCACTTTTAGGCAAGATAAGGAGAAAACCACTTAAGAAAGAGCAGCTTCTGGCGTCAATTTATTGCTCAATTTTTCAGCCATACCTATCTGAAACCAAAAATCATTCCACCAATTGTTAGCACGAATTACCCGCAGAGCTAACATGGGGTTAATCGTTGATGGATGCCAAGTAGCTCCTGGAATTTTTAGCCGTTTTTGCGGAATATAACGATGGGCGCTTTCAATTTCTCCTGACCCAATGGGTAAACCCCTTGAGCGATACTTGTCATAATGAACAGCATCTTTAAACCGTTCTAAATATTTACATAAATTCCCAACAGTTTGTTGGCCTTTTCCTGACCAGCGTTTCAGACGGCTGATGACACTCTTAACATAACCTTTGTCGATAGAGTTTAGGGTACACTTAACCCAAAGAAAGCGCATATCACTTGGCAGCGCCATCGCTTCAGCCGTGGCGTAAAGATGTTGCTTGAGATGTGGGCGGTCTAGAATAAATTGAAAATGGGAAAATTCAGTTTCCAGTGCTTCCCGTAACCCATTACCCCCATCAGCTAAGCCATAAACTAAAGTATAAGTTGATAGTCCTTGGTCAACCGCTGCACTTTTAAGTTGTTGTACTACTTCGGGATATTGTCCCATCCGAGCTACAAAAGTTCGTTGAGCTTTCGACTCCGCACTCCGTGCAAAGCCTACTCTTACTTCTCGCCAATCGGTTTGGCGCTTACATTTTTTAATGCGGCGCAGCGGGGTTAATTCTTCAGTTTGAATTGACTTATGAATGCCCGTGCGAATGTGAGATCCATCCAGTTCAACTACAATTCTATTCCAACCACATCTTTTCTTGGGTGGTTCTAAATTTTTGAAGTAAGTTGCTAATCCAAGTAATCGCTTCTCTACATATTGTTCAGCTACCAAAGCAATCTTTTCTACTTCGCGTCGGACAAGACTGCGTTCTAATCGAAAGCCATAATGCTCTTCAAATCGCTTGCAGGCTTGTCCAAATGATTCCTCTGCCCCAAAATCTGTTAAAGCCCGCTTTACTGCCGGTGAGTATTTTCCATGCTCAATCCCTAGTTTTTCTTCAACTGGACGAATTCCCCACCCTTGTTTCTTATGCCATAAATAAGGAGATTTAACTTCGACAACTCCAAAAATTACTCCATATTTAGCTCGCGAACACCGATGGACAACTAACCCTGGTTTTTTCACTTCTTGTGTAACTTGTTGTGCTAAGTTATTCAGTAACATTGACATCACTTGTAGCCCAATTTCACGTAAGTGTTTACCGAGTTCACCATCTAGTTGACTCAGATTAAGAGCCAAATTTAATTCTCGCTCTTTGATGGCTTGAAACAAAAGTTGGCTGATTTGTTGGATAATATCACTATAGTCTTGATTCATGGCAGTGTACAAGAAAAAACATCTAATCAAGACACTGCCATATTCCTGGTTACTTTAAGTATAAATAAAGATTTTTTCCCTCCGCGCTCAATGATAATGATAATCAGATAGAGGGAGGGGGTGAGCGTTGCTCACCCCCTCCCTTTGAGTTTGATTCTCATTATTATTATATAACCAAAAATAATGAATTGGTTTTGTGTGTGCGATCGCACACACCAACTACTTTTGACCACACCCGTATCTGGCACAAGCAGAAGGGCAAACCGAACGCTACCTGACGATGTTAGCTCGCTTGGGTCAAGTAGAAGCAGCAATGGCAGCAGCGCAAACTCAAATGTAGTCGATGGAAGAAGCTTTTTCTTTGGCGCAAACGTTGCGAGAACAGGAGGCGTTGACGCCAGCACTAGAGATTGCC
>DALYIW010000462.1:0-4387 GCA_031970155.1 Coleofasciculaceae cyanobacterium CTOTU46601 | reverse complement strand
GCTACCTCTTTAATAAATCCTTGTACCAGTTCCAGTTGAAATGCGGGTTCTCCCTCAGAGATTTCCTTGAGGCGCACCCAATCCACTAACTCGGAGGTTGCAGCGATGCTGCTTAAGCTTTGAGAGTTGCTGTTTTCTCCCTTAGCTACGGATGACCAGTTTTGCAGCATGACTTTCAAGTCTTTTACCATCACGGGCTTACTCAAGTAGTCATCCATGCCTGCGGCGAGACATTTTTCGCGATCGCCTTGCATGGCATAAGCTGTCATCCCAATCACCACCGTATGACTTTCGCCATCTTCTCGTTGACGCAAAAGCTGAGTTGCCTGGTAGCCATCGATGAGTGGCATCTGGCAATCCATCAGCACAATGTCATAGTGGTTATGGGCTAGTTTTTCCAAGGCTTGTTGACCATCCTGGGCTGACTCCCACTGATGACCAAGTAAGCGTACCTGATGCTGCACTAATTTCAGGTTGATTGGAGTATCTTCTACTAATAGAATTTTTAGGCAGGTGGGTTGTCCTAGCTCTGAGGGCGGACATGCTTTACTTGGAGATTGAGTACTGACAACGGGTGAGGGTTCCTCAGGAGCGAGCAGCTTGTCTGAGAGTGAGTTTAAGGCGATCGCATTGATATCTATACGTCCTTTGAGCCGCTCTAAAATTTGCTCTAACTGAGTAATTAACCCACTGGTACCGTCCAGCTTGCCAGTTTTGACCCGTTCGTGTAGGGTAGCGGCGATGTCAGACATCGATTGCACCGCTACCGAAGCACTAGCACCTTTGATTTGGTGGGCTTTGTTAGCTAAGGTAACCCAGTCTTTTGCTAACAGTGCTTCCTTCACTTGGTTGATGAAGATGGCTACCTCTTTAATAAATCCTTGTACCAGTTCCAGTTGAAATGCGGGTTCTCCCTCAGAGATTTCCTTGAGGCGCACCCAGTCTACCAATTCTGTGGTGTGAGCAATGATGGTCGGGTTTTGAGAGTTGCTGTTTTCTTCTGGTAAGTTTTTCTTAATTACAGATGCCCATCGCTCTAGCATCTGTTCTAAGTTTTTGACCATTACAGGTTTGCTCAGGTAGTCATCCATACCTGCGGCTAGACATTTTTCGCGATCGCCTTGCATAGCATAAGCCGTCATCCCAATCACCACCGTATGACGGTCATCACCTTCTCGTAAGCGTAACTTTTGTGTTGCTTGGTAGCCGTCCATCACTGGCATCTGACAATCCATCAGCACGATGTCATAGTGGTGGTGCGCTAATTTTTCCAGAGCTTTTTGACCATTCACCGCTGAATCTGACTGGTGACCTAGAAGTTGCACCTGATGCTGTACTAAATTGAGGTTGATTGGAGTATCTTCCACTAACAGAATTTTCAGGACTGTCCGTTGTTCTAAACCAGAAGGCGATCCATCTGGGTTTAAAGACTGAAAACTCATAATGGGCAATGGCTCTTCAGCAGCCAGCACCTTGAGTAGTGACTGTAGCAGCTGAGATTCTTTTACAGGCTTAACTAAGTAATCAGAAAACCCGCTTTTGAGCAGAGGTTGAGCTGAATCTCCGGCGTGCATAGAAGTCATCAGCACTAATTTTGTACGTGCCCAATCTGGTTCCGCGAGAATCAACCGCCCTAGAGTTGAGCCATCGATTTTGGGCATTTTCATGTCCAGCAGAGCCACATCATAGGGTTTTCCAGCTTCAGACGCGGCTTGTAAAGCGTTGAGAGCAACGATGCCATTATCCGCTTCATCTACTTCCATCCCCTTGGCACTCAACTGATGCTGGACAATTTGGCGATTGATCGAGCGATCGTCCACAACCAACACCCTCTTCCCGTTCAGGCTTTCAGGAGAAGCAGATATGCTGCTAGAAACTCGATTGCTTGCTTCTTTGGTAGAGTCAGCAGCCACCTTGCCAAACGTAGCCGTAAACCAGAAGCTAGAACCAGCCCCAGGATGGCTTTCTACCCCAATTTCCCCACCCATCATTTCCACGAGTTGCTTACAGATGGCTAAACCTAAGCCAGTACCACCATGCCGACGAGTTGTGGAGGTGTCTACTTGTGAGAAAGCTTGGAAAAGCTTGTTTTGGTCTTCTGGAAAAATACCAATGCCAGTATCTTTGACAGCAAACTTTAAGTCTATGGTTTGTCCGTTGTCCGTTGTCCGTTGTTTTTTGCCAGTACGACTAGCATTAATTACATCTTGCTCCACCGGCAATTGCTCATTAACAGAAACATGAATGACAACTTCTCCAGAATCGGTGAATTTGATCGAATTTCCGACTAAATTAGTGAGAATCTGCCGCAAGCGACCTGCATCTCCCAAGAGTTGTCGTGGCACATCAGTATCAACCAAAAGGGCCAGTTCTAAATCCTTAGCATCAGCTTGGGGAGTGAATAAATCTAACACTTCTTCCAAGCAACGATTTAAATCAAGCTCATCAGTATCTAGCCGCATTTCCCCAGCTTCAAGTTTGGAGAAGTCGAGAATATCATTAATTACCCTCAGTAAATGTTCTCCACTTACTTGCAAGGTCTTCACAAAGTCAAGTTGTCGCACAGTCAGTTGAGTGCTTAAAAGTAATTCACTCATACCCAGCACCCCATTCATCGGAGTACGAATTTCGTGGCTCATATTCGCCAAGAATTGAGCTTTAGCCCGTGCAGCTGCCAATGCCGCTTCTCGTGCTTCAACTAATTGATTTTCGTACTGTTTGCGTTCAGTAATGTCGCGATTAAGTCCGATCGCAGCTATGGGCTGGCCTCCTTCGTCTCGCAGCGGCACCACAACTGTTTCACAGACTCCTTTGGTGCCATCTTTACGGATAAATTCAATCTCTCTCGTCCAGCGCCCCTCACTCATCAAGCCATAAATCATCTGCTGAGTCAGCTCGATCGCATGTTCTGGCTGGTACACTATTCCGCAGGTCTTACCCAACATCTCAATTTTTTCATAACCAAATATCCTCGCGGCAGCTGGGTTCCAGTCTAGAATAAGGCCTGCTAAATCAGTGAGGATGATGCCGTCATAAATTGTTTCAAACATCAAGGCTTGTCTGCGTAACGCCTCCTCTGCCTGTTTGCGTGCCGATATATCTTGCACTAAACAAACAATTCCCTGAATCTTGCGAGCCGAATTTTGCATGACTGAGCCAGTAACAGACACGGGAATTTCTCGACCATCTTTGGTAAAGAACGTTGTTTCTCGTCTTCCCAGAAAACCACTTTGATCTGAGCCATTAGCTTCTAAATAAGACAAGAAATTATTTTCTTTAAAAAAGATATTTAACGGCTGATTTCGGAGTTCATTAGCTTGATATCCTGACAAAAACAATGTGGCTTCATTAAAGCTTTCAATTGTATTATTTTTAGTCAGAACAATTAGGGCATCACTCAAAGAACTGATGATGTTATCGAGATAGTATTTAGAAACGGTTGTTTCTTGGAGCTTTTTAGCCATATGATTAAAGGCATCAGCTAAAATTTTTAGCTCATCTTTAGCCTTTATATCAACTTGAATATCAAAGTCTCCTTCTCCAATTTTAGTAGCGGCTTCCTGGAGTTCTTTAATCGGTTGAGTTATTTTGTTCGATAAAACTATTCCAAAAATGATAGCGATAGCTATGACTATCGTAATGCAGGTTAGATTGATGATAAGAGAATAGGTAGAATTGCGATTGGCTGTCTGATTTTCACGTTCCAAGGCTTCCACGTTGACAGTGAGCGCCCGATCTACCACCTCTGTAAACTTTGCTTTTGCTTTCTCAAATTCCTGTTTTTTGAGCAGTATATCCTCTCCTTTAAGGTTCGCGGATTTTAAATCTATAATTTTCTGACCAATTTCAGTCAGTTGTACCTTGGTTGTTAAAAGGTCTCTATAAACTTTTTTATTTTGAGGAGTATTCGTAAATTTTTTAAAGTTTTCTAAGGATTTTTCTAGGTTATCTATTGCTGTCTTAAATGCTTCTTTTTCTTGATTAATGTCTTTTTGCAGTTTTGGATTGATATTAGTTTTGGGAGGAATAGAGCTTAATTCGCCTGTAACAACTGTATAACTGTATACTTTGGAAGCAATTGTAACGGAAGCAAGCTTAATCTGGTCTAGGGCTATTAGTTGCCGAGCTGTACTAGCGGTAATTTTATTGAATTGTTCATCAACAATTTTCTTGGTTTGAATATTAATAATCCCTAATACGGCAACTAATGCGGCAATACCCAAAAAACCCGAAATAAACTTGGTCTTTAGTTTCATCTGCTTGTCCCATTACTATCCTGTTTTTCAGGAATTTCTAGCAAAGTTCCGGATCGTCGGGTTATGAACTCATGGATAGTGGGTAATGGGTAATGGGTAATGGGTAATGGGTAATGGGTAATGGGTAATGG
>DALYIW010000461.1:0-4415 GCA_031970155.1 Coleofasciculaceae cyanobacterium CTOTU46601 | reverse complement strand
GGAGCTGAAATTGGCATCCACTCTACGCCAGGATTCCCAACAACAACATCTGCCCCCGGATTCTCAACAACGGTGACATTCCGCCCCTGAGGTATTATTCCAAGCGCCCTGCTGTAAACCGTTGGTTCTTCCCGGACATAAAGACCATTTCTGGCTGCAACTTGGCGGCAGTTGTTTGAGGCTTGTGCTAGTTGATATACACCGTCGTTTGGGAAAGATGTTCTTTCTAAGGTGGAGGAATTACTACTGTCAAGCATTGCTGTATTAACAGCAAGAGAGGGATTAACAAAAGTAGTTAAAGCTGGCAAAAGTAAAGTAGATACTACTACAAATTTTGACCAATTACTCATCTGTTTCATGGTAAAAATCCCAACAGTATTTATGAGTTCATGCAAAAAAATAAAACCTAATAGAGGCGAAGCAGAGAGTATCTGCTCCACCTTGTCGATTCAGTTTTTTCTATGCAACACCCGCAACACTAGCAATTTTGCGGTATTCTTCAGCAGCACGGCGACAAGCTTCAGCGCACTTTTGACAATGCTCGTCATCATGTTTTTCACATTCGCTGGCGCAAGCTTCGCAGATGTCGATACAGGAACGAACGATTTGAGAAATGAAGCGTGAGCCACGGCTCATGTAGGCAGTAGCAGTCCAGCAAATTTGAGCGCAATCTATACACAATCGGGCGCATTCAGGCATACTGCCTAAGCACTCATCGGCACAATGTTCGCACTCATAGGCGCAGTGAACCGCAATATCAACACTCGATTGAGAAATTCGATGAGCCATTGAAATTCTCCTTTATAAATCAGTTGATTCAATAACTTAATAGTAGATTTTTTTGAGTAAAAAGAAGATATAATTTTCTGTTTATTATGGCTGTATATATTGGGCTATAAGGTTGTAAACAACAGTTGTTTAATCAGGTATCTAACATCTATATCAGTCCTTATAAAGGCTGACTAAACTTGGATTAGGTCGAAATATCAACAGTTACTCTGTTAACAAGTTGGGAGGAATGAGTTCTTTTTGAATGGCTAAGACGGCGGCTTGAGTGCGATCGCGCACTTCCAGCTTCTTCAAAATGGAATGGACATGAACTCTGACAGTACCAGGAGCAATGTAGAGAATGTCTGCAATCTCCTGATTGCTCCGTCCAGCTGCAATCATTGCCAAGATTTCCTGTTCGCGCCTCGTGAGCGGATTTTCCGGTAATTGTTCAGCCTCTGATGGGGTAGAAGCAGGTTGTGCGCTGTGTACGAAAGTAGATTGAATCTCCGTGGTTGCTGCTTCGTCCCACCAGGAAGCTCCCCCTGCTACAGAACGAAGCGCCAGGATTAGAAGTTCTGCCTTAATGCCCTTGAGGCAGTAACCTTTGACACCGATTTCAATTAACTTAGCAATTAGAGGTTTTTGGAAACGAGAGGTTAAAGCGAGGATGGGTAGCTCTGGGTGTTGCTCCTTAAGTTGTTCACAAGTCTCAATGCCACCAATTCCTGGCAGTCCTACATCGAGTAGCACAATATCGAGCGGGTGTTGAACAGCTAATTCTATAGCCGTCTCACCGTCTTCAGCCTCAGCGACGACTTCTAATCCTGGTTCCTCTCCCAATCGCATAGAAAGACCAAGGCGAAACAATTCGTCATCTTCAACCAGCAAAATTCGTAGTACATTTGAGGTCATTTTTACCTGAGACAAGCGGCTTTCAGCAGCGTGTATGAGATATAGCTACAGAGAATGTCACAGAAGAATTCCACAACATTCATCCTCCTGAAGGGGTGAACTAGTGCAAAATCCCATATAATTGTTCCGTTGAAAGGCTTTCGCTTCACAAAAAAACAACAGCCGATTCCTCATCGACTGTTAAGGATGTATACGGCATAACTTAGCTAACACTCTCAATTTGAAACACCGACGTGACCGCTTATTGTCATTTCTATGAAGTCTCTGCGTTGCTTAATGGAATTAGGGCTGTGATGAGCGTTGATGCACAGGTAATCTGAATCCGAACGAAGCACCGCGTTGCGATCGCTGTGTAGTGTCTTGTGAAGAGAAACGATTTTTGCCCCAGACGGTACCGTCGTGGGCTTCAATAATCTGTCGAGTTAAGTATAGCCCCAGCCCAGACCCCACAAACTGGCGATCGCTATGTCCCTGGTAAAACCGCTCAAACAAACGGGGGAGTTCATCCGGTGTCATCCCCCGTCCATTATCGAGAATCTTTACCACCTGATAGTTAGAGTCAGACTCGAAAACAATTTCCACTTTGCCACCACGAGGGCAATTGTTAATCGCATTCGTCAACAAGTTGGTAAAGACTCGCAAAAGTTGTAGCGCATCCCCATTTACCCAGAGAGAGCGAGCGTTGGATTCTCCAAAACTGAGACTAACATCCACTCGGCGCTTTGAGGCTAAACCTGATACTGTGGTGATCGCTTCCTCAGCTAGAGCGACTAGCTCAACAGGTGCTTGTTTTAATCTCACTCCCTCCGTATCGTTGCGATAAACATCCAGCAGCGTCTCGATTAGCTCAAGTGAGTTCTCGTGACTCCGAGCGATCGCTGAGAACACTTTTTGCTGTGCGGTTGTTACTGCACCGTACTTTTCCTGCTGCAATGATTTCAATGTTTCAATTGCTCCGAGGAGTGGTGTTTTCAAATCGTGGGTTAAGGTTGATACAAAATCCTCTCGTGTACTAGCTAACTGCTCTTGCGCCTGTAGCTGCGCTTTGTGTCGTGCGATCGCTTCTTCATGACGCAAATTGCGCTCGCTTAGCCAACCTGTGACTACGAGTGCTAGCGCCATGAGCAAGCGATTCACCACTGTTGCGAAGTTGTGCCACTCTGCCTTAGGGATAAACACATTCAGAAGGGTTAAGCCTGTTGCTATCACCGTAACTTTAACTGTTGCCGAACGACTCAGGCGTGAAGAAGCTAACAAAATTGGTTTGGTATAGAGGAAACCCAATGCATAAGGCGGTGGAGTGGAAAAATCTAAGACGAAAATGACGGCGAATAACCCAACAATGAGCCAGCGCGTGTGGAAGTGCTGCTCAGCAAGCCAAGCTGTTTTTAAAAATGCTATTAATCGGCGTAACATTGCAAGCCGCTATTATTTGAACTAATGGATACATAATGCAAGTCGATGAGATTCTATCTTAAGCAATAAAGTTAGTGTTTAGTTGCTATTTATATCTCTAGGTATAAATAGGTGTTAAACGACTAAATATCACTCTATTAGAAAGTTTATATTCCTCCATTTAAATCAAATGCAAACACTCGAATGTATCTTGTTTTTTGTCAGGAAATCAACCAAGATTTAACTAGCGAAACCAAAGATTAATTTTTTGAATTTCAAGAGTTTTGGATGACTGAAGTAGTTATGCAAGCTGGGAAGCTCATGATTGGAGGCGTACTAGAAATTTTTCGAGATAGCTAACCACTTCAGATTAGTTCGTTTTTTCTTCAGGATGAAAAACAGTCTTTGAACAAAACTAGATACTTTTAGGAGGTATTTATGAATAAACACAATCCAAAGCTTCAAAAACCCACTGGGTTAGTCAGCACTATCTGTGGAAGCTTACTTATCGGTTTACCTGCGATTCCTTTAGCGGCATCCGCAGCACCTATTCCTAAGGTCAACCCTTGCCCTGGAATTTACTACGCAGAACCCTTCAACAGCACGCGCATAGTTCCTCTAGGATGTCCGCCTAATGCTGCAACTCGACAACTAGGCCTAGGAGGAGTAACTCCCAATCGCACCTTGCCTCCTGCCCCTACTTCTATCACACCACCTTTACCAGAAACTCGGAGTGATGCAATTGCTCGTGTCACGCCTATGGATGGAAAAGTTGATGTGAAACTGAAAAATAACACTAACGCTCCCATTTCCTATCAAGCACTCGGCTACACCGAACGCCGATTTCTACCAGGCGGAGAAGAAGTTGTCCTGCTAAACTTGCCAACCCCTGTGACTATTACTACAGTTCGCCAAGATCGAGGACTAGTAGATGTAATTCCAGTATCCAACTCCCAGCCGAGAATGTTAGAAATTTCGTTAAATGAATCGAAGACATTAGACGATAACCAGGGAGTATTGAGGATTCAAAAGGATGGTCAAGTCTTTTTGAACTAGTGCGATTCAAAGTTTTGAGTATTGAGTGAAAAATTTTAACAAAATTCAAAATTCAAAACTAATGACGTGACCATCAGTAAATTTAAGGAGATTTTTTAAATGAACAATAGAATTAGTGAAGTTCGGGTTGCCAGTTACGCCTGTGTTCGCCATGACGGTGCCAAAGGGTTGTTGAACCCCAAAGGAGTAGCGATTGCTTTGGCATTTTTTGCGATGCTTCTTCCAGCTTGCACCACCAACACCACAGAAAAGGTAGGCGGCCCTACGGCTAAAACTAACGT
>DALYIW010000460.1:0-4464 GCA_031970155.1 Coleofasciculaceae cyanobacterium CTOTU46601 | reverse complement strand
TTGCCATCAAATAGGGCATGGGATGTGGAGATGTTCCAGTACAATGCCGTATTCGTAGACGAGGCGCAAGACTTAAGCGAAGCTGCGATCGCGCTGATAGAAAGAATCTCTCTCGATGCATCGATAATATGCTTCGCGGGAGATCAAAACCAGTCAATCATGGCATTCAGTGGAGCAAGGTCGAACAGCCTGGGGCAAATCGTCAAACGATTCAACGCCGTAGAGATGCCGCTGCCAATTTGCTATCGCTCGGATAAAGCCATTGTAGAAGAGGCTAGGAAATTTGCGCCCGAAATGCAGGCAGCGCCGGGAGCAGCAGAGGGGAAGGTCGAAGATATCCTGATGCGAAATGTCGCTGACATCGTGCAAACAGGAGACTTCGTGACTTGCCGCACCGTAGCCCCCTTAGTAAAGCTCTGCCTGCAATTAATTGCCAGGGGCAAAAGAGCTACCGTGGTCGGAGAAAACGTCGAAAGCTTCCTGATCGAAATCTTGAACGACTTGTCTGAACTGCGGGGCTTTAGATTGGAGAAATTCAATCACTGCCTGGAGGAATACAGGGAATATAAGATTGCCTCACTTCAAGAGCAGCGATTGAGCGCTCGTGTTGTTGAGGAGTACAGGGACAAGCTGGAAGCGGCACGAGAATGCTGCATGAAGCTAATCCAAGGTGGAGCCAGAACCGTCAACGACCTGAGAGAGAAAATCAAGCACCTGTTCTCAGACGACAAAGCAGATATCAAGCTGTTCACAATCCACAAAATTAAGGGGCTTGAAGCGCCAAGGGTCATCGTCCTCGAATATGACAAGCTCCCCCTGACCTGGGAAGGTCAAAAGGAGTGGGAAGAGGAACAAGAGCGCAATGCCGAGTTCGTGGCAATCAGCCGAGCCAAAAACGTTCTAATCCGAGCCAGGGACGTGATAGCCGCGTGAGGAATGCCGGAGTCAGCTTGTAGCAATGAAACTGGCTCCTCAACAGATTAATCAAAGCATAAAACCTTATCTGAAGCAGTCAATGCTTCTTTTTTTTGCCAAAAAATACTCTTCAATTGGAGCAAGTTCAATGGTAAGGCTACGCAATAAGAAAGAATCTACGTTACATTATGGATTGGGGTGCGATTCATCCTGGTTGATTTGGGATTACTTGACCAACCCCAAATCAAAATTCCGCAAAAAATATGAGATAAACAGAGTACTAATTTCGCAGGTCGGACTTGAGGCAAAAGGTGTCAAAGAACAGGTAGAAAAAATCATATTTCCGTTACTGCGGGAAGCCAAAATCCGAACCATTCAAATTGCGCGAAAAAGCAGTTCTCTACGTGACGGTTACGTGATTCTAGAAGATACAGATTCACCTGTAATCTGTCACACCAGACCAACAACTGAAAAACCCTACTACACCCTAGAAGACGAGATGCTGTGGTGCGCGACCGTGCCTCAGTATACGCGGGGAAAAAGATACTGCTCGGATAAATTCAAAAGGAAAATACTGGATGCGTATCACGACCAGAACTGCCCGTACTGCATGAAGCTAATTGGCTTTGATAGCAACGAACGATCCAGAATTGAGAAGGCGGAAAACGACCAGCAAGAATTTCATCCAACAGTATATCCATTATATGAAGAAGGGGTGTCTAGAGAGTTCTTGGTAGAGGGACTAACCCGAGAAACTGGAAGGCGATTCATTAGATCTGCCTGCACGATCTGCTCATTTTCGTTTATTGCGGGAAGCGCAAAAGAAATACGGGAAAAATTCGATTACAATCCCTACGAAGGAGCAAGAGCGGCTTATGTCGAATATGTAAGCATTTGCTTTAATCCAAGGCAATCGCTAAGTACCACTGGTAAAACAATGGTCGAACGAAATTTATTGAATAGCGCTGCCCTGGAGCTATTTAAGCTAGAGTTGGAGGAAGCGGTATGGAAAATTTATAAAGTCAGACCCTATAGACACATCCAAGCCTTAGCGATCGGCACGAAGCAGGAAATGGAACGGAAGTTCCAAGAATTGATACGAGTGACGCAAGGTGAAC
Source organism: Coleofasciculaceae cyanobacterium CTOTU46601 (assembly GCA_031970155.1). Classification (GTDB taxonomy): domain Bacteria; phylum Cyanobacteriota; class Cyanobacteriia; order Cyanobacteriales; family Coleofasciculaceae; genus DALYIW01. The sequence continues at coordinate 2,431 of DALYIW010000460.1, read as the reverse complement.
TTCGCTATTGCGATCACGGAATCGGGCGGTACTACCTACCCGTTAGAGATGAAAAGTGCGAAGAATTCATCGTGGTAACGCCGGGAAGCCCAAGCAACGATTACAAGCGACCGGGTTTTGACACTGTATGGACAAGGAAAAACGGGCAGTTTGGAGAACAAATAGCTCTGCTTAATTAAAAGTCATAAGTCCCCTATAAATTTCCAGCCTTTACGCACAAAAGAAAAAAACTTCGTAGTAAAATGTGAGGGTGAATATCTTGGTTTATTCACCTTCAATGTCGGAGAAGCTGGTCTTAACTAGAAGATGAACCAGCTCCCAAAAAACACATTGCTTAAAAATTGTAAAAAAAAATATGTCACGACTGGGAATGACGGTAAAACAGCTCCGAGAACAGAAGGGGCTATCGGTCAAAGAACTGGCAATCAAAGTAGGTGAAAAGCCTATGTACATCAATCGATTGGAACAAGGGAAACTCCTACCAGACAAAGCAACAATTATCTGTTTGGCAAAAGGATTAGAAGCGAGTCCGAACAGACTGATGGGATTGATGCCGACACTAGACGAAAATCTAGTAGTCTATCTTAACCAACACCCTCATGTTATAGAGCTAATTCGAGCGATCGCATCGTCAAAGCTTGGAGAAGAACAAATCATTCAACTCAAGGGATTGATAGAAGAAGACGGCATAGCTTATATGCTCTATGCCAGTTAGTAGTTAATCTAGGCAATCTTGAGTCAAAAAAGGATAAAAATAATGGCAAAAATCATTCGAGCAGAGGAAGAAATTAAGTGTCCCCTGCAAAAAAGTAAGTTGAATATAAAGGGGCTTGGAGATTGGGTTGTAAACCCCACAAAAGGCTGTCCTTATGGTTGTAGATTTTGCTACGTTTCCTCTACTCCCATTATCCGAACAAGTAAAAAACAGTTCAATCAATTGGGGATTCTCGATCCACTCATGGAATGGGGAAACTATCAAATTATACGGCAGGACATTCCCCAAAAACTAGAGGAAAAATTAGCGAGAATGCGAACTTGGCATTCGTCAAGCGCAGGGCAGGGAGTGGTGTTATTTTCCTCAGAATGCGACCCATGCCCAGACAGGCGGGTTACAGAAATCACGATGAAATCGATCGAGATATTAAGGAAGTATGGAAAAAGAGTAAGGCTATTAACCAGAAGCACGCTCTGGACAAACCATCTAGAACTACTTCAAGACCCCGGCATCATTGTCGGAATGTCCTTGCCTCACCTCAATGATGCATGGGGACGGCAGGTAGAAGTGCGAGCGCCCCTGCCCAGCGATCGCTACGAAGCGTTGTTGAAAGGTAAAAAAGCGGGAGTACGACTTTTTGTTGCACTGGCACCAGCTTTGCCGATGATGGGCGTGGCAGAATTTCGGCGACACTTGGAGAAGCTGATGGTTCTAGAACCGGAAGTGATCTTCTATGAAAGTATCAATGGTCGAGGCGTGAATATTAAACGCATGGTTGATGCAGGATTAGACTTCGCTAAACCGTTGGTCTCCGAGCGGGTTCGAGCAGAAAACTTTTTGAGACAGTGGGAACAGATCGAGGAAGCTGCCCGACAGGTAGGCTGTTTGGATAAACTGCACATCTGGCCCGATAAATCCCTGAAGAAGTACACCGAGAGTGAGCGAGTGGAACAATGGCTCTATAAGCAGACACCAGAAAAATGGATGGATGAACAGCTAGCGCTACCCAACGCTAGTTAGCCCACTTCCATCTTTGCTAGTCGCCCCCCGCCGCCGGGGACGACTAGGCACTAAACCTGGAGTCGAGGGGAGAACGTTGGAGGTGCTTGGGCAGTGCAAACTGAGACGTAAAGCCTGCGTCTAACTTCAATACTCGCGACGAAGAAACCTTGATCCAAGTCCCCTTCTCTATTGGTTGTCCCCGACGCTTACGAACCTTGAAAAATTCAGCCGCTGAATCGCAGACATAGCTGGAGGAGTCCCCTCCCAGATAAAGCTTAGACAAGGATAAGCTGTCGAGGGCAGAACCAAGGATGTTGTCCACGTCCGAACCCGCGTAACCAACACAAGCGACTTCCACCTTAACCGGCTTAGGCGGTGGTGCAAAAGAGCGCTTGGTATAACGGATAACGTCGCGGGCGTAGTTGATCCAAGTTGTGTAGTTTTTCGAGTAGGTTTTGATGAGCTTCCCGTCATGCCAGTGAAGATAAGGGCGGGATTTTCCAGGGGCAGTGCCGGGAATCCAGAACTCAGCGATTAAATCAGGTTCGTCCAAGACTATCTCTAATGGCGGCTTCTCAAGTTCCCGGAGCAAAAGCTTCTCCCTGGTCTTCTTACCGATCTTGCGATGAGGCAAATCTCCCGATTGAGAATCAGCCCTCTTCTTACGAACCAGAGGAGAGATGAGCAGGAATTCAGGAAGGGAAAAGCGATCGC
>DALYIW010000459.1:1754-4466 GCA_031970155.1 Coleofasciculaceae cyanobacterium CTOTU46601 | reverse complement strand
TACAGATGAGGCGCATTTTGAGGAACTGTTCAAGGAGTTGAAACCAGAGACGCAAGCGCCCATGCGTCGTTACTTCGCAAGCCAAGCCAAATTGGAGCCTAAAGAACGAGCAAAAGTGGTAGGGCATCTGGCTGATTTAAAACCCGAAGACCCCTTGACTCTTGATGTAACGGCAGCCAAACTGTTTGAATCGCCGTTGTATATGTCTTATCTAACACCGATCGCCTCGTTTCGCTCAACCTTGAGCAAAGATCCCGCTCCACAGCTTACTGTAGCAGCAACTGCCAATCAAGCTACCACATCTAATCGGCTGACATTGCGCTTGGAAAAACTAACAGTAGAAGAAGCTCAGGACGATTACTGGATTTGGTGGCCGTTTGTCGGCAAGAAGGTATACAACACCGTTGATGAAGTCTCTCTTGGCATAGTGAGTATCGATGAAAACGGTGATGTGGGAAAGAGTTCTTTCGATCTTGGCTCTATCAAAGAAGGAAAGACAAAGACCTTCGACAACAAGATACTCCAAAATTTCAACCTTCATGAAGGCCAAGGCTTCCCCAAGCAATATACTGTTTGCGTTTATGCTATCGAGCAAGATTGGGGAAAATATGGCAAGTTCATCGACAAAGCAGCAGCTTTTGCCAAGGACAAGATCAAAAAAGAATTGATCGCTCGTGGTATCGATTTTGTTGGTGAAATCTTCGGGGTGAACCTGCCACCAGATGTGGTTGATTTCATCGCTAATGCTATTCAGGGATTCCTACACAAGTTGATCGATTGGATTAAAAAGCTGTTAGGTGATGATGTACTTGGCAGTCAAGCTGGCACAGCAACAATCCATAGCTACACCCAGAACTGGAAAGGTACTGGAACAAAGCAATCAAAATCTTGGGATTGGGTGTTTGCAGGTGCAGGTGGACGCTGGCGCACCAGAATGCACTGGAGACTTGAAAGCTGATTTTACGCAATTTTTGCAAATCAGCTATCTGGGAAATGTGGAAAGTAATCAATTCCACATTTATCAGCAGCACAAACAGTAAATCTATGTAACGTCTTGAAAACACAGTGGAGGATTTTAATCATGAAAAAGAGTTTCTTTGCGATCGCGATCGCTACAGCAGCGCTCTCTTTAGCTTTCTCTGGGTCGGCTAACGCAGGGCCAGGACTCGTGGTCCAGGGCACCGCGCTCAACGGCGTCACGCTCAACGGCATCAAATGGAACAGCATCAAATGGAACGGCCTCACCCTCAATGGCCCCGTTCTCCAAGGCGCGAGTCTCCAAGGCACAAAACTGCAAGGCATGGAACTGCAAAGCCTTAAAGTCGAAGGTGGACAGCTTGTTGCTGTAGCGCAAGTTGCTGCCCAATAGCGATCGCGAGATCCCCGACTTCTCTCTAAGAAGTCAGGGATCTCGAAAATCTTAGCCAACAATATACCTACAAACTTTATAACTGCACTCCAATGAAATCAATCGGCAATACCCTTCTCAGTGTTTTACCAGCATTAGCATTAACCGTTAATTTGCTCCCCGCCCAAGCAGGAGTTCTTGCCCCCGATTCTACGTATAACGGCAAAACACAAGCCGAATGGTCGGCAGAATGGAATAAATATGTTTATTCTATTCCTCAGCTTGAAAGCCCATTTCAGGATACTACAGGGGAGAAAGCAAACATTAATCAGTCTGGTTCCGTATTTTTCTTAGTGGGTGCAGATTTACCAAACCCCGTCACACGAAAAATCACGGTAAACGAGAACCAATTGCTTTTTTTACCCTTAATAAATGGATGGGCTAATAACTTTCTTGTAAACCCTCCTCTTACAGTAGAGGAACTCGCTGGCTGGATTACGCCAGCTATCGATCTTACAGATTCTCTATTTTTCAAACTTGATGGTGTGGCACTCTCTACAGATGAATTGTTCCAACATCGACAAACCCCCACCCCATTCAATGTGACACTGGCAGAAAACAATTTTTTTGGTGAGCCAGCAGGAACTTCTTCTATTGTGGTATCAGATGGCTACTGGCTAATGGTTGAGCCTTTATCTGTAGGCAAACATACGATGAGTTTTGGAGGAACAATCTCCGATTTAGACTTCAAGCAGGATATTACCTACGAAATCAGCGTAGTTCCTGTTCCCGAACCAACAGCAATAGTAGGGTTACTAGGGTTGGGTGTATGTATGGGAATTTATCGTCGAAAAAAGCGCTTTTCGCTGAGTGATTGATTCAGGATGAAAAAAGCTAAGCCCCTAGAATCTATGGGGCTATACTTTTATTATCGTGAAATTTGACTGTTGGCGATGAGATTTGGGTGATAGTTTAATTCTCAAACATAATCATGATGTAGAGAGCGATCGCTGTTGCTGAGCATGATGCAAGAATTCAATAGCATCAATTGTGAGTTCAAACTATGAAAATAAGATTTTTATATCTTTCTCTCCTATCTACACTAGCGCTGGTAGCTTGTGAAAAGCTGACAAGTAAGCCGACTATTATTTCTACTATCGAATCGGTTCACCCAAATACCCCTATTGCCCAAAAACCTAAGATTCTTAAAGGCAAAGACTTAAAAGGCGCACAGTTTAACGCAGTTGACGAGCAGGGAAGAAAGCTGAACTTTCAAATCAAAGATGTCGAAGTAGACCCAAAAGACCCGGAAAAGGAAACCTATCTTTACACAGTTTTTTATCTAGATACAGCTAATTTACAAT
>DALYIW010000459.1:1384-1692 GCA_031970155.1 Coleofasciculaceae cyanobacterium CTOTU46601 | reverse complement strand
AGACAGGAAAGCACACAGAATCGAGCGATATCATCACATTTGGCTGTACCAGTGGAGTTCTCGCTAAGTGCGTTCGCTTCGGTTACAAACCGTGGAAAACTGTTAAAGGAAAGTCACTTCGAGAGTATCACCAAGCTTGTACGCGCATGGCACGTGCCGATTACTGCGGTAATGGCAAAAGCCACACGCGAGATGGGACTCCTATTGACATTTATGATGTGCTTGATATTCAAAAGAAAACACCCAACAGCGAAATGGTGTTTGAAGCAGCTTGGAGTCCAGATGGTGCGACTTTTATCAATCGACCG
>DALYIW010000459.1:437-1345 GCA_031970155.1 Coleofasciculaceae cyanobacterium CTOTU46601 | reverse complement strand
CTTAAAGGCGGCATCAATGAGGGCGGTAGTTGGACAACTGCGGAAAAAGTGAAGCAGAATTTTCCAAATGCTTTGCTTTTTAATGATTCTCTTGTAAGAAAACGCGATTAGTCTCTTAGGAGAGGGAAAGCTAATAATATTTTGTCAAGAGCTTAGCGCGAACTTGCCAAAGAAAGGGCAGGTTTTGCGGCTAGGCTTTGTTCTATTTCGGCTGCTCGTTTGGCGGCTAAAAGTTGGTATTGGCGGTTTTTGAGGGCATCCCAGATGGCGTCTGCCATTTCTACGGGGTAAGGAAACTGTACTAGGTCGTATTCAACTATCTGTGTTAAATACTCGAATTGTGGGATAGTTTGAGTGGTGGCAATTAGTTGCTCGACCGCTTGCTGCCAAGTAGGAAAGGCTCGGTAGCTGAAAAACGAACTGCACGCTTTGTCTTGTTCGTTCCAGAAAGACACGCAAACCTGATGGGGGAGACAGCGCACTTTTCTCACTTCCTTGACGGGGATACCCAGTGCTTTGAGGGCAAAGGCTGCTTCTTGTGGCGAGATGTTCCACTTTTCGGGGTGGATTTTGCCAGCAGCTGTCAGGCTTTGTCCTGTTTGGCGTCTTGTGCGAGTTTTGCGCCCTTTCATGGTATCCTCATCTGTGAGCGATCGCTCTAAAATTAAGTTGTTCTCGGCTAATAACTATCGAGCCAACTAACTCTGTTAGCTAGAAGTTAAAAGTAAACTTTTCAATTAAAACTATATTTATAGATTAAGCCTTAAAAGTTTGCTTGTCAAGACATAAACATACATTTAATAACAAGCCAGTAAACTTATAAGTATGCTCAAGTATTGACCGATACTGTGAACTCAGAAGGAAAGGAGAAGCTAATCGAAATTGTCAAACGGGCACGTGGCGAAATT
>DALYIW010000459.1:0-305 GCA_031970155.1 Coleofasciculaceae cyanobacterium CTOTU46601 | reverse complement strand
CACGATGGAAGAGTTACTTTGTTACCTCGAAGGGAAGCCGCTGCCAGAACCTGTGGATTTGAATGAGATGCTCAAAAAAATTCAATGTATGCCTATTAGTGACGTGGCAGTGCTTGGTCAAGCGATATTGGAACGACTCGCTGCTGCTGCTAAGTCTTCCAACGAGCAAGCAAAAGCTAGTTGAACTGCTTGTAGTGCCTATTCATATAAGTGATATATTGTCAATAACTGTTGGTGAGTGGAATAACCAATCCAGTGTTGAATATCGAAGGTAGAGATAAACTGATTGCGATCGTGAAAAAGGC
>DALYIW010000458.1:0-4493 GCA_031970155.1 Coleofasciculaceae cyanobacterium CTOTU46601 | reverse complement strand
TTTGTTGTTGGTTGTTGGTTGTTGGTTGTTGGTTGTTTGTTGTTGGTTGTTTGTTGTTTGCTTGCCCTGAGCTTGGTCGTTGGGTTGTTTGTTAAAAAATACCAAAAACTAATAACCAACAACCAACAACTAATAACTTGGACAGGTTTGAAATAAAGATTGTATTTCTTGGGCTTCCAAGAGCATTCCTAGTTGCGTGAAACCTTTTGTAGCTTCTTCTGCCCAGCGTTGAAATTCAGGAGAATTCCCTCTCAATTTCTCTAATTTAGCCCAAGAGCGCTTGTGAAAAGCAATTGAACGCTTATCTTTGCCCTGCTCAGCACTAGGTAGACTAATCGTTAACAGGCGTTCAGCTTCATCCAGGTTTCCTTGTTCTATGGCTACGTCAGCTAGCCAATTTTGGATGTAGACCTGCGCCTGCTGCCATTGAGCTTCTTGAGCTTGTTCTAGTGCTTTTTGATAAAGAGTTTTGGCTTGTTCGTAATCATCTGTTCTGAAGTAAATTTCGGCTTGATAGTAATCGATGCGAATTAACAAGCGTTGGTGTTCTGGTGCTTCTCTATAAACTTGCGCGAGTATGTCTTTGGCTACATTTAACCAATGATCTGCCTGAGGAAATTGACGCTGATGAATTAAAAAAATTACTTGATCGAGCGCCCAATCAAACTGAGAGATTAGATCGTCCTCAACTTGGAGGTTCGATACTTGAGAAAACAGGGTGTTTGCTTGGGTCAACTGCTCTGGTTCGCCCATCAGGCTGAATATCCAGACTTTATCCCATAGAATCTGTGCTACTGCTGCTTGATCTTGGTGCTGTTGTGCCGCTTGGCTCAATAACCATTCAATCCAAGTTAAGCGATCGCGCCAATATCCATGTACGTAAGTGTATCCCTTGAGGTGTTCCCAAAATTTCTTCACTTCATCATATCTATTGTGCTGAATGCACCAATCAATTACTGCTTGCAAGTTTTCCCATTCTTGGTCTAACTCTTGGTACTCTTGCCACTGTTTCCAATCCTGTTGTCTATAAGGCTGGGAAAATCTCAAATACCAGTCGATCCAGTATTCTCGCGCTTGTTGCTCGAAGTCTGGATGGGCTTTAAGTTCAGCACTTGCGTACTCGCGAGTCAGGGGATGCATGTCATAGCGTTGCTGACACTTGATGACTAGGCGGAGTTTGTATAACTGAGCTAAAGCGTCTGTAGAGTCAGCTTCTGGTGAGGCGATATAGGCGATCGCGTTTCGTGATGCCGATCTAACAAATAGCGCTAGTACCATCAGCAAGCGGTGAGCAGGTTGTCCTGCAATCCGTTGCACGGAATCTTCAAAGCAATGTTGGGCAAGGTTGCCGTTTGCTTGGGTTAATCGAGTTGCTAACTGATCAGCAGAAATACCATAGACTGACAACTGACCGATCGCATAAACAATTCCCAAGGGCAAGCCACCTGTTTTCTGGTAAATTATCTGGGACTGTTCGGGACTTATGAGTGGTAATCTTTGCTCTTGAGCCTGGTGCTGAATCAGGCGTAGACCTTCATCAAGTGGCAAGCACTCTAAATGAATCGAACCCGGTAACCCTGTCCGCCAACGAGTAGTGACCACTATCTTTACTGTCGATAGTAATTCTTGTAAGAAGGGGAGGACGTATTTTTGATCTTCGATGGTTTCGAGATTATCGACAATGAGCAACGTTCGCTGCTCACTTAAGCTATCTTGAATCCATTCAAATTGACGCTCATGGTCTTGAGGGATACTGTCTTTGCAGTTGAGAGTACGGAAAATGACGCGGAAGATATCGTCTAAGGTACGCTTTGGCTGACGGCAGGACAAAAATTCAGTACCAATCAGCTGCTGGGATTTGCCTGAGGCGAAGATAATCAAATCGAAGGTAGGAAGACTAGAAGAACGTCCTTGTTCTTGCATGGCTTTCTGGCAACGATATGCAGCTTCTAAGACCAAGGTAGTTTTCCCAACGCCGCCTATCCCTTCCACGCTGATCAGATGATTAGGGCGATCGCCAGACAGTTGTTCCAACAGTTGGGTAAGTGCTTCTTGCTGACCAATGAAGTCTTTGTGGTAACGAGGCAGATTGGAAAGCACAGGTATTGGCTGCCGAGTTCCTTTTGCCAGTGTCTTTTCAACACTGGAAGCTGGTAGCTCTACAGGAGTAACTGGGGTATCCTCAGACTCCTTTAGATTGGGAGCTGTGAGAGCTTTACGCAATAAATCTATTTCTTGATTGCTATAGAAATAATATTGCGATCGCGGGAGGCTGTATATCTCAATGACTTGATTCAAAACCTGTTCTGGTGGTTGGCAGCTTTTCTCAACAAACGCTTTTACAAGCTTCTGCGCGTTTTGCACACTAGGCTTACCCGTTTCACCAGAGAAGATTTTGCTGAGAGTGCCTTTGTCCAACTCAGCAGCTTTGGCTAACTCAGCATTTGACTTGAATCCCATTTTTCTGCTCAAGTCTCGAAGCGCCTCTCCCGCTTTTGGATTGATTTGAGGTCTGTTTGCCATGGGAGTCGCGGCTCAAACTTGTGGAAATTTTTGATTCTTCACCATACCTCAAAAAGTTGAGCAGTTCAACCCGCTCAATCTCTGTAGCTTTCTTGAGTTCAGTTTTATCAAATAAGAATTGTTGAGCAGCTCAACTAATTTCCGAGAAAGTACCTGAATAAAGGTTGAGCATTTCCTTTGTTCAACCCATTGAATTAAAAACTTTATTTTGTTTAATTTATAAGCAGATAAGTTGTTTTTGGTTGTTAGTTGTTAGTTGTTGGTTGTTGGTTGGGGAAAAGTTAGTCAAACTACAGGACAGGGCAGCTCCATCTTCTTATTCAGGTCTATTGATTTAATTAAAAATAAATTTATTTATGTTGTCACCATTTACTTGAATGGGTTGGTTCTAATTCTAAAACTCAAACTTAGATTAACTGAGGTAAACAATCACTATGTCACAAAACACTACATCTGGCTGGGCTAGATTGTGCAACCCTCCATCAAGAAATAAATTACCGCGAAATATATGGAGATACTGGACGCGTGTCAGAATTGATGCTGCTGGAAAATGCAAAATCGAGGAGATTGCCTCAGTAAAGTCATTTTTCCTCTCCTCGTTTCCAGAGTTTCTGGGAGAAAGCGAAGTGCCGGATACTTTAATTCAGCATAAACTCTGGCACTGGATGAGAGAAGCTACTCCAGAGGTGCGTTCTTTAGCAGAATGTAGCCTAAAATGTTTTATTTCCTGCAAAATCGAACGAACTTGCCAGCAGTTGGATGTGCAGTTTGGCGATAAACATGGCTTCGCTTACTATGATTTGTTGCCCTTTGTGTTAGATGATGACAGCAGGCAACCTAATAAAGACAAGGGCAAATCCGCTTCAACCCCTTATCAATCGCTGCTTTCCGACATCTTGCAAAGCTTCAACCCAGGGCAAAGCAGTTTAGCAACCTGGACAACTCGAAGGGTAAAACATCACAAAGAACTCAATGCTTTTCTGCTAGAACATGGGGTTTATTTAGTAAGCGATTGGGCAATCCTCAATGACACCAGTTCTAAGCAACTTCAGCGAATTTTTTCCCAGTTTCATCACCTCACGAATCTGGAAATTCACCACGCAACACAACTTTTGGAAAGCTACCACGCTGTCTATCGCGCTCAACGTCTTGGGCAACGTCAGGCAGGAATCAAAGGCCAGTGTCAACCTCCTACGACTGAACAATTACGCCAAATACAAGAGTGTTTGTCAACCAAAATCACTCAGATACTTTCCCCCAAAACTGTGATGACGCAGCTACAAGCAATGGCGTCTCGCTTGCGCGAGTATCGAATTCATGTCCGAGGTGGTTCTCTACCGACAGAATCGATAGATGCTCTCAATAGCACTTTGGGTGACTCAATTTCGTTGCGTGACTTTGTTGATTATCGATACATTGACGATGCACAAACTGAGTTTTTAACCTTTTATCGCGAACAATTTGTAACGTGTTTAGATGAAGCGATCGCGCAAGTCATCAAAGAGCAAGTGAGAAAACTACAGAAGAAAGACCCCCAAAAAGCCGAAAAATTTCTTACCGCCTTGCAGCTTTTTTACTGTCAGGGTAAGTCAATGGGGGAAATTGCCAAAGTCGTGAATCTTTCAGCTCAGTTTCAAGTTTCTCGCCTGCTCAAACTCAAATCCTTTCGTGCTGATATCCAACAGCAGTTTTTGGTGCTACTGCGCGATCGCGTAATCGATGAAGCCAAAGCATATACTAACTCAGAACGCCTGCAAGCTCTCAGCTTGCAGATCGAACAGGCACTCGACGAACAAATTACAAAAGTCATCAAAGAAGCAGCAACGGAAGCCAGTACAGCCACTGGTACTAAAAACCAATCCATAACTACCAGTCTTTTTACCGAAAGACTTTGCCGCTACCTACACTCAACAGATCAACTTAAGCCCTGACGACTGGAAGTCGCGGCTACACAAACGAAGTCCGCCTGC
>DALYIW010000457.1:0-4518 GCA_031970155.1 Coleofasciculaceae cyanobacterium CTOTU46601 | reverse complement strand
CACTGACGATCAATCTTCCTGCGATCGCATCGATGAGTGTTGAACAATTCTACGAATTCTGTTTAGCCAATCGCGATTTGAGAATTGAGCGTACTGCTAGTGGGGAAGTGATCGTTATGCCACCAGCTTTTTCAGATACAGGTAACCGCAACGGTAAGATTGCCCTACAACTAGGGAACTGGGCCGAGCAAGATGGCACAGGTGAAACGTTTGACTCCAGTGCAGGCTTTACCTTGCCGAATGGGGCAACTCGTTCTCCGGATGCCTCGTGGATTAAACTAGAGCGCTGGAATGCCTTAACTGAAGAACAAAAATCCTCATTTGCTCCGATTTGTCCAGACTTTGTGATTGAATTACGGTCTTCTAGCGATACTCTCAGTGGATTGCAAAACAAGATGCAGGAATATATTGACAACGGTGCCTCACTGGGATTGTTAATTGACCGCAAGAACCGAAAAGTTTACGTCTACCGCCCTAATCAAGAACCGGAAATCTTGGATAATCCCGAAACAGTGAGCAGCGATCCAGAGTTACCAGGATTTGTTTTGCTGATGGCAAAAATCTGGTGATTGATATCCTTATTGGTTGTTTGTTGTTGGTTATTTGTTGTTTGTGTTTTTTGACAACCAACTTAGAGAACAGGACTAACGCATGGACACCACATATAGTAGGGGTTCTCGACCGTTTACCCTGACATATAGCCCTTCAAGTTGTTTGTATTTTTTGACAAACAACCAACTTAGAGGGCAGGACTAACACATGGACACCACATATAGTAGGGGTTCTCGGCCGTTCACCCTGACACATAGCCCTTCAAAAGGAAATTTGCGTAAGCCATAAGGAAAGTCCTTGAATTCCAAAAATACAGCTGATTTTGAGTGTTTCCTGTCGCCACGTCATACACTCTTTCCCTCAAGTCACCAAACTTGGATAAATTAGCCACTAACAATGGTGGTGAGAACATTTACAATGATCAGGTCTTAGAAACTGTCAAGCAACAACACTGTCATACACCGACGGACCAACGACTATGCCTCGCCGCGACGACCTCCACAAAATCTTGCTCTTGGGTTCTGGCCCGATTGTAATTGGACAAGCCTGTGAGTTTGACTACTCTGGTACTCAAGCTTGTAAAGCACTCCGGGAAGAAGGCTATGAAGTAGTGCTGGTAAACTCCAATCCCGCCAGCATCATGACGGACCCAGAAACGGCCGACCGTACCTACATTGAACCGCTAACGCCGGAAATTGTGGAGAAGGTTATCGAAAAAGAGCGACCTAACGCGCTGCTGCCAACAATGGGAGGGCAAACGGCGCTGAATGTGGCGGTAGCTTTGGCAAAAAACGGTGTCCTAGAGAAGTACGGCGTCGAGTTGATCGGCGCTAAGCTACCAGCAATTGAGATGGCAGAAGACCGTCTGCTGTTTAAAGAAGCGATGGCGCGGATTGGGGTAGGGGTGTGTCCTTCTGGGATTGCCAATAACCTGGATGAGGCAAAAGCGATCGCACAACAAATCGGCAGCTATCCTCTAATTATTCGTCCGGCTTTTACCCTAGGTGGTACTGGTGGCGGCATTTCTTACAACCAGGAAGAATACGAAGAAATGGCGCAGGTAGGTATAGATGCCTCGCCAGTGTCTCAAATTCTAGTTGAACAGTCCCTCTTGGGATGGAAAGAATATGAACTAGAGGTGATGCGCGACTTAGCCGATAACGTCGTGATTATCTGCTCCATTGAAAACATCGACCCGATGGGTATTCATACGGGCGACTCAATTACCGTAGCACCCGCTCAAACCCTGACTGATAAAGAATACCAACGGCTGCGGGATGCCTCGATTAAAATCATCCGCGAGATTGGCGTGGAAACGGGTGGGTCGAATATTCAGTTTGCTGTCAATCCAGTCACAGGCGATTTAATTGTGATTGAGATGAACCCCCGCGTTAGCCGGAGTTCTGCCCTAGCCTCGAAGGCTACAGGTTTCCCCATTGCCAAGATGGCTGCGAAGCTAGCTGTAGGCTACACCCTAGATGAAATTCCCAACGATATCACCAAGAAAACTCCTGCTTCGTTTGAACCGACCATTGATTATGTGGTGACGAAGATACCCCGATTTGCCTTTGAGAAGTTCCCCGGTGCTGAACCAGTCTTGACAACCCAGATGAAGTCAGTTGGAGAAGCGATGGCGATTGGGCGCACGTTCCACGAGTCGTTTCAGAAGGCGCTGAGGTCATTAGAAACTGGTCGTGCGGGTTGGGGTTGCGACAAGACAGAAAAACTTCCTTCCCTAGAACAAGTTCGCTCAGGCTTACGGACACCTCATCCAGAGCGGATTTTTACAGTACGTCACGCTTTGCAACTGGGCATGACGGTAGAAGAAGTCTACGAACTCACTGGAATTGACCCCTGGTTTTTGGACAAGTTTGAGGAATTGCTAGAAACTGAAAAATTCCTCAGGCGTGCTGCTTTGCAGGACTTGACAAAAGAGCAGTTATGGGACACAAAACGGCAGGGATTTAGCGATCGCCAAATTGCCTACGCCACCAAAACCACAGAAGATGAAGTTCGCGCTTACCGCAAGCAGTTAGGCATTGTACCGGCATACAAGACAGTAGATACCTGTGCGGCTGAGTTTGAGGCGTTGACTCCCTACTACTACTCTACCTATGAGGAAGAATCGGAGGTACTGCCCTCCCAGCGACGCAAGGTAATGATTCTCGGCGGTGGCCCCAACCGAATTGGACAAGGGATTGAGTTTGACTATTGTTGCTGCCATGCCTCATATGCTCTGAGCAAAGAGGGGTTTGAGACGATTATGGTCAACTCTAACCCAGAGACGGTTTCGACAGACTATGATACGAGCGATCGCCTTTACTTTGAACCACTCACCAAAGAAGACGTCCTCAACATCATAGAAGCAGAAAAACCAGAGGGCATCGTCATTCAATTTGGCGGACAAACACCTCTAAAATTAGCGGTTCCTTTACAAGAATTTCTCAGCCGTCCAGATACCCAAGAAGTACTCAATACTAAAATTTGGGGTACTTCTCCCGATTCTATCGACATTGCAGAAGACCGCGAACGATTTGAGAAAATTCTGCGGGAATTGGATATTAAGCAGCCACCCAATGGCCTTGCCCGGAGTTATGGAGAAGCCCTAGAAGTAGCACAGCGGGTTAGCTATCCTGTGGTGGTTCGTCCTTCCTACGTGCTGGGTGGACGAGCCATGGAGATAGTCTATTCTGACACGGAGTTAGAACGGTACATGAACTTTGCGGTGCAGGTAGAGCCAGAACATCCGATTCTGATTGATAAGTTCTTGGAAAATGCGATCGAGGTGGATGTAGATGCGATCGCAGACCACACCGGTAAAGTGGTAATTGGCGGCATTATGGAGCATATCGAACAAGCCGGGATTCACTCTGGCGACTCCGCTTGCTCCTTACCCTCCGTTTCTCTCTCACCAGCAATCTTAGAGAAAATTCGGACTTGGACCGTGCAGTTAGCCAAGGCACTAAAGGTGATAGGGCTGATGAATATTCAGTTTGCCGTTGCAGGCACCCAAGGCTATAGCCCCCAGGTTTACATTCTCGAAGCCAACCCCCGCGCTTCTCGCACCGTGCCTTTTGTTTCCAAAGCAACAGGTGTACCTCTAGCAGGGCTTGCCTCTCGGATTATGTCAGGGCAAACACTGGAATCTCTCGGCTTCACCGAGGAACCCAAACCCCAACACATTGCCGTCAAGGAAGCCGTATTACCGTTTGAAAAATTTGCGGGTACGGACACTATCTTAGGGCCAGAAATGCGCTCTACAGGCGAGGTAATGGGGATAGACACCGACTTTGGTTCAGCTTACGCCAAGGCAGAATTAGGGGCAAGTCAGCGCTTACCTCTAGCTGGTACCTTGTTTGTATCTACTGATGACCGAGATAAGCAAACTCTTGTCCCGGTAGTGAGAGACTTTATGGAATTAGGCTTCCATATTGTTGCTACTGAAGGTACCAGACGAGTTCTCAAAGAGCATGGGCTGAATGTTGAGTTAGTGTTGAAACTCCATGAAGGGCGTCCTAATGTCTTGGATGCAATTAAGAATGAGAAGATTCAGCTGATTATCAACACACCTTCTGGAGAAGAAGCGCGAGTCGATGGGCGTACCATTCGTCGTTCGGCATTGGCTTATAAAATTCCCATTGTTACTACGATTTCTGGTGCAAAAGCCACAGCTGCTGCTATTCGTTCCTTGCACTCACAACCACTAGATGTGAAAGCGTTGCAAGACTATATCTATTGAGTTATTTGTTGTTGGTTGTTGGTTGTTAGTTGTTGGTTGTTGGTTGTTAATTGTTGGTTGTTGGTTGTTGGTTGTTAATTGTTGGTTGTTGGTTGTTGGTTGTTGGTTGTTGGTAAAAAACTACCAGTAATCAACAACTAGCCAAAAAATACACCAATAGTTCTTAGTTAATACAAATAACAAATAACAAATAACAAATAACAAATAACAAACAACAAACAACAAAC
>DALYIW010000456.1:3167-4554 GCA_031970155.1 Coleofasciculaceae cyanobacterium CTOTU46601 | reverse complement strand
GCTTCGTAACAACTTTTTAAGAATCCCCTTTTTTTAAAGAGGGGAGTACGTCAACCCTTAGCTCCCTTAGCCAAGGGAAACCAGACAAGTATTTGTAGCCAGCATTTCGGCTATTGGTATAAGGTACCGGGCAATCGAGAGTGTGATCTGGAGGCTGAAGTATGAAGTACAGCCCTATTGAACAAATCTGGGGGCTTGAAACTAGGACGCCATGACATTGTGCGATCGCACAATTAACTCCTTTGACTGCCGAATCCCAAGCCTATAAGTTCAAAACATCATAGCGATCAGTCCCTGCTGACCGAGGAGAAACTCCCGCAGCAGGCTGAAAATCCCTACCCAGATAATCGGGGTAATGTCAACGCCCCCAATCGGAGGAACAATTTTCCGCACAGGAATCAAGAAGGGTTCTGTCGGCCAAGCAATTATATTCAATGGAAAGCGGTTCAGGTCTAGCTGAGGATACCAGGTAAGAATAATCCGGAAAATAAACAAAAAGATCATCAGTCCCAGTAAAGGCCCGATAGTCCAGGTCAAAACAGTAGCAGCACTCATCTCATCTGTTGTTAACTATGAAGGTTAGGCGTTTGCCCAGGTTTAGGTCAAAGTGACGTTTTGCAACGAATTATTCTAATTTTAAGCTTTATGACTAAATCTTAACGAGGTTTCTCAGGCAAGTGATGAAGATTGCTCCCAAGGGTATGGTGTCTTGGCGATCGAGATCTTGTATTGTCAAAGATTATCTAGAAAGCTCACAGAGCAGTTGGGCTATTGAATTCTCTACATATCTAGAAGCACTTGCTCAAACGGCGGCTGAGATTTTTCCCTTCAACTCTATGACTCACTGACTTCTCAAGTGGTAAACTCACTATTAGAATTATTATGAAGAATATCAAAAAGGATTGAAGTTCTATGACGCCTTCATTAGCAAACTTTTTGTACAGTCTATTGGCTGGTGCTGTGATTGTTGTGATCCCCGCAGCAGGCTTCCTACTCTTTATTAGCCAAAAGGATAAAATCCAACGTTCTTAAACTGACCAGCCAGTTGTTAAAATCTCAACGGTAAAACAGGGCAGCTGAGTTAATCACTGCCCTGTTTTGCTCGACTTGTGTAATGATAAATCGCTACCATAGGACTGACTTAGGAGAGCAGCAATGGTAACAAATTTCGGGTTGAACTCAGCCCTCGTTCTGGCACAGCTAAATCTTGGGACGAACTCAGCAAGTCTTCTGGGCATTTTTCTCGCAGTTGCAGGCGCAGGACTCTATTTCTTGCGCTCAATACGTCCAGAGTTAGCACGGGATCAAGATATATTTTTTGCCGCAGTGGGTCTCTTGTGCGGTGGCATTCTCTTAACCCAGGGATGGCGACTCGATCCGATTTTGC
>DALYIW010000456.1:519-3129 GCA_031970155.1 Coleofasciculaceae cyanobacterium CTOTU46601 | reverse complement strand
TTCTACAATCTTTTTCGCCTATGAAGCGATTCGCTTGCGGGGCGTTGCGACAGAACAAGCCAAGCGAAATACGCGAATTGTGGACGATAAGCGCACCGTTAGTTCAGAGTATCGCTACGACCAAGAGGCAGAGTTGTATGATTACGATCGCCTAGAGCCGGAAGATGAGGATTATGTCAGACCTCGGATTAGGGGAACGGCAGACTCCCGAAATAGCCGTGCTGAATCCTATGAGGGAGAATCTCGTCGTCCGAGGAGTAGAGGAAACTCAGAACGATTAGGGCCTGGAGAACGTCCCGCTAAACGTCGCTCTTCTCGTCCTACGAGTCGCCCTTCTGAACGACCTGTAGAGAGTTTGGATGCTGATTTAGATAATAGTTGGGAGGATGAGCCACCTCGCAGTAGCCGTCCACGCCGAACCTCTCGTCCGGAAAGTCGCCCGCCAGAGACGACGACCTCTAGGCAAAAACGGCGTCGTCCGTCCTCAGAACGAGACTCATCCCCACCTCCTAGAGAGGAGGAAACGACTCCATCAGATTATGTTGATTACCAACCGATAGACACCTCTGAGGAAGACAGGGATAGGCCTGAACGTTTTGACTATTAAAGAGATTGCTTGATGGAAGCAAGAGTCTCTATTCATCGGTGGTTCAGTTGGGGTATGGGGTTCAGCCTGACAGGTATAGTTGTAGCTTGTAGCGCACCCCCCCCTGTCCAAGGACCAGTTGCTCTCAACAGCCGCTACACGGACGAACAACCAGCATTGAGCGGTAATGGTCAATTTGTAGCTTTTGTGTCTAATCGGGATGGCGATCGCAAAATTGTCATGTATGACTTACAAAAGCGACAGTTTGTGAACTTGCCTCAGTTAAATCGACGAGATGCGATCGCCGAAAGCCCCAGCTTAAGCCGTACAGGTCGTTACATCGTTTACATAAATAGCGATCGAGGACGCCCAGAAGTCGAACTCTATGATCGAGTGACTCAGCGTATAGAAATCCTCACTATCGGCTATCGAGGGTGGGTGCGAAATCCCAGCATTAGTCCTGATGGTCGCTACGTCGTATTTGAAACCAGTCGTCGCGGTCAGTGGGATGTTGAAGTGATAGACAGAGGGGCTAATGTTGAACCAGACATCTCAGATGGTAGAACATTTTTTCGACCGTGAAGGGGGAGAGGGAGTAGGGGAAGCAGGGAGAGTAATTTATGCCCTACCTTTCCCATCTTCTTCAATAGACCTCTTGCAAAAATCGCTAGGACGGGTTCTCCGGCCCATCCCACAAAATTCAATTTTCTTGTGGGGTAGGCGACACGAGCAGCCCGAAAATTTGATGAAAGGACTTTTGCAACAGGTCTAATGAAGCATTCTCTTTTTGTCTCAGCAGTTGTTGCCCTGACGGGTTTGTTGACGGGCTGTAGTGGTGGTAGTCGTTTGCTAGATTTTCCATTCGATCCAGGAGGGCGCAGTTTAAATAGTCTGGCGTCAGAATTAACTCCCCAGGTGTCAGGACGGTATATTGTTTTTGTTTCTGACCGACGTGGTAGTCAGGATGTTTATCTGTATGACGCGAGTGCTCGTACACTGATTGATTTACCGGGACTCAATGCCCTAAATGCGATCGCTTCTCACCCATCCGTTTCTGAAGATGGAAAAACCATCGTCTTTGCTGCCACTCGCCAAGGGCGTTCAGGAATCTACCTCTACAACCGGGAAACACTCCAGTTACGGAACCTCACAGCCAATCTTCAAGCTGAAGTGCGAAACCCAACAATCAGTGCTGACGGCAGTAGGATCGCTTTTGAATCTAGCGAGAATGGGCGGTGGAGTATTGTCGTGTATGACCGCTCTGGGAAACCTCTCGATTTACCTACACTGATGCGATAGGGTGTTCAGGACTTACCCATGGACACCACAGATAGTAGGGGTGAACGGCCGTTCACCCCTACCAATGGCGGTTTGTAATGAGAAATTTGCGTAAGTCCTGGTGTTGAAGGTTGGACTTCCAAAGAGAATCCGTTTGACAGGAGCATTTCTCAAGAGTAGACCTCCTATGAAAATTAGATGTCAAAAATAGAGTTTGAGCCTTCCAATTTGCCAACTTTATGCTAGAACAGTCCACGAGGTTCATGCACATCTAAAAATGAGTACCAAACGCCTGCGTATCGCTACATTGGGAATGATTGCCGCAGCGGCTATTGGTGCAACTACCATTAATGCGATTGGTTTTGCTAGTACCCATTGGATAATTGCTCCTGTGAACTTGCTCAAACGATCGCTCCAGCTAAAAATCGCTTTTGCTCAAGATATTGACGAACAAGTCAATATTCGAGTGTATCAACGGGCAAGCCCAGGTGTTGTTTCTATTAATACAGGTAAAGAAACGGGTAGTGGCAGTATTATCAGCCCAGATGGTTTGGTATTGACGAATGCCCATGTGGTAGAAGGTTACCGTACTGTTAATGTGGTTCTGGCAGATGGTCGGCAGTTTCGAGGCGAGGTGGTTGCTTTTGGCGCTCAGGGTCTCGACTTAGCTATTGTGAAAATTCTAGGTCAGAATAATCTTCCTAGCATTGCGATCGCACGCACTGCTGTACAAGTCGGTCAACGAG
>DALYIW010000456.1:0-502 GCA_031970155.1 Coleofasciculaceae cyanobacterium CTOTU46601 | reverse complement strand
ATTTCAGGGAACCTTTACGACAGGAATTGTCAGCCGTATTGATAAAGAACGGGGATTAATCCAAACTGATGCAGCCATTAATCCTGGTAATTCTGGGGGACCGCTGCTCAATAGTCAGGGAGAGTTGATTGGTGTCAATACGGCTATATTTAGTGCCAGTCGTAGTGGTGGCAATATTGGTATTGGTTTTGCGATCGCGATCGACAGGATACAGCCTTTCCTGAGTGCCGTGCGATCGGGACGTGCTGCCCGTACAACCCAACGGCAAGCCCCAGATCCTGGTGACATACCCCCCAAACAGCTTAGCCTGAATGGTTCCCCTATTACCGGAAGGCTTGGCCGAGGTAGTAATGTTTTGCCAGTAGATAACAGCTTTTTTGACCTCTATGCCTTTGAAGGTAGGGGAGGTCAACGAGTCCAAATTGAGATGAGGAGTCAGCAAATAGACTCCTTTTTGATTTTGCTCGACCCCAATGGCAATGAAGTTGCTCAAGATGATGAC
>DALYIW010000455.1:0-4556 GCA_031970155.1 Coleofasciculaceae cyanobacterium CTOTU46601 | reverse complement strand
CCTGAATCATCGAATGCTGCCTGAAAAATTGCAACCGTCAAAAATCACATGGGCAGGCACTGCGATCGCGGGACTTTTTTTCGCCGTGTTTGCAATTATCTATCTCCTCCAGTTACTGGGGGTTATGGGTTCTAGTAGCTGAGCAAGAGTTAAGCAGTAAAAGATTAATCAATACGTGAGGTAATAACGATGACTAAAGCAACCAAACCCGTCTCTAACCGCATTGCCCTAGCCTTTGACTTCGACGACACCCTCGTACCCGATACCTTCGACAACTTGATTGAAAGCTGCGGCTTTGATTACCAAGTATTTCGTAAAGAGCGAGTTCAGCCATTAATCGACAATGGATGGGAGCCGATTCTGGCTAGATTTTACAGCTTGATTCAGGAATCAAAACAACGCGATCAGGACAAAATTACCAAAGAGTACCTTACCAAATTCGGTCAGGAGTTAGCACCCTTTGATGGCGTACCTGAAATGTTTAAGCGGTTGCGGCAGAGTGCTAAAACAATTGTCCCAGATATTGAGGTCGAGTTCTACTTGATTACCTGCGGCATGGTAGAAATCGCTCGCCATACTTGCATTGCCCCTGAATTTACAGCCATGTGGGGGTGTGAATTTTATTACAACGAAGAGGGTGAAATTGAGTTCTTGAAACAACTGGTTAGCCACACTGAGAAGACGCGCTATCTCTTTCAACTTGCCAAAGGAATCGATAATCCAAATCAAGACGGACAGATGTTTGTCTATCGGGATGTTCCCCCGGAAGAACTGCACGTTCCCCTCACACAAGTTATTTACGTCGGCGATGGAGCTTCGGATATCCCTTGTTTTTCTCTGATGAATGAAGAGAACGGGGTGGCAATTGGTGTATACAAAGGGAGTACAGTTCAAGATTGGAACCGGGAGGTAAAGCTGAGCGCCAGTCAGCGTGTCGCAAATATCGCTGAGGCTGACTATAGAGAGGATTCTGAGCTGATGCGATCGCTAACACTAGCTGTTGAAAGTATGTGTAAACAAATCAGTCTCGCACAGCTAAGCGTTGGTGAATAAGACTTTTGGGTGAGGGAGAGAAAGCCTGTATTATTCAAAATTCTCACTAATTTAGGACTACCTAAATGAGTAACAAATAAGGTTAGTTTGATGAAACGTAGAAGAGCAAACCTGACAACATGGCTGCGCTTGAGCTTAGCAACACTCTTTAGGCTATCTAGGAATAGCTCTGCTGATGTTCGTAGAAAACATATTTCCCCCCGTGCCTTCGGAGATTATCATGCCACTGGCAGGGTTCACGGTAACGCAGGGCAAGTTGAGCTTAGTCTATTAGTAGAAAAGTTCCTTAGACCTGCTTCCGGAATTCTACTCATTGCTCTGATAGTTGCATTTGGTATCTGGGTTGCTAGACGCAAAAAGAAGCAGTAATTCAAACAAATGTAGAAATAAGAAATAGCCGATTAAATTTTACTCAAGTTGTTAGCTAAAGTGATTGTCCAATGAAAAACCTGTGGTATAAAGACGCGATTATTTACTCCCTAGATGTGGAGACTTTTATGGATGCCAACGGTGATGGTATAGGCGACTTTATCGGACTCACCAAACGCCTGAACCACCTTGCTGGTTTGGGAGTTACCTGCCTGTGGTTATTGCCGTTCTACCCCTCCCCAAACCGGGACAACGGCTACGACGTAATGGACTATTACAACGTTGACCCGCGTCTGGGAACTCTGGGAGACTTTGTGGAGTTCATGCATCAGGCTCGCGATCGCGGCATTCGTGTCATCGTTGACCTGGTTGTCAATCACACCTCAAATCAGCATCCGTGGTTCCAGTCCGCCCGTTCTGACAAAAACTCAAAGTATCGCGACTACTACGTCTGGTCGGACAATCCGCCTAAAGACCCCAAAGTCGAGCTTGTCTTCCCCGGTGTGCAGGATAGCATCTGGGAGTATGACGAACAAACTGGCGCATACTATCTGCACCGATTCTACAAGGAACAGCCAGACTTAAATACTGCCAATCCAGAGGTGCGTGAGGAGATTCGCAAGATTATGGGCTTCTGGCTGGAACTTGGTGTCTCCGGCTTTCGCATAGACGCTGCTCCATACTTAATCGAGCCGCTTGGTATTGAAGAAGCAAAGCATGGAGAACTCCACAACCTCCTGTCCCAGATGCGAGAGTTTGTTTCGGAACGACGTGGCGATGGCGTGTTGCTAGCAGAGGCGAACGTCGAGTCAGACAAAATCCCCCTATACTTCGGAGATGGGGACAGGATGAATATGCTATTTAACTTTTTATTGAACCAGTATGTGTTTCTCGCACTGGCTAGGGAGCAGGCAGCCCCCATCATTGAGGGATTGAAGACATTACCAGACACCCCACATACAGGTCAATGGGTGAACTTTCTGCGTCACCATGACGAACTCAACCTCAATCAGCTTATCAAGGACGAACAGGAAGAAATTTTCGCTGCTTTTGCACCCGATGAGACTATGCAAATTTACGGGCATGGCATCCGCCGTCGTCTGGCACCGATGCTAGGAGGCGATCGCCGTCGCCTAGAGCTGGCGTATAGCCTGTTATTTAGCTTGCCGGGTACACCTCTGCTGCGCTATGGCGATGAGATTGGCATGGGCGACAATCTGTCCCTTGAAGGTCGTACCAGCGTTCGCACACCTATGCAATGGTCAAATACTTACAATGGAGGCTTTTCTACAGCATCACAGGATGAACTCACACGACCAGTCATTTCAGAAGGGGAGTACGGGTATCAGCAGGTCAATGCCACTACCGAGCAACGCGACCCTAATTCGTTGCTCAACTGGATGGAACGGGTAATCCGCATCCGCCAGCAATGCCCAGAGTTGGGTTGGGGAAAGTGGTGCATCCTGGAAACGGATAAGCCAAGTGTATTTGCTCACTGTTGCGAATGGGAAGGTGACACGTTACTCGCCGTGCATAATCTGGCAAAACAACCTTGTACCGTCACCCTTAAATCGAAGGACTTCAAACCAAAGCACTTGATGGAGCTGTTTGCAAATCGGCAGTACGAACCCTTCGACAGCAATTTAAGTTCTATCGAATTGGACGCATACGGGTATCGCTGGTTCCGCGCTGACACTGTGCTGTAAGCTCTACATCTTCATCAATAACAACCTCATACGCAAAGGAATCATTATGGTAAAGGTTGCTTATCACGCTTCCCACGAGCAGTTCAAGCCGAGCGCTCTTTTGAAATACGTTCAAATGGCTGAGCTTGCTGGGTTCACTGCTGGCTCATCCTCTGACCACTTCCATCCCTGGAGCGATCGCCAAGGAGAAAGCGGCTTCTCTTGGGCATGGCTAGGCGCAGCCATGCAGGCAACATCCCTCCCTTTCGGAGTTGTTTGCGCTCCAGGACAGCGCTATCACCCTGCCATTGTTGCTCAAGCCGTTGCCACCCTTGCAGAAATGTTCCCCAATCGCTTCTGGGTAGCACTGGGAAGTGGTGAGGCGCTCAACGAACGAATTACTGGAGAACACTGGCCTCCCAAAGCAGAACGGAATGCTCGCCTCAAGGAGTGTGCAAACATTATCCGCGCCTTGTGGGCTGGAGAAACAGTTACTCACTACGGGCGGGTGCGCGTTGAGGAGGCAAAGCTCTACACTCGTCCTGAAATTCCACCCCCCATGATTGGAGCCGCCGTCACTGCCTCAACCGCCGAGTGGGTTGGTTCCTGGGCAGATGGACTATACACCATCTCTCGTCCGCCTGAAAAACTCCGGCAGGTGGTGGAAGCGTTTTATCGGGGCGGCGGAGAGGGCAAACCGATGTATCTCAAGGTGCAACTTTCCTACGCACGGGATGAGGCGACAGCAAGGGCAGGAGCCTACGAGCAGTGGCGCACCAATATCTTCAAGAGCGCTATGCTGTCAGAACTCTGGACTCCCCAACAGTTTGATGCAGCTGCACAGTTTGTCAAGCCGGAGGACATGGACTGTGCCGTGCGGATTTCTGCTGACTCCCAGCAGCACATCGAGTGGTTACATAAGGATATAGAACTCGGATTTAGGGAACTTGTCCTGCATAATGTGAACTTAGAGCAAGAGCAGTTCATTGAGGTTTTTGGTGAGAAAGTGCTTCCGGCGATCGCGTAGATGTGTCGGTGTCTGTTAAGCGTTTCTCGATTTCGCATGATATCTTTTAGAGCGAGAAAGCCGTTTTTGAAAGTGCTGCCTTGGGATTTGTAGGTAGTCAGGCAGCTTCTCGGAACTCAAGGGAGCGTTGAGTTCTTTGTGAGAGCAGCATCCTGCTGGGAATTGAGGGTCAGCATTGGGGTGAAAACTGTTCGGGATTTCAGCTCTCAACAGCGGAGAAAAGCAGCAACAAGAAAAAACCTCTCTTTTGCACGTAGAGAGGCAGTGATGATACGGGTTGGCTACTGTCAGTTGAGGTCAGTTGAGGTCAGTTGAGGCTACGAGCGTGCTCTAAATGTCTCAAGAATTTCGGGATTAGTGAAACGAGACAGCAATGGATGTATGAGAATAAAACCCAGAGAATTGACAACAGAATAGTTAGT
>DALYIW010000454.1:0-4573 GCA_031970155.1 Coleofasciculaceae cyanobacterium CTOTU46601 | reverse complement strand
TCATAAAACCGGAGCTTTGCTGGAAGCTTGTGTGGTTTGTGGAGGGATTTTGGCAGGGGCAACAGATGCTCAGATCGAACACCTGTCTCGCTATGCCCAAGATATCGGGTTAGCGTTTCAAATTGTCGATGACATCCTAGATATCACTGCTACTCAGGAGCAACTGGGGAAAACAGTGGGTAAAGACCTCCAAGCCCAAAAAGCAACTTATCCAAGCCTCTGGGGAATTGAGCAATCAAAAGCCAAAGCTCAACAGCTGATTGATGCAGCTAAGGCCCAAATGGAAACGTTTGGCGATAAGGCTCAAGCGCTAATCGCCATTGCTGATTTTATTACAACTCGCACTCACTGAACCTCTAATACTGAGGTTTCCAATTTCAGGTAAAACACTATGCAGGACGTTGGCGATATTTTAAACAATCAGGTACTGCTGGTTGCGCTCGTGGCTTGTCTGGTTGCTCAACTCTCTAAGCTCCTTGTTGAGCTAACCAAAAATCGTAAATTTAATATCCGCGTTCTTGTGACTACGGGCGGTATGCCCAGTGCCCACTCAGCCTTTGTCGCCGCTCTGGCAGCAGGTGTAGGACAAACTGTAGGATGGGATTCACCTGAGTTTGCGATCGCCATGATTTTTGCTGTGATTGTGATGTATGATGCCGCTGGTGTTCGTCAGGCCGCCGGCAAGCAAGCTCGCATTCTCAACCAAATCATTGATGAGTTGTTTAGTGAAGGCAAACAGTTTAATGAAGACCGTCTCAAAGAATTACTGGGACATACACCCTTTCAGGTTATTGTCGGGTTAGCTCTGGGTATAGCTGTTTCCTGTTTAGCGGCTCCAGCTTATCCAGCTTATTAATGTAGCAGGAGAGGTAGAGTTCCTTCTCCCCTCTCCTCTAGCGACAAAAGTATTTACTGGTCAGTCAGTGCAATTTTATACGTAGAGGCTATAGCAGCTAACCAGGAAGGGAGGAGTGAATAGTCTTGAGCAGTTCCTATGAAATTCTTCATGACCTTGAACCACTTGACTGGAAAATATCTATCACCTGATCCCTACTTGGTCAGAAGCAGTTACTAAGGCGTATGCTTGTGCAACAGCAGCTTGAGTTGGTTTCCGATACTTGTTGGAGTCCTCCAAAACCTCTATTACCAATGCTTTTTGTTTCGGAGTTAGCTTATGAAGCCAGCGTTGCACCCATTCTTCTTGCATAAGGTTAGTAGAAGCAGTCAGCATATCGGCTTTCCATATTTGTTCGACTACCTTACAGTTTATAAAGAAAATCTTAAATTGACTGTGAGTTGCAGCACATAAGTTACAAATTAAAAACTTATGACTGATCTAAGCAAGGTGACTCGGTTGCTGTCTACCAGCATACTCCAAAAACCGCGATCGCTCAGTTTTCGCAAGACCGAGTTAGCTTCACGCTGGTTAGTGGTGTACGAGGCTAGTAAATAGGGACGTTGACCAAAAGAAACCAAACCCACATCTTTACCGAGTATTTGCTTTAACTTAATAGCTATTTCGGGCTGGTTAAGGTAATCAACCAACACAGCATAACCCTCACCTAAAGGTTGAGGATTGTAAGCAAGAGAATTGGTGGGTAATGTGGCTTGTGTCGGTCGCACCACAAATGCGGATAATCCCACAATCTCTTTGACGTAGCGTGCCCAACTATTGGCATTATCAAGACTTCTAAAGCCTGCAATGCGCGTAACTTTGTCGTCTAAATATCGACAAAAAGTAGTCTGGGTATTTGCTGGCAAAGTCCGTTGCAGGTGTTCCTGAATTTCCAAAGACTTGCTGAGTACTAGCAAAAGATACTCATTTGCCTGTGGTGGTTGACAAGGAGAGACAGTTTGTTGAGCTAAACAAGAGTCAGCAAAACTCATCAAACCGACAAATACTAGCAGGACAGAGCCGGCTATGGGTAAGGCTGTTTCTTTCACTCTTAACTCCTCAAGAGAGCATCGCCAGTCACTGGGAAGGATGAAGGATGAGGGATGAAGGATGAAGGATAAATGCGCCAATAGCCCCATAAATAAATAATGGTGCTTGAAATTACTGAAAATTTCTTTTCTTTGACCTAATTAAATTCATGTGCTTGTACCCTCATCCCTCATCCCTCATCCCTCATCCCTCATCCTTTATTAGTCAAGATACTGATGCCAAAGAGGCTAGGGGGTCAGGAATAGCATCTGATGGTGATTGAAATTCACCCGTTTCGACAAATTCCAGGCGCAGCTTTAACCAGGTAATAAACTGAGGATTGGTAGATATTATCGCTACTGATGGCTGGGGGCATTTTTGCTTGACTTGTGCCATTTGAGGTGCTTCCAAAAAGGCAGGTTGCTTGACTAACCAAAAATCAATTTCTTTTTCCTGTTCGTGGTAGTTCCTGGTTCGTTCTTTCAGTACTTCCTCTAGGGGTTCTTCTTCTAAGAGAAAGCGTTGACTTGCTAATAAATAGTAGTAAGTTTGCATATTAGTTGTTGGTTGTTGGTTGTTGGTTGTTGGTTGTTGGTTACTGTTCAACCTTCTCTGCTTTCAAGGTTTATAACTGCCCGTGCATGGCTTGTTTCATTTCTCTAACAGCGCGTTCTAGACCGACAAGAACCGCACGAGAAATAATACTATGACCAATGTTGAGTTCTTCCATACCTTGGAGGCAAGCTACAGGGTAGACATTCCAGTAGGTGAGACCATGACCGGCGTTGACTCGTAAACCCGCAGCGATCGCTTGTTCACATCCTTTGGCTAATACAGCTAGTTCTTTCTCTCGACTCTCCTCATCAGTTGCCTCAGCATAGCGGCCTGTATGCAGTTCAATGAATTTGGCTTTGATGTTAGCGGCGGTGTCGATTTGAGTTGGTTCGGCATCGATAAATAAGCTAACAGGGATGTTAGCGCCTTGTAACTTGGCGACAATCTCACTCATTCGCTCACTTTGACCTGCAACATCAAGTCCCCCTTCGGTTGTTACTTCCTCGCGCTTTTCGGGAACGAGGGTGACGTAGTTGGGTTTGATGTTGAGTGCGATCGCCACCATTTCATCAGTAGCTGCCATTTCCAAATTCAAGTGAGTCCGCACCGTCTGGCGCAGTACATAAACATCTCGGTATTGGATATGACGCCGATCTTCTCGGAGGTGTACCGTAATGCCATCAGCACCAGCAAGTTCTGCTAGCACGGCGGCCGCAATTGGGTCAGGTTCTACAGTTCGCCGTGCCTGCCGAATCGTGGCTATGTGATCAATATTCACGCCAAGTGTCAGCACTTACGTTCTTCTCCTGAACTAGGGCGAGTCTACAGCACTATATCTTATAACGAAACATACCGAAGCTGAAGTTTGCAGGATTAAGCAGTTGTTTGGCTAAGGGTGGTCTTTGAGGAGCGATCGCGCTTATGGCGGTTTTCAATTGTCTGAGGTATGGGGTAAGGGCTAAGGCCGTGCCGTGCCCTGACAAGGCTTCACCTGCATGAAAACTGTTATATCGGTTAGCCTACCCTGCTACTATCTGCCCCAACCGCTTTAATATCTGTAAGACATTACCCAACTCATGCCGTCGAGGAAATAACGAAAATGTCCGCGATACATCATATTGCGGAGCATCTCCTTGACTTAGTTTTAGAAAGACAAATTCATCTCCGTTTGTTGCCATGCCGAATACTGGGTAATTATTCGATCCACTAGCAAGCAGGTAAGCTAACAACTGGGGTAAGGCTGCCGGAACTGGAATGCTGGTTCGCTTCGACTCGATCACTAAAACCCACAGGCGCTCTTGTACGACCAGAGTATCAATAAAACCGCGAATTGTTTCCTCTGGATCGTCAAGTTCTAGTGCAATGCCGTAGGGCGAACGAATGCGAAAGGGTGGATCTAGAAAACCTGCAAGTTCTAGCAGTGGCGCAACCACTAGGAGGTTAATCGTACCCTCTAACAATAGACCCTCGACGCGATGGTAATCATAGCGCTGCTTTATGCGATCAACACCAGCTTGTTCTCTTGTGTCGAGCTTGGGTAAATCTTCAACCCACTCGCTGAAGAAGCGATCGTCGTTTGCTTGACGCAGATTACAGCGCTCTTGCAGATCGCTCAAGCTTTTTACGGTATCTGTGATGCCTGCGCTTGTGACCATTTACTCCTGTCTGATCGCTGCCTTCAGTTTAGCAATGTGCGATCGTTCGTAGGCTGGTGCGCTTTGTGCGATCGCCACATTAATTCCCCTGTTGAGGCGGATTTTTCTCCATAGCAGCAACCAGTTCATCAAGGCTGCATTGGAGAATCTCCATCAAACGCTTAGTTTGGGCAAAGGTTAGGCGCGGCTCATCGTCTCCTGTAGAAGGTTGCTTTCCCGTCGCCTCAATTAGTTCATCAAGAGAGCATTGCAATCCATCTACCAGCTTTTTAGTCTGAGTCAAGGTCAAATATGGCTCGTGTTCTCCTCTCTCCCAAGCACTAACAGTCTTAACCGTCACGTCAAGAATATCAGCTAGCTTTCGCTGTGTTAGATTAGCACGCTGTCTTAGCTGTGCCAGCGTCAATTGCTCATACTTATTTTTTGATTGCTCATCTTT
>DALYIW010000453.1:0-4589 GCA_031970155.1 Coleofasciculaceae cyanobacterium CTOTU46601 | reverse complement strand
GGGGAGTAAGAGAGAGGGGGTGAGGGGGTGAGGGGGTGAAGCTTTTGTTTGCAGATTTATCCAAGCTAAGAATAAAAGTAAGGGTGAAAATATGAACTTCAATTTACCTTCAGCTGAAAATCGGGAGTAGGCTAGAGCTTTAGTGAGGATGGGGAAGAGAAATTTTTATTCTTTCTTTGTGTTTTTCTGGCGCATAGTGTCTAATCTGGAGACGAACTATCAAATCAATCACCCCCTCACCCTTGCTCCCCCTCACCCTCTCACCCTTACTTCTCAACTGTCATGATTGACCAAGTTGCTGATGCCTTTGAGCGTAAAGACTATCGAACAGCTGCTCGATTACTCAAACAGCTGGTGCAGCAGGAGCCAAAAAACCCTTGGGTACGGCTTTATGTAGGACGACTGCACGAAGCGACGGGAAAGCTGGAATCTGCTGAAACTGTTTATCGGCAGTTACTACGGAACACGACTAATCCGAAGATTATGTCTCAAGCCCGTCAGGGACTAGGGCGCTTAGAAGCAATCGAGAAAGAGCAACGTCAACAAGCTCTTGCTCAAGCCACAAGTGACCCTAGCAATGCTGAGTTGGGCGTATTGGTACTAGAACCTATCAGCACCGAAGTGAAACAAGCCGTTGCTCAAAAGTTTGCTCGTATCATGCAGCTAGACATCTACACAGCAAGACTACAGCTGCCCACGCGGGATTGGCGTCTGTATCGTCTAGGCCCGGTAGGAGAGCTACAATTTTATGTTTCGTCGCTGCGGGAAGCTTCGATTCCTTGCTTTTCGGCTTCTCTTGCCAAGCTTCAGAAAATTAACGTTTTTAATGTTCACTATTTTTCACAGAGCACAGGAGTAGGAACGTTAGGTGGGTTAGACGGCCAAGGTTCTCAAGCTACCGTTGTTTGCCAAAATGCCGAGGGTCAGTTGGGTTCGCTGACTTTCAACTGGTCAGAAGTGACCCAAAGAGTGGAAGGATTGCTGCCTCTTTTTGATGCCGTTGTACATATAGATGTACGCCGCAATATACAGCGCAAAACTCAAACTTTAGACTATGTTCAGGTTTGCGACCTGCATTTACCTCAGCGAGGTAGTATTCTTCGTTTAAGCGATCGCATCTATCAATTTCAGCAGGGAATCACTCTTTCTCCTACACCGCCTCCCACCTTACCAATAGAGCCACAAGTGCCTCTCCAACATCAAGCAACCACTAGAAGAAACTGGAATAACTTGCTGAACTTCCTCAACCGTCAGCTACCTGAAATACCAGTCTGGTCTGATTTTACTGCCTTTGCCCAAACCGCTTTAGATTACAAAGAAATGCTGGGACATCTGCCGTCTCACATCGACTTGTCGCGTCGAGAAGAAACGCTTTGGGACTCAGCATTTCAGTTGTATAGTGGATTAGTTTTTCTTAAAAACTGCTCAAAAACCCCTCAAACTAACTAGAAACTAGCTAGGTGTTTTCACCTGACGCGCCATATCCCGGAACAGATCCATGCTAGGACCTGGACGCCGCCGCCCCTTGCTGGCAGTCGAGATCAAGTAGTTAGGAGCAAATGTCGCTTCATTCTGAGGGTCAACTTTACCATTGCTGGCTGCTGGTGCTGGAGGGTTGGGTTGAGCTTCAATCTTGACTGTTTCCTTGCCAGACACCACTTCAGTCTTCGCTGGCTCCGATTTGGCTTTTTTCTTCTTGCTAGGCACCGCTTCTGCTTTCGCTGGTTCCGGCTTGATTTCCTGGCTAGGCACCGCTTCTGCTTTCGCTGGCTCCGGCTTTATTGCTTCTGTTACCTCAGTTTTGATTGATTCTAGTGTCGCTACAGCTGCCTTAACTGGTTCCGGCTTTTTCTCTGAGTCTGCTGCCTTAACATTGCCAGTTTCATCTAGCTCCATGTAGTAGCCTTTGGCTTTTTTCATTTTGGGAGCAGTGGAGGTATCGCCCTTAGATTTTTTACCGCCAAACAGCCCACCAAAAAAGGCGGCAATTCCACTGAAGAAATTTTTGATAAAACCGAACATTTTACGAATACTCCTTTGCTTTTAGTTGAATTTAATTGAGTCGCTAAAGATGTAAGCCGACGAGCCTTACTTGAATACAAGACTATTATTTACGACTGCCGATCCCTATGACTACTTTTGTAATCAAGCTTCCCTAAAGATTCCAGCCAGATTGAATTATGAATTTTTACGGCAGACCAGTGCAAGATTCACCGAAACTTCTTCACAAAACTTTACATTTTAGGTTTAGTAAGTACGCTTACTTAATGTTTGCTTAGGAAAGCTCACTTAATAATACACATTTTTTTACAATCATCTCATATTTTTATGGAATTTTAGATTAACGGAGAGCCTCAAGTCTATGTAGGGAGTGGGGAGTAGGGAGTAGGGAGTAGGGGAAGAAACATTTTCATTTGGTCAGTTGTGAGCGCAGCTCATGGTGACTAAATTAAAGTAATTACGGTAACTTCTGGTGGACAAAATAGGCGTCCTGGGGGGTAAGTTCCTAAGCCGCGATTGGTATAAAGTTGGTTTTTACCTACCTGATGCAGCCCCTGTGCCCATTCCCAATGCTTGACGACCCTGACATATTCCCGCATGTAAGGTATCCAACGTCGTACTGATTTGGGAAACTTTGGCTGAAGCTTCTGAATCAAGATGGGTGCTGGGCCAATTCCTGGTATCACCATTTGACCTCCATGAGTATGACCAGACAACTGTAAATCTACCCGCCATTGCTGCAACGGTTCAGCTGTGTCGGGATTGTGAGATAAGACGAGGCAGGGCTTGTTGGGATCGAGTTGGTTCATCACGGGTGCAGGATTGAACTCACGAGACCAGTAATCGGCAAGCCCTACAACAGGTAAATCGGAACCCAGAGGATAAGCTACCTCATTCCATAAAACTTTTACCCCAATGCTAGTCAGAGCATCAGTAACTTGTGTTTTTGAGTGGTGGTAGCAAAGGTCGTGGTTACCCAGTGCAGCAAAGATACCAGCGCGGCTTTGGAGATGCTTTAGCCGATGTACTAGCGAGTTGATGGGGTCTGGGTCATCAGTTACGTAGTCGCCTGTTAAGAGAACTAAATCCGGTTCGGCTTGATTACTAGCTTCAATGGCTTGAGCCAGAAGCTCTTCTGATAGCCGTAAGCCATCGTAATGTAAATCCGACAGCTGCACGAGTTTTGTACCTTGCAATGATGCTGGTAAATCAGCGATCGCAACTGTAACTTTTTCAATACTTAATCGTCCTGAAAATACCGCTTGCATATGGCTGACTTTCCCCTACCTCAAAAGCGCGTTTCCAGCATAGCCTAGACATATATTTTTACAAGTAACGCCTAGTAGCATCCGGAGGAGGAGAGCAGACTTCGTTTAGTCAATTACTATTCGAGGAGAGAAAACTACCACCTTGTCTGCTCTCACTTAAATCAACGCTACTCTATTGAGAGGTAGCTGCACCTTAACTCTAGCCAAAGAGGATTCTATGAAATCACTTCATCGCCTATTTGTGCCACTTTTGCTGGCGTTACTAACGATGGTGAGTGCGATCGCTTGTCATGATAGTGGTAGTAGTGGCGGCACGGCGGGAGCAATTAAGGTCGGCTCAAAAGACTTCACAGAGCAGTTCATTTTGGGAGAAATGTATGCTCTAGTGCTAGAAAATAAAGGCTTTAAAGTCGAGCGTAAACTGAACTTAGGAGGAACCCCAGTAGCCCAAGCGGCTCTTTCTAACGGTCAGATTGATCTATACCCAGAGTACACAGGAACAGGTTTATTAACAGTGCTGAAGCAGCCTGCTAATAGTAACCAAAAGCAAGTATTTGATACAGTTGCCAAAGCCTATAAAGAGAAGTTCAATTTAGTCTGGCTAGAGCCTGCACCTATGAACAATACCCAGGCTCTGGTAATGACTCAGCAAGGCTCTCAAAAATACGGGATTAAAAAGATTTCAGAAATGGCAGCAAAGGCCAGTCAATTAACCATAATTGGTCCTCCCGAATTCGAGGTTAGAGAGGATGGGTTAGCCGGACTGAAAAAAG
Source organism: Coleofasciculaceae cyanobacterium CTOTU46601 (assembly GCA_031970155.1). Classification (GTDB taxonomy): domain Bacteria; phylum Cyanobacteriota; class Cyanobacteriia; order Cyanobacteriales; family Coleofasciculaceae; genus DALYIW01. The sequence goes on along the minus strand of DALYIW010000453.1, from coordinate 547 downwards.
CCTATGGCGACTTCAAGATTAAAAAATTCGTTCCGACAGATCCAGGCTTGAGATATCAGATATTGAACAATGGTCAAGCCGATGTTGCTGTTGCCTTTGGTACAGATGGTGAGATTAGCACGTTTAAGCTAGTTGTCCTGGAAGATGACAAAAAGTTATTTCCTCCGTATCAGGTTGCTCCAGTTGTGCGTCAAGCAGTACTAGAAAAAACACCGGGTATTCGTGATGCTCTTAACGCTATTGCCCCTAAGCTAACCAACGAAGCCATGCGACAGCTTAACTATGAGGTGAGTGGAAAAAAACGAGAGCCTGCTGAAGTAGCTAAAGAATTTCTGGCGAAAGAAGGATTATTAAAAAAGGTTTAGTTAGTTGTTGGTTGTTGGTTATTGGTTGTTGGTTGTTGGTTATTATGTTCCAGGGTTAAAAGAAGACACAAAGAATTTTCATATATCCTCAAAGCCTAATCTATCTCAGAGCAATAGATAAAAAAAACAACAAACAACCGCAACGACCAAGCTCAGGGCAAGCAAACAACAAACAACAAACA
>DALYIW010000452.1:0-4636 GCA_031970155.1 Coleofasciculaceae cyanobacterium CTOTU46601 | reverse complement strand
ACAACAAACAACAAACAACAAACAACAAACAACAAACAACAAACAACAAACAACTCTAAGGAAAAACCAGTGAGTGCAATACGTTTTGAGGAAGTATTTCTTAAATTTCCTGGTGCATCTCATCCGGCGGTGAATAATTGCACTTGCGAAATTGAAGCGGGTCAACTGGTCGTGATTTTAGGGCCCTCTGGTTGTGGGAAAACTACGCTTCTCAAGATGGTTAATCGTTTGTACGAACCTACTTCAGGCACGATTTACCTTGATGGTACTGATATCCGGAAGATGAAAGCAACGAAGCTGCGCCAGCAGATTGGTTATGTCATCCAGCAGTCTGGTTTGTTTCCTCACATGACAGTCGCTGAGAATATTTCTGTAGTGCCGAAGCTTTTGGGTTGGTCAAGGATGCAGTATCAGCAGCGAGTTGATGAGTTGCTGACGCTAGTTGATTTGCCTCCTCAGGATTACCGCAATCGTTATCCCCCACAGTTATCAGGAGGGCAGCAGCAGCGAGTTGGTTTGGCGCGTGCATTAGCGGGTGACCCGAAGGTGATGTTGATGGATGAGCCATTTGGGGCAATTGATGCGATTACCCGCGAGACTCTACAGGATGAAATTTTGCGTCTTCAGCGTCAACTCAAGAAAACGATTTTGTTTGTTTCTCATGATGTTGAGGAAGCGCTGCGTTTGGCAGACAAAATCATGATTCTGCAAAAGGGTCAGATTGTGCAGTTTGATACGCCTTTTAATATTCTGACCAAACCAGCTAATGGGTTTGTGCATGATTTGGTGGGTGCTGATGATATGGTGCGTCAGCTGAGTTTGCTGTGTGTTGAGATGGTTATGACTGCTGTGCCTCAGGATTTTCAGCCAACGAGTGAATATGCCAGCATTAATCGATTTGATAATCTACGCCAAGCCCTATCACTTCTGCTGCGGACTGGTGCCGAGAAGCTGACTGTAGTTGATGGCGGGGATGTTGTCGGTGTTCTTACTCTTGGACAGATTAGGGATTCTGCAAGGTTGGGAATTCGTGCTTGATGCGCCAGTCTAATCTGAAGTGCGGCTTATTACAGCTTGAAGTGTACCTGAAGTGCCAATAGTTACGACTCATATCTAATTTTTTTAACTAAGTGGTCACCCATAATACGGTAAAGGCACGATAATATCGTGCCCCTACGAAAACTGTTAATTTTTGAAGTTGTGATGTACCTATTCTATTTTCTGTATATGACTTGCAAAAACGTACCAGGTGGATATCTCGTCACCTTTTATTGACTTAATTTTTTTTGAGAAATGCACTTCCAAGTGCTTGTGGCTATCGAAGGACTGAGTACCATAGCTTTTAATTTCAATATAATCAAAATCATATTTTGTATTGGCTGCCATAAAGGCAGTTTTTTGATTGTCTTTAAGGTCTTGTGCTTGCTTGGTAGGATCTTGTTTGAAAACCGTTTGTTGTTTGAGGGTTAAAGTTCCAGCCATTGATAGATATCCTTTAATTGATGTTTGAAGATTTGATGCTTCGGTTATTGGTCAATTTACCCAACTAAACACCTAGCTACTAGCTGCTAACTTTATCACAGTCCAGGTAAGTAGATAGGCATAGATGAGACAATTTAATACAATTTAACTTTCATTTTTCAATTGAGTCAAGCATTACAGTATAAAAAACACTTTTAACGAATTAGGTTCATGAGCTATACAAGTGATGCTAGATTTATTTTGATTTAATTATTAAATAGCTGATTATCGAAATAATTAAAAGCTTTATCCTATGCAACTAAAGCTTTTAGACAGGAAGAAGCGATCGCGTTGTATCGTGTTGAGCGGATAGCGCTTATCTAGCTAAAGGCTGGTTTGAGAACGAACTCACTCGACAGATAGAAGAAGTTCTAGTCAAGAAGGGCTATAATGTCGCATTTTTAACCATAAATGCCGAAAAGTACGGTTTATATCGGGAATCCCACCTTTTAGTGTCGTATACTGCTTGATTACGCTTCAAGTGTACTATAGCAGTCTGGGTCATGGAAGCCAACTTTAATGAATAAGATACAGGTACAAAGCGGTCTAAGCCCCGAAATTTACCAACAGCTACAGGCATACATGACCGAGCAAGGACTGTCAGAGACTATGGCAATTGAAGCTATTGTGAGTAGTTACTTTGCGGATAGACCCCTAGAAGAATTGACAGGGCGAGTCGGCAAGGTAGAGCAAGAACTGTCCTACTTAAAACGCCAATTACTGGCAATGCGATTTCGTGCTTAGACTCTGTAGAGAGTTTTGCTAACACCTCCTGATGAATAAGCACAAAGATGGAAGTAGCTACTGTTGAGTTTTGCTTTCTTTATAGAAAGCGCGTCTTAAGGAGGAGCTTGACATGACTCACAATCACGCTACTCACACAGAACATGATCACATTAGCCGAGCAGAACACGAAAGAATCACCCGAAAAAATCTTGTTTACAGTCTAGTGACTGGTCTACTTATCGGTGCGATCGCGGGTTCACCTTTAGGGTGGTTTGCTCATCAAATTTACTATCAACAACGGGCTGGTCAAGTCTTACTTTGTCGCCAAAAACATATAGGTCAACCTGAAGCTGAACTTAAGGCTTTATGCGGTTCTGCCTATTAAGCTGATCTGCATACAATATGAGACTGCTCACAGCATAACTTACTGCGATGAACTTGAAGTCGGAGGGGGAATATCCTGGATTATATTGGTACTTATTCTCTTTCTAGAAAGACAAGCCTCCATTTCTTTTTCACTATCGTTAGATATTATTTCCGGGTGTGCCCAACCTAATCTGCCGGTGGTCATTTTAACCTGTACCCAGCCTTCTTTTGTCCGCTTTCCAGTAACAGGTACGGGTTCTCTTAATGATTCAACAACATTATCCCGAAACGCAACAGGCTCAGAGCGTAGATTTCCATTAACAAAAATTAAGCAATCTTTACTGTCCGGTAATGCAGAAGGACTAGGGCTAGGTTCCTGGTTAGAATTTGGCGTTGTTGGAGATGGTTTAGATGAAAGGCTAGGTGACGATGAAATGTTATTTGTCTGAGGAACGGGAGGTGCTACTTGAGTCCGGCTAACGATGCCAATTGCCACAGCTAAAGTAGCTAAAGCTCCTCCAATTCCAATTATTAGAATAGATTTTTTGGGGAAAGTAGAAGCAGAAACCGAGCTGGTTTGTGAATCAGGCAAGCTCGATGATAAATTGACAGCAGGAGTTGGGTTGCTTGCCGCAATAGCAGGTATCGGTGTGGATTCGGGCGTCACTACACTAGGTTCTGAAGGCACCGAATTTTGTTGGCTCTGGCTGTCTGATTGAACTGGCTTATTAGTATCATCTTCAGATTCAGGAGTTAGGTTTGTCAGGACTAGAGGGGGTACTAATTTTGACTCTGGTATCAATGTACTAAACGTTGAAGATAGTGAGTTTAGTTGGCTTTCACTATCCGATTGGGTTAACTCATCAACATTATCTTCAACAGGGGAAAGATTGGCTAACTTCAAAGTAATTCGCTCTTCAATTGGTGCTATATCTTCCTCTCTCAGTCCTAGAGATTGTTGAAGACTCTTTAAGTCCTCACGTTCTTGAGTTCCCAAAGGGTAATCTTTGCTGACCGCTTTCGCAAAATTGTGCTTGTAACACTGTAATTTTTCCTGGTATTCTTGATAAGGTTTGAGGACTTCATCTTCAATTACAGTACAGTCTTGGGAAGATAGCTCAAGACTCTCTGCTAGCTTACTCAAGATATAGCGACCTCCTTCAGAAATCTCTCCACAACGTATCCAACTTTCGGCTTCTTTGCGGTACTTCAGTTCTGGGTTATCAAGTAGTACTTTCGCCAGCAGAATCTTAGAGCCATTCTCGCTAGTATAAAACTCTGGCTTTACAGCAGGAGCTACTGTTTGAACTTTGTTGCTGGCGTACTGATGTAACTCATCAACCGAAATCCAACCGTCACTATCTAGATCTGCTGCTCCTGTTCTAATTCCTTCTACTAAATAACGAGTGTAAGGTGAAGGGTTAAAGCCCTGGGAGTTAAAGGAATTGTGGATAAAAGTGAAAGACGTGAGGATTGTTCGCCCTTCGCCACCTAGTTGGGTTTTGATGTCCGCTGTGCCATCATGATTTACGGCTATTTCCGTTGATAAATTCCTGAAGCAACCATCTAGGATTACCACTTGGCGCTGACAGGAAATGTTGCTCATAAGGTTATGTACGAAGCTGGCGGGAATAGTACTTACCCTAATATGCTCAGCTTTAGGACTTTTGCTAGTGATGCAAGTGGCAAAGTAAAGTTTGCCGCTATCATCTTGAATAATATGACCAGCGAAAAATAGTAGCACTAAATCATTTTTAGTGCGACTGGAAAATAAAGTTTCAATCGCTTCTCGCATCACTGGGGGATTAGGATTGAGGAGCAGTTTCACTTCGTCAAAACCGCCAATCTCCAAAGGCTGCAAAACTTGCTTTACTGCCTCGACATCTTTTATCGCGCCAGGGAGTGGGTTCAATTCAGGCCCATATTCACTAACCCCAATCAGCAGTGCTACCTTTGCCATGTTCGCCTGCCTATGATTTTAGAAATTCCTGTGCTTTCTGATAGGCGAAGTCAAACTCTTCTT
>DALYIW010000451.1:567-4655 GCA_031970155.1 Coleofasciculaceae cyanobacterium CTOTU46601 | reverse complement strand
GATCAAAGATATCTCGTAAAACCCGCCCCTACATTATCAAAAATTATATACAATCCCTCACTTTTCCCATTCAACCATTACAGATTTGATTTCGCGATCGCTATATGCAGCAAGTGTGGCTGAGGTGTGGTTACCAGACCAACGAATGCCAATGAGATGATACTGATATTGCTCTCCATACTTGGCTCTAGCTAGCTCAATTGCTTTAGCGGCTGCATCGCCGTTGAGGGTAAAGTGCCAGGTAACGGTGAAGAAAATGACAACAGCAATTCCGATACCGAAAGCAAACTTAGGCGGGGAGGTGGGGTAGCCAGCGCTCTGGAGAGCCGCAACAACTGATGGGGAGCGTAGTTGACGGTAAATCCAGGCAAGAAGTACAGTGGACACGACAGCGATCGCCAATGATATAACTGTATCAACTAGCCTAAATTTGAACTCCGCAACCCACAACCGGGCTGGATTCACGAAGGGAAGCAGCAATAAGTTAGCTCCTGTGAAGCTAAGCATAAAAGCAGAGATACCAGTTATATAATGCGCTACTTTGAGATTACCGCGTATTAGTAAGATGCCTATTACGACAGTGAGGATGTTGAAGTTGGATGAGTAGTTAAGGTTGTTGATCGTGCAATATACCCACAAAGCAATGTCGATCGCACCCACTGCAACTAAAACTGCCCCGGCTTTTTTTAGTATTGCGCGGTAATTATTCATCTGACTGAATTCCATCCATTTTCAGAGCATACTCCTAGTTATTAAACCCCCTCGTTCCTACGAATGTCAGGCTATCTTTGTTGCCCGGAGAAAAATATTTTTGTTAATTATCGTCGATTTGTTCCTCAATAAACCAACGCCAAACTACTCGTTTTATATTTTCATATCCACCTGTAATAGCTGAGACAACGAGGAGTTCTCCTGCTTGATTGGTAAACTCAAACCGACAAGGCCCTAATCCGGTTCCAGAACAAGATTTAACTTCGTAATACCCAAAATCAAATAACTCTTTGACAGAAGGATCTCTAAGGTCTGGCGGTTCACCGAGTAAGTGGGGTTGCCAACCTTGTTGAATCAGAAGTTTTCTGGCTTCTTGATATTCCATCCCTTCTTGAAGACCAAATCGCTCGGGAGAATTGGGAAAATTGTTATTCTGGACATTGATAGTTGAACTGTTTTGTTGTTGCTTGAATTGAACAGTTAGACTGGGAGTATTGATACTTTGACTGTTTTTACCTTGCTGCACGTTAGAAGTCGCAAGGCTTGTACATCCAGGTGCGATTATCCCAACTAAACCTGCGAGAATAACTGTTGTAATTCTAGACGAACCAAATCCCCAGTTTTTTGACATCATAATCATACAAACCTTTAGTAACGACAATCGCTGCGCCTAATTGTGTGGGCAAGTGATAATGCATCCTTGAGGCCATATTGATAGTAAATCTTCTCGCACCCAACCTGTTGCATTACTGGGGAATTTGACGCGGTGCCAACGATATCCTTGGAACTCTTGGGACGACTCCTCTACTGTAACCAAATCGCCCGGAACTCCGTAGTGTAAAATGTTTCTGTCTAAGCCAGGAGCTGAGCGCACGTTAATTGTATCGCCGCGTTCGCGAAGCGTGCCGGAGGCATATCGCCTACCAACGTTGCATAACGGTTCTGGCTTGGCTCAAATTCGGCTAAACTGCTTACTACCCAGCCTTCTGCTCTGCCTTGTACCTGCGATTGGCTAACGCCAGCGCTTCGCGATCGCACATAGTACCAATAGCCATCATTCGCTAGCCTCATATTCAAAACCTCCACATTCGAGTTGCGAGGTAATACTCTCGATACAGCGGATTGCAAGTGAGTGAGGTACACCGAAGGTTTGTGTAGAGGCACCCTTAAGGGTGCCTCTACACAAACCTTCGCGAAAACGCTGTACCTCAAGCGGCTGCAAGCCGCTGTATGCTGTCTGTCAAAGATGGACCCGTTCGCAGATTGCTATCGTTGATCAATGTCGCTGGACGAGCGATCGCAGGTAATGCGTAAGCCATCAAAGCTGCAAAACTCAACAACCCCACCGCAAACTTTGTCATCAAGCTCATGACTTCTCCAGAAAACAGTCGATAAATTGTCGCTCTCATTAAGGACTCACATCATCAACACCTGTTTACGGAAAATTAGCCAAATTAAACCAGAAAGCGGAGATGCTAAGAGACGTGGGAGCGTCAAAGCGGATAAAAATGCCAGGTGAGAATCCCTAAACTTACGCCGCTGCACTCTCGAAATGCTCAAGAATGGAAGGAATTTCATTGAGGTTGTCGATGATTGCATCTGCCTCTATAGCCTCCAGCCAGTGCGAACTTCGTTTCCAAATTGCCTTCATTTTTGCACTCTTAGCTCCCAGGATATCCACTTCGGGATGATCCCCAATAAACACGCTCTCCTGGACTGTGACTCCCAATCGATTCGCGGATCTGTGAAAAATTTCTGATTCCGGTTTTCTGATTTGCTCAACTTCAGAAATCAGGATGACATCAAAGTATTCTCGAATCCCTAACCCTTGAATCGAACGGTTTTGAAACTGCCCTAAACCATTACTCACAATGCCTAACAAGTAGCCTTGCTGTTTCAACACGCTCAACATCTCCAAGAGAAAAGGAAACGGAACACAATGAAACTGAAACTGTGTCTCGTAATCCTCAAGCAATGCCTGCCAACTCATTCCCCCAATTTCAAATTCTGCAACCAGAGCTTGATAAACCTTATCTTTCCAAACATGACCACGACAGTCTAATTCGATGAATCTGGTCACATAATCTGTTTTAGGAATGTGGTTTAAGTCAGCGATGAGCCTGTCATACTGGCCTGCGATGAACTGTTCAACTGATGCGTCGCGATCGAGCAGCGTTCCATCTAAATCGAAAAGAACTGACTTAACCATCTTTCATCTTCTTTGTGTCTATAGCTTTTTGAAGTATCTGGCAATGGGTAGTAAATCAAAACCCGCCTTTTCATAAGTACGACGTGCCGGAGAGTGACCGGGATCTCCGCCCGTTTCGACCATAGCAACAGACATCCCGGCACTTTTCATCCAGTCAAACGCGAAATTTATCAAAGCAGTTCCGATGCCGCGACGTTGAAAATCTGGATCGACGGCAATCATGTAGATTTCGCCCATCTTACTATCAGGATGAAGTCTTACCGCTACAAAGCCAACTGTTGAGGCATCTTCTATCGCCACCCAAACGTGTGTGTCTTCGTCAGCGCACACGTCCTCAACCGCCTTTTGTTGGTTGACGCGCCAATCATCGGGATAGAATTCGCGATAGACATCGGGATTCATGATGCTTTGAATCGAATCAAAGACGGGCGCCCACGCGCGCAGCGACAGGCGAATGACTGCATCGAGGTGTTTAGCGTCGTAAGGTTGAATTTGCATCGCCATGTCCACTCTTTATAAGTTTGGTTGATTACTTAATGGTAAATCTGCCTCACTCCTCTTTGCGACGATCGCGCAATGATAAATTTGGTTCGACGACTGTGGGAAAACTCTCAAAATTACGCCTTACCCAATCCATTCCCACTTCATTGTTCAATTTTATCCGCTGTGTTGTATTGGCGTAAATATTACTCAAAATCTTTGCGTCTTGCTCTACAACTACATCAATCAACTTCAGCAAATTGCCTTTGATTAAGTGCGCGATCGCAGAATGAGCCTTCATATACATCAACACAAATACGCGAGATCGATTCTCGGCTTCTGGAAGGTAAAAATGGCATTCCTTCAGGCTCAACAATTTATCCTCACCATGCAGCAATCCCATGAACGGGAAAAAGTTTTCTAGGTGTGCTTCCAGCACTTTTGGCATCGCCAGTTGACCGGGGTTTTTCAGAATGTCGCGCCACTTAGGTTGTTTCCTGGGTTGCGACAAGTAAGCATGAGAATGTAACCCTTCGTCGATAAACTGTTTCACCTGCACCTCTTCGATTTCAAATAATTCTCGATGAGTGCCGTTTTGATGGTTGTAATCGTGCATATTTAACAGTAAACTCAGAATATCTGTTGGCAGGCTGCGTTCTCCTGTCACTCCAATAAACTCGTACTCTGC
>DALYIW010000451.1:0-528 GCA_031970155.1 Coleofasciculaceae cyanobacterium CTOTU46601 | reverse complement strand
CCCTGAACAATCAACTCTAATGGTGGCAAGATCGATTTGGTTTGTTTATTGGAACCGGGTAGAACTGTGCAACCCGAACGATCGAATTCTAAGGCATGAAACGGACACGCGATCGCGCTACTACCATCGGGTTTCTTCACGCACCAACCCTCTGATAGCATTGCGCCCATATGAGGACAAGTATTCGGCAAGGCGCTAATCGTGCCATGACTGTCTTGCCAAAGCACGTAATCATTACCCAATAGGGAAACTTTCATCGGCTGATTCGGCTTCAGCATGGAACGATGTGCTAAAAGCCACGGTGCGCCTTCCAATTGCTTCATAACCGCAAAAATTAACTGACTAATTAATCAGTAAGTATATCACTTACTTGCCAATCCGTCAATTAAAAGATAGAATATATTCAGTGTAAGTGGCTTTTTGGTAGGATAGAAAGGCAAACAACGAATTAAGATGCCGTGGTTCGACATAGTAAGCGAGTAGCGAAATCAGCCCGCCCATTCCGAGATGCCGAGATGACACAGCAGC
>DALYIW010000450.1:0-4671 GCA_031970155.1 Coleofasciculaceae cyanobacterium CTOTU46601 | reverse complement strand
GAAACCGACGTGCAAGCAGCCGCCGCAGACTGCATAGGCGCACTCAAATTAACCGACGCCTTTGAAGACTTGCAGCGAATTTATCACACCACCTCTGAATGGCTGCTTCAGCTCAGTATTATTGCCGCCTTGGGAGTATTCGGCGATCCGCGATGCTTTGACCTACTGGCAGAAGCACTCAACTCCAGCACCGACATCGTCAAAACTGCGGCGATCGGTTCCTTGGGAGAATTGGGAGATTCACGGGCAATACCTCTTTTAATACCATACGCTACAGATCCAGATTGGCAGATCCGCCATAGAATCGCCCAAGCACTCGGTCATCTCGGAGGAGAAGAAGCTCGCAACACCTTAGAAACTCTAGCTACTGACGAAGTAGAGCTAGTCGCCAAAGAAGCCCAAACCTATTTGCAATCAAAGCCATAGGGCACCCTTGCAGGTCGGCTTCCAAGTGCGGGTGGGCAGGTGGGACTATAACAGAGAGTAAGTCAAGACGATCGTTTCTCAGGGAAAAGCAATTTTTATCCACTTCCAGCAGCTCACCCGTTCACCCCTCTCCCTCCAGTAGAAAATTGTATCCGTAGTTACATCTAGCCAAATACATAAATTTAAAATTTAGTCAAGTAACTGGCTTACCATAAACTGACGTTTAAGTGCTTGTTTACACGAACTTTATTTTCCACAACAAATAACCCCCTAATTTAAAGACTCAGTAAAAAAACACGTATTTCGCCTGTTAGTAACTTCCCCTCCGCAAATATTGTTCATATAATCAAATTGTTAGAAGATACACGCAGCAAGCGAGAGATACACGTAAATCCAGGGTCTATTAAATCGTTCGCTGCATCTACACTCAGATCTGTTAGGAGTAAAAAACCTTGCTCATATCGCTCAAATTTCAGCAGATCTGGCCAGGGAATTAACATCTCAAACGGCTGCAAACAAATCAAGATCCATCGATTAAATTGCCTACGTTCCAAAGGGGAATCCAATGAATTTCAAGAAAGTTGCAGGTTTTGTCGGGTTAGTTGCTGGTAGCGTTGTGGCTCTTTCCACCGCTCCTGCTCAAGCCTTTAATTTCGCCAGCGGTAACCTTTCTGGCTGTACGACCGGAGGCACAACCTGCACCACCAACGACGGTTTCACCATCCAAGCTAATGGCGGTACCCTAGAAGCCAAAACAGTAAACGGTGTTACGGGTGTGGGTGTAGGTGCCCAGAGCGTGATTGCCGAGATTAATGCCGGAGAGTCTCTCGATTTACTTCTGCCTGGGGGTAGTGGTATCCTAAAATCCCTCGATCTCGGTTTCATGTATCAGCCGCCAGTATTCTCGGATGAAGTGTTTGAGCGGGCTACCGTTATCGCTGACGGCTTAACGGGCTTCCTCACAGTCCTGAGCGATACCACAGCCCGGTGGGAAGTGGCAAGTTTAGGTATCAATCAAATCCTGACAGCTGTGTCGCCTTCTACTCCTAATGGCGGTGGCTTGTACAGTATCTTAAATCCTTTCGCCAATACTGTCGTTAGCAGCGTCAGGCTACAGCCATACGTCTATGAAAATGTTGCTCCAGACTTCAGAAACAGCGATTTCAGCTTAATGGGCGCCCAAGCCGAACAAGCTGTTCCCGAACCAGCCACCCTTGCAGGTCTGGGTATCGTTGCTGGTTTGTTGGCTGCTTCTCGTCGTCGCAAAGCTAACGCAGCTTCCTAGTTGCTAAGTTTCAAGCTGTCATCTCCCTGAATCTTGAGGTTAAAAGTCGAGTCAGACTTTTAACCCATTTTTTTTAGCGATATTATTATGGGCTGTTTCCAATCAAACAGCCCTTTTTTTATTTTTATGGAGTAGTTAAAGGTAGGGTCTAAGCTCAGTAAATTTACTTCCTCACAACTACTGATTCCCAACTTGGGTTTTTATAATAGAGTTGGGTTTTTAGAATCAAGGCATCAGTACATCACGCAATGTCTGAGATATCTAAATAAAAATCGCAGATTGTTAGCTCGACGCTATGCATCTACCCTCAGAAGGTTTGTTTGAACTAAAACACCCTTTCTCAAGATCAATCCAATTGCTGCGATGGGCGAAAAAACCAAACTCTCAGACTATTGCTAAGGTATGCCAAGTAATCCAAGTTTGGATCGGGTCTAAAGAGGAACGATAATGAATTTCAACAAAGTTTCGGCCTACTTGAGCGTAATCGCTGGTGGCGTTCTTGCTCTATCAACTGCTCCAGCTCAAGCTTTTAACTTTACTACCGGCTCTAGTTTAGGAAATTGCTCTGCTCTGGCAGGCCCTTTTTATTCGGGTGCTTCTGGTCAGCAGATCAGTAATTTCACTACTGGTAGCTGTACAACAGCTGATGGTTTCACACTGTCAGCGAATGTGGGTTCATTACAGAGCCAGATCGTCAACGGTGTCACTGGTGTGGGTATAACCAGCGGTTCCAATGACCCCGTTCTCGCCGAAATCAATACTGGCGAGGAATTAAATTTGATACTGCCCAGAACAGGTGTCCTGCAATCCCTCGGACTCTCTTTCCTGTATCGACCTGGAGTGTTCTCAGATCGAGTCTATGAGGTAGCTGCCGCTGTTTCTGACACTAACCTGACGGGAACTCTCAGGATTACCAGCCCTACAACTGCTTTTTGGAACGTGCCCGGTCTAGGGATACTGGATCAAGTTGTCAATGCCGTGAGTGGGTCTAATCCAGATGGCGGCGGTTGGTACGATATCGCCAATCCTTTTGGCAACTCCTCCCTGAGCAGCCTGGTATTAAAACCACTCCCCGGCTCTACTACTGATAATCCCTACAATCCAACTAACGAATGGCTCAATTCTTTCCAGAACAGTGACTTCTCTCTGGTGAGTGCAGAAGTAAAATCCTCATCGGTTCCCGAATCGGTTCCCGAACCTGGTACCCTTACCGGATTAGCCTTGGTCGGTGGTTTATTGGCAGCTTTTCGCCGTCGTAAAACCACATAGATTTTGACATACTCACCGCCCTAAAAGTGCGGTGATTCTTGACGCTTCATCGACTGATGCGTGACCGTTGTAGTCTTACTCTGTCTCTGCGTCCGTTTAGAGTCGTGGCAATGCCCTATCCCGACTTTTTCTATATTTCTAGCTGCGTTCTCATCTCGGTCGTGTTCAGTGCCACAATTCAAACACTGAACCGACCTAATTTTTAGATTGAGTTTGCCCCACAAGAACCCACAATCTGAACAGATTTGACTGGTGGGCTCCCAACGACTAATTACTCTAAATTCGCGACCGAGTTTATCGGATGCGAGCCTCACACAAAAATCGGAATTCGTACCACCCCTGCTGGCTAATTGCTCTAGCAAGTTTGCGGTTCTTGACCATTCCCAACCCGTTCAAATCCTCGAAAATAATTACTTGATTTTCGTTGACTATTTTGCTTGATAATTTTTGGAGAAAGTCTTTTCGATTCTCGGCAATTTGATTATGCAGCTTTGCCATCTGAATTCTGGTTTTATTGCGACGTTTTGAGTCTTTTTGCTGACGTGCTAGTTTTTTTTGTAACTGGCGAATTTTCCTGTCCAAAGTTGAATAGTTAGGACTTTCTGCTTTGGTTCCGTCCGACATCACAGCAAAAGTTTTTATCCCCAAATCAATCCCGATGCTTTGGTTCTTGGCATCGTTATGAATAGGTTCAACTTCTACCACAAAACTTAAAAAATAGCGGTTAGCACAATCCTTGATTACTGTGACAGAACTAGGCGCTGACGGTAATACCCTAGACCAGATCGGTTTAATATTGCCAATTTTTGCAAGATATACCTCGTCGCCTTTGATTGAGAACCCACCCATTCTAAACCGTGCTGATTGCCGATTAGTTTTCTTCTTAAATTTAGGGCTGCCAATTTTTTTACCTTTACGCTTACCTTTAAGCGAAGCAAAAAAGTTTTTATAAGCAACTCCTTAATCCGCGACCGACTGTGGCAAAGGAATGTTAGAAACTTCAGACAACCACAAACGTTCTTCGGTTTTCTTGGCTTGGGTAATTACCAACTTTTGCAAGTCGTTGTTACTTGGCAGTTTCTCAGCTTTTTTGCAAATAGCCAAAGCATCGTTCCAAACCACACGCACGCAACCAAACAACTGAGCTAGGATCTGTCGCTGTTGGTCTTTCGGGTAGAAACGATACTGATATCTGGCTTTCATTCCGCGTGTTATAATTGGTCTGTTAGTTAATTATAGATCTGTCTATACAAAATGACAACTCAATTCCGCAGAGAAAGGCATAGTGTTACAGACCTTAAGGTTCACTTGGTCTGTGTGACCAAATACCGACGGTCGGTATTCACTTTTGAAAGTTTGGGTTTAGTTGAAAAATCGTTTCGCGAAGTGGCTCAAAAGATGGACTTCTAGATCCTTGAATTCAATGGTGAAGGCAACCAAGTTCATGCACTGATTGAATATCCGCCTAAACTTTCAGTCTCTCAGATAGTGAACGCACTTAAAGGTGTGGCTAGCCGTCGATATGGGCAGGCAGGATATAAGAAACCCCACAAACAGGCTTTATGGAGTCCTAGCTACTTTTCTGTTTCTGTGGGAGGAGCGCCGCTAGATGTGCTTAAAAAATACATTCAAAATCAAGAAAAGCCGTCCTAGAAGGACGGGGCTTGTATCCCATTTTTTTGGTCACAAGA